>NZ_SJPY01000008.1:236801-337357 GCF_007860185.1 Novipirellula aureliae
TGGATCTTGTTAAAGATCCTTCCGTATGGGGATCTTTAACAAGATCCACTACCTTAAAGTCAAAATAAGGTGATACCCGCGGCTAGCGCCGTCGGCTCACATCAAAAATTCCTTAAGTACACGCCTACGGAAACGAGTGCTTCAGCAATATTAAAACGTGGTGAGGTAGGCATCCTGCCTGCCAATCCGTAATCGTCGCAAATCGCAGGCTGGAAGCCTACGCCACCAATAGAACGACCCACAATTTAAAGCCGCCGAAGCACTCGTGCGACCTTAATTCGTAGTGGATCTTGTTAAAGATCCTTCCGTATGTGGATCTTTAACAAGATCCACTACCTTAAAGTCAAAATAAGGTGACACGCGCGGCTAGCGCCGTCGGCTCACATCAAAAATTCCTTAAGTACACGCCTACGGAAACGAGTGCTTCAGCAATATTAAAACGTGGTGAGGTAGGCATCCTGCCTGCCAATCCGTAATCGTCGCAAATCGCAGGCTGGAAGCCTACGCCACGAATAGAACGACCCCCAATTAAAAGCCGCCGAAGCACTCGTGCGACCTTAATTCGTAGTGGATCTTGTTAAAGATCCTTCCGTATGGGGATCTTTAACAAGATCCACTACCTTAAAGTCAAAATAAGGTGCAGGCCTAATCAGATGAAGCTGGGGAAATCCACATCGCATGTCCGCTTCCGGAACTCATGGTTGCCGTTAGGGAGTCACCCGACGTGACATCTCGCGATTCAATGATGACGTTCTTCTTGCTTTTTGGATCCTCGGCATAGATCTTTGCCGTGAACGTTCCTTGGCCGAGGAAATGCAGCGGGATGTCAAGGCTGCGAGCTTCATTGACAATCGTTCCTACAAACCAACTGTCTCCTTTCCTTCGGGCGACCGTCATGTAGCTTCCAATGGATCCATCGATCACTTTTGAGTCATCCCAGGTCGTTGGCATCTCTTTCCAAAACTCCAGCTCGGGGAAGGACTTTCCGGCATATTGATCGACTTGGTCGTACCAATGCAGATATTGCAGCGGGCTATAGAATATGACACCCAACGCCAACTGGAACGAGCGACTGACGACCCGACCATTTAGGTAGCAGGGTGTGTAATCGCCTGCTCCCCCGATCATCCTGGCGAACGACGTTGTCAGAACATTCTGCGGCGGGTTCCCTTTGTCGGCCCGTTCCTCGTTGCCTAGAATTCCCTCGACCGTCAGCAGATGAGGGTACGTTCTTTCAATCCCGGTGAGGCGGAAGTTGTCGTGGATGTCAACGACGAGCTGATATTCAGCCGCTTTCTTAATGGCTGAAAACAGGAATTCCATGTCCGCTTGGCTTTGCCAATCGACAAACCCCATCTTGACGCCCCGGATGCCCCATTTTTGGTAGGTGCGAAACGTTTTGTCGAGATCATATCGGGACATGGCAATCTTGTTGATATAGCAAATCAGACCAATGTCATGGTCATCCGCGTAGCGAATCACCTCCTTCATGTCGATGTCGTCGATGACGGTCAGTGGGTCGGATTTTGCATCCCGTTCAGGCCCATACCAGCCGGCGTCATAATGCACGTATTGATAGTTATTGGCAGCGGCGTAATCGATGATCGCCTTGGCTGCACGGGTCGTGGTGTTGCTTCGCCATACCTTTCCAGGTTTGATCCAGGAGGTGTCACTCAATGCGCAGGGGGCCGAGAGATTCTGAAGTAGGTAGTGGTTTTCTACCAAGTTTCCGGGTTTATCGGCGACCATGATGACTCGCCATGGAGTCGACAATGGACTCGCACCCGAAACGGTCCCTTCTCGGAACCGTGTCACGAGGCGATTTTTGCCGGATCGATTGAGCATCATGGGTGCGTAATGCTCGAGACTTCCCGCTTCCGCAATCGCGACAAAATGCGAGTCGCACTCGACAAGTAGCGGTCGTATGGCATGGTTGCCCATCTCAGAAATTCGCACTTTAGAATACTTCGCTTGTGGGTAATCATCCCAATAGACAAAGTGATCGTCCGTAAATTGGAACTCGCTGTTTTCCGATTGGATCACGAAATCCGCTAATTCCGCCTGCTCAGGAATCGTGTAGCGAAACGCCACGCCCTCGTCGTATGCTCTAAACGTGAGATCCAGTCTACGCTGCTCTCCGCTTGCCTCTCGCAGCTCAATGACGTTTTCGTTGTATGTATCCGGATAGGATTTCTTGGAACCAGCAACAGGAACCCAACTGCCGCTCTTAGCGTCGGCTCGTGTTGCGTCGACCACAAATTCATCGCTGAAGGGAGCGTCTGCGATGCGCAACGCCAGACGTGAACGATCGAGAATGACCGTGTCCTGATAAGAGACGCTGTAGTGCGGAATCCCTTCCAACAGGGAGAAACGAATCGAGTGGTTTCGTGAGGGTGAAGTAACGGTGAACTCCACCGCGGACACGGTCTTGGTTGCTAGGCTCCAGGACAATAGGCATAGCATCAGATAGGCAAGCGGATTCGCGTTCAAGTTCATTGGTTGGGTGCTCTCTTCAAATTGTCAAGAATGTGTTTCGTGATGATATTCGTTTACGCTAGCAGCGAATGGGATTGGATGCCATCCGACAACCGGTCACAAGGGTGTTGTCGTGGATCTTGTTAAAGATCCCATGCTTTCAATGGTGTTGTAGTGGATCTTGTTAAAGATCCCATGCTTTCAAGGGTGTTGTAGTGGAGCTTGTTAAAGATCCCATGCTCTCAAGGGTGTTGTAGTGGATCTTGTTAAAGATCCCATGCTCTAAGGATCTTTAACAAGATCCACTACGAGGTTTGGTGGTCGTGGCAGGTTTTCGAGCTCGACCCCAGACGGTGGACCACGCTCTGGCGAACGCGGCTGCGTTTGCCGTGTGCATCATTGTTCAAAATGCTCTAGAACCGTACGCCGGCGTAGCCGACCACGCGTGATCGATCTCCCGAAACGTCGGCGGACGTGCCGTAGGCGATCTGTTGATAGTCGACTTGCTTGCCAAGCTCCTTCAGCGTCAGTAGCACCAGGGCCGCGGGAATCTGGCCACACATGCTGATATCCTCCTCGGCGCAGATCGATAACAATCCCGCTGGGTCGTTCGCTCGAAGCATATCCAAGGCAAGTTTGTCTCGGCGTCTGGTTTCGTCTTCCTCTGCAAAATGATTCATGTCGCTACTGATCACCAAAAGGGGTGGCTTTTCCAGTCCACGCAACCAATTGGCTAGCGCCCTTGCCGCCTCCGCCAGTTCATCAATGCTGCCGCCCTGCATGGCGACGGAAACCACTTTGGTTTTGGCATTCAATCGATAGAGAATCGGGAACTGAACTTCGCTGCCATGCTCTCGACGGTGGGCGGCAGCATCCAATTGCATGCCTGGCACGGCATTGGCCAACTGTTGTGCCAATACAGCATCCCCTGGCAAACCAGCCGTTGGCGAAATTTGAAAAAAGTCATGTGGCGCAACGGCCCAATCAACTCCATCACGAGTGTGCTTGGGGCCAATGATCAAGACGGTTTCGGGCAACTCAATACGACGCCAAACATCGGCCGCGATCCGACCTGAAAAACGAAGCCCTGCATGTGGAACCATGGCTGCCGCGACCGTCTGCTTTTCGATCTCTGGCAAGCCCTTGAAACACTCATCAACGATCTGCTCCCGCTCCACGTCCTTGGCGGGGTAAAAGGTTCCCGCGACGGCTGGCGGTCGCGTGGTGATTTGCGATTGTGCTTGAGGACCAATCGACACGGTCAGTTCCCCGACTGACGCATCACATACGACGGAATAGACCTCGGTATTACCCGAGCGGAATGGCTGCTGCCGGAGTGCCTGCTCAAGCAACTGCTGCGAGTCCGCTCGGCGATCATACGCCAGTGCAACCCGTTTTGCGTCGCGGACCACGATCGCACGGCGCTGGCAATCCATACCCCGCAAATCAGCATCTGAGTCCAGACCATGGTGAATCGCCGATGAAAGAACCGCCACTCGAACATCCCAATCGCCTGCCGGGCCATATCCCGCAAGTGACTTTGCGGCTGTTTGGGTGAATTCAAACAGTTTGGATTGCAGTGGCATCCCATCTCGAAAGACGAGCTGTAGCCAGCTATGGGGCAGATTCTCGTTGTGGCATTTGATCTGTAGTACCACGCCGAGCACCTCTATATCCACCACATTCATTGCGTAATAGGATGGGGTGGCGCCCGTCTGAATTGCATCGAGGTTGTAGCGAATCCACTGCACCAATTGACTCAGGTCAGTCTCATCAACCACGCTCGCCTCTTGTTGATCCAAGGCCGTATCGACAGCAAGGGGACCTCCAAAATCGATTCCATCAAAGAGTTCCACCGTAGCCTGATCGCTCCGCCATGCACCCGGTGGTAGTCCCGCTTTGCGACACACCGCGTCTAGGAACTGACGTGACGTCCAACCTCTTTCTCGAGCTACCGACGGCAATAACAAACCGGCATGATGGCCCATCCGAATTCGCAAGCCATGCTTGCCGACTTGCACAGCATCAATCCGTTCATCACCTTTGACGCCAATCGGACGTGGTTCGCCAAGCAACGACACGGTGAGGTCCAAGTAGGGCAACTCCGCCTCGGCGATGGGAGCCATTCGCGGGTCCTCTTTAGCGGTGCGTTGTGCGCTGTGGGCGAGCGCCTGTCCCAACGGCATCGGCTGGCCCTGCACTCCGCAACAGCCGCGTAGCGTGTCGCCGCGTTTCAATGTCACATAAACCCCTGCAACACGTCGAGACGCTAGATCACCTAACAAAGTGTCAGCGTTAACCGACGTGTTCCTGACTGCGGCGGACACCAATTGGCTAGCCACCTGGTGAATCATATTCCGGGCTTGTTGGTCAAAACCATCGTCGCTTGTCTGGTCACTCGTAGCAGTCGACATCGGAGTCTCCTTGATGGTGGCAACGGGGTTCTTTGAGGGGCAGAAATCCGAATTGGTTGGCGGCGTCGTCCCCAATTCCCTGGCTCGGATTCAAACACGCCGGCAATCACATGCTGACAATATCCACATCGATTCTCATTCATTTCGTACCGATCCAGCTGATGCCAATCTCGCTCGATCAGTAACTTGCCACAGTTTGGGCAGAACGTACTTTGCCGGCGGAGGTCATGGATATTGCCGACGTAGACGTAGCGTAAACCGGCTTTGCGGGCCAGGTCGTAAGCCTCGATCAAGCTCTCGTGAGATGTGCGAGGCCGGTCGGTCATACGAAAATCGGGATGGAATGCCGTGAAGTGTACTGGGACGTCCGACCCAACGGTTTCTAAAATCCAATCACACATTTGCTGCAGTTCCGTGTGATGATCGTTGGAATCGGGGATCACAAGGTTGGTCAATTCGACCCACACATCGGTCTCGTTACAGACGTAGCGAATCGTATCCAACACAGGCTGTAGGTGCGATCCTGTGACGCGATGGTAGAATTCTTCGTTAAAGGATTTCAGATCGATATTGGCCGCATCCATGGCATCGAAGAACTCTTCGCGAGCCTGTGGGCTGATGTATCCCGCCGTTACCGCTACGGATTGGATGCCAACCGCCCGACATGCTGCTGCGGTATCGATCGCGTACTCAGCCCAGATGACGGGATCGTTGTAGGTATAGGCAACGCTACGACATCCCCACTGCATGGCAGCCTGGGCGATCGCCTCGGGCGTGGCCGGATCACTGAGCCTGGCAACTTCACGACTCTTGGAAATGTCCCAGTTCTGACAGAACTTACAGCCCAGGTTACAACCAGCCGTTCCAAAACTAAGCACCGCCGTGCCAGGCAGAAAATGATTCAGCGGTTTCTTCTCGATCGGGTCGATACAAAAACCAGTGCTGCGCCCATACGTGTCGAGGACCATTCGGCCATCATGGTTGGTGCGGACGAAACAGAATCCACGGTCTCCTGGTTTCAACCGACAGGCCCGCGGACATAGCTCGCAAAGAATGCGACCGTCGTCTTGCGGGGTCCACCACCGTCCTAAGGCTTCGCCAGCAGGATTGAACTCAGTGGTGGGCAAATTGGTGGACAAGTTGGCGGACATGGCGGTGACCAGACTTGTAGTTGAAACAGGAAATATCCTCTCTCTCTATTTTAGCATCATCGACGGCCTCCGTGGATGCCGGCTACAAATGTTATTGCTGCGTTCTTTGCGTTGGTCGTAAGCTCGGAGGCGTGCCCCACGTTTCGGCAGCAAGACCGATCACCAATGCGCTGCCAAAGCACGAGCCCGACTCATTCGCAGAGTGTTTCTCCAAGGATTCACACAAGCGCTTTCGCTCTAACGAACTACTCAAGTGACGGCGAATCTCATGAATCATCCAGGCTAGTGCTTTGTCAATCTTTCATTTTCGGGTAGTGGACGAGGTAACGAGTCCTTTTGCATGGACGCGTCGCCCCGTTCACTACCAAAAGTAACTGAATCGACTCACGTTGATCGCTACGCCGATGCGGACTTGCGTTGGATCGCTCATCGGCGCGCCATGCCGCTTCCGCGCTGGTTGTACGATCGCTTGCTCCACACAAAGCATTGTTTTCGTAGCTGGCGGCCTGCTGATTTAATCGTTTAACGCTTAGCCGAAGGCGTCAGCTTTTCCATAAGCGGTCGCCTATGGCTTGGCGTTAAACAATAAGTCGAGTCAAACCGACTAAATCAGCAGGCCGCTGGCGCGGAGCGACCTTCATCTGTCATTTTTCCAATCAAGCGTTTTTCCGTTTCCATTCGATGACGATCAATGGAACTAGCCAAAAACGACTAGCGACGAGTTTTCTTCCCTGATCGAATGACTCGTCGGCATCGCCATCATTGGCGTCCTCGTTCGACTGGGCTTCGGTAGGCACCGAGGTGCACTTTACCGATTAAACCAGATCGGATGATTGGATCGGCTCGTTGGTAAGCTGGGAAGAAAATCATCGTTATGAGTACAGGCCGGAGAAAACGGACCGTGATTCCCGCCGTTTCGTGCCTGTTCAAAATGGGGGTGTGTCGATAGCTAGAATGTGAGGAGCGGTACTCGGTCAACGATTTAAACGGACGGATTCTACAATGAAGTTTCGGATGCCTTTGGCAATGGTGGCGCTGACGGCGCTATCGCTCTCTTTACCCATCCAAGCCGACGACGATTTACGGTCGCGGGCTGACAAGCATGCTCCAGCCTCCCTGATGGGTGACCATCTCCATAAGCCTGGCGAGTGGATGGTGGAATACAAGTACATGAACATGTTCATGGACGGCAATCGCGCCGGTTCCCAAAGCCTTAGCGACGAGGATGCGCTCGGTTTTGGTGATGGCTTTTTCGCGACGCCGACGAATATGACGATGGAAATGCACATGTTGCATGTGATGTATGGCTACACCGAAGACGTAACGCTTTACACGATGCTGATGTTGCCCAGCATTACGATGGATCACCTGCGGGGGCCAACATTTCCGGCGGCGGCGCTCCGTGGGTTACCATTCACCGTGCACAACAGCGGCCTTGGGGATACGGGCATCGGAGCTCTGGTGCGTCTCTACTCGGATGAAGATGATGACCTGATCTTGAATCTCGGTGCGTCTTTACCGACAGGTGATATCTACAGAACCACGTCCATTCCGACGAACGGTCATTCTGACCAAACGCTCCCGTATCCGATGCGACTTGGCTCGGGTACGTTCAACGCTCGCCCTGGCATTACTTGGAAACGCTACTACGAATTCGGATCGTTCGGTGCCCAGTTCCAAACCGACCTACCGATTGGCCGGAACTACCGCGGTTACTCGGTCAGCGACGATTACAGGCTGAACGCTTGGTACAGCCAGCTTATCACCAACAACTTGTCGACCAGTATACGGATCCAGAATCTCTGGCGCAGCAATTTTGACGGCGTTGATCTTGAGACGCCTGACGCAGTGATCAGCACCAACGTCGAAGACTTTCGCGGTGGCTACTCATTGAACCTCGGACTTGGAGCTGCCGCTCTGCTGGGTGAAAATCTGCTAAACGTTGAGTTCGTTCCTACGTTGTACCAGGACCTAAACGGTGTCCAACTGGAAACCGATTGGTCGCTGGCCGCAAGTTGGTCCAAGAGCCTTTAAAGGGACCTCTTGCGAAGAATTCGTGAAATCATCGAAAAGGTGAATGATCTTTTCAGAGGGGATTTAACGGATAATGACAAGCTTGCGTACGTGAACAACGTGATCCAAGCCGATGCCGACATGGTTGCAGCACCCACCCATTGGGCTGCAACGTGCACCGATGGAGGGTGCGATTCAGGTACGCGAATCGGAAGGACGCTTCAAAAGCGATTCTATTTCGGATACTTCGACTTGTCAGGGTCGATGCGGGGAGTATGCGCCGAAGCGGGCGACACGGACAAGAACGCATCCACAAAAAGGCCCGCGTTTCTTATAGGAAAAACGAGCAAATGCGGAGCCATGCGAAAAGTAGGGGTGGCAGGACTCGAACCCGCGACAAAGGGATTATGAGTCACACAGAAACCATCGAAAACACCGGGAAAAACGACACTTCCGAGGGTGTTGTATCTCTGGTGTATCCCAGAAACAAAGATGAAGTTGAATTACTAGTTTTGTTTCAGTCAATGCATGGGGCCGCACGTGATGAAGTATTGGCACTCGCAAGGCGGCTAGAATCACGCATAGCTTCCGAAGAGCAAACAAACGCATGATTTGCCGTTCTCGATCGCGAGGCCGTCAAACGCGAGTGTGGGGCGTTGTCGATTGTTCACAGGTCAAGTTCGGTTCATTGATCACGAAGACGCTGCCAATGGCAAAGGGAGTGCAGGCAATCGGATGTGTTCAATTGGAAACAGCGAACTAGATCCGCTCGTCGGTACTTGCATGACTAACTGTCTTGCTCGTTCTGCAACTGACGAAGAAAAACTTTTCGTCACATTTCATAACTCACTGAGCCAGTGCGGTGGACAGCTCATTGCACCATTGTCGCCAGCTCAGTGCATTATCGATTTTGGTCTTGCTGCAATGCCGCCACCTCGCTAACTCATCATGGCCCTGGTGTCTGTTTTCGATCCTGGTGCAGCATGACTGCGGGCCGATGACAACCTAGGACCTGCGAGCACAAAAGGTGACAGGGGGAGAGGCACAGCGACCGCGCGACCGTGGCAACATGAATGGCCTTCCGTCGTACACTTGAAAGAAGCGATGGAACCAAAACGTCATTCTGGTTTTTTGACCCGCGACCCCAGGTCAGCCTCAAGACGGTACCTAGTTATTTAGCAATCGTACCGTTTGCAATCTTCTCACAGATGACGCTATGTGCATCGGCTCGCTTGCCGCTAGGGCGCTTGACAAGCAAGCGTAAAGCGAATTCATGGTTCCGCACGATCTTGGGCGTGTGGACGACGCAGCGAGAAATAGTCGGTCACTATTGCATTGTCGCGAGTTAACGCAATCGACTCAAGTGTGGCCGCATGCCGCGCATCGATTGACACGTCGATTTGGAAATCTATAGCAGATGGGCGTTTGCGGATACTCTCGGCTAGTTGGTCAGGACGCAAAGGCATGTAGGTGACAGTCTCGTCGTCATCACGCAAACTGAGGCCGTCGATCAGGACAGATGACGCCAGGAACAGTACGACCAGTTCGTTCGTGTCAGGGCGGACCCACGAAGCCACAACGGCCGGACGCTGTAGTGATTCAGGCGTTGATTTCGCGATAGCATGCAACACCTCGCTATGAAAGCCGAAGCGGTGCACCTCGGGATATGCACCGATTGCATGAAAGTCGAAAGAGTTGTCGATTCGTTCCGCCGTTGTAAACGGGCGATTCACGTATTGGTACGCTGCGATTGTCAGCGCAGAGAGAACCACAAAAAAAAGCAACTTCCTCAGTGAAAATCGAATCAGCGTCAACTTCATATTGCGGAACGTTTGGGTTAACCGCGTCGGCCGGATTAACGCTGACCACAGAGCAAACGCTCGTGGCCGACTGCGGTTGATCGTTTGGTTCGGCCATACACCAACGTTATTGAATGACTACATTGAATGACTACTCCGGAAAGGCCATGCAGATGACCTTCCACTCGTCCCCGTGGCGTCCCAACATTGCGAACATAGGGAACGCAAATGCGTTCGCAGTGAGTGTTTTTTCCAACCACGTTCTTTGTGCGGCCGCGTTAGCGAAGTGCTCAGAATCATCTGGTAGATCGGCTAGAAACTTCAACGCACCCTTAAGCCGCTCGGCTTCCTTTTCTCGCAATGGACGGGACGCGACAAACGACGCGAACGCCACAGTACGGTTTGAAGCTAATGTCTTCACTTCCGTCGACGATACCTTCAGCCCCACCATGTCCAAATTACCTTTTGGCGGGAACAAGGAGGTTTCGTCAGCGGTGTCGACGATCTCGATTCTAGCCTGCCGTTTTCCTTTCAAGGTTGCCGCGTCGATACCAACAAAATGATCCCCAAGCACGGCTCGCAGTTGGTCGGCGTTCCGATTCGAAATTGCATCGAAGTAGGCGTTGAGGACATTCTCAATCTCCCCGCCGGTGACATCTGTTTCTTCGGCAAATGTAAAACTCGAAACAGAAAAGAACACCAACGCGAAACAGTGGCGGATAATCGACATTTTAGGTCTCTCCGTTTTGTAAGTGAGCATTTGATAGTGACCGACTCTTGTGGCCGAACGTTGGACATCAGCGGGGACGAGCGAACGAGCAACCATTGCCCAATCGCGTGTTCGAGTCCTCCGTTGCATGTCATGGTTCGTCGATTTTCGGCAGCGAGACCACGCTTCCTATTGGCGACGACCTTGCTCAGTCTATCACTTTCAAACAGGACGCACCAAATACGCCATTGTTAGCGCCCCGCCGAAAATGATCGTGGCCAAGATCGCAACCACGGGATTTGCCGCCAGCGCGAGTAGCGTGACGAATCCGTACGGCAGCATAAGTGCGACTAGCAATGATCCAAACAAGATTCGCTTCAGGGCTACCAAGTATGCCGTGTACCACGACAGCAGTCCGGCTACGGCACCGATTGCCGCATACAAACGCAGATAGAAAGTGAAGTCGATTGGCGGAATCGGAGAGATGCTGTGCATCAAGAGAATGAAGCCGATTCCAAACAGTGTCGAAGCGAAGATCCAGGCGATTGCAAATGCGGGTCGATTAATCAAACGACGCAGCCCGACGGCGTGATCGTCATCCGAAATCGAGTCTTCGCTGGGCGCCAAAGGAGAATCGTATGGGTTCAAACGCGTGCAACTCAATTCGACGAACGCTACGCATCAGCGGGGTCGGGCGAGACACTTGCAAGCATATCAAAACGCGTGCCACCCGTCCTCCGTTGCATGCGATGGTTGAACAGAGGACTTGAGCTTCGGCTACGTTCGTACCTCACTCCGCGAAGTCAAATCCTTATTGGTTATCTGGCGATTTTTTGTATCGGAGTGCTTGTTGTGGTTGCAACTATGGGACAAGCGATGGGTTCCTCTCGTTCACGAAGTTATTCTCCACCCTTGTCTGATGCAGTATTTTGGAACCTGCCAGCGGAACCAAATACGATGCCCAATGAGACGCCAAGTGCCAGCCAAATTGCCAGGTTACCCGTCGCAACACCGATAGCCGTCCCGATTGAGATTCCAAGGGCGATGCCCGCACCTTGTGCACCGATCGATCTGTTCTTTTTGGTCTTCATCGCCGCTCCATTCCCTTTTTGGTTAGTCCCAGAAAATTGCAACAGTTTGCTGCGATCTGAACGTTCAGTGTTCGTCGGTTACCATCAAATATTGGCAAGATAATGACAGCGTTTCGGTTAAGCCAGATAACGCCGGAATTCACGGGGTCGGGCTGTGAAAAGATTGCATTTCAGAAACGCGTGACGCCCGACTCCCGTGCAATTCCTTGGTTATCGCATTAGTCCAGCTTTGCGGTATTCTTCCGTCAGCTTCAAGAGCTCCGCTTTTCCATTGACACAACAAGCCGTCTCGTAGGTGTTTCCAGAGGCGCCGCTCGGTATCTCTTTTAAGTGCAGCACTCGTAAATACTGGAAAACGTCAAAGGTCACCGGATCGACATTCTGCAGTGCAGACGCAGGCAATGAAATTGCTTTCACATGCCCGCTTTTGGGTCCAAGTCCGCGATGGTATTCAATCTTTCCCCCATGCCGTGCAATCGTTTCCACGAGGGTAGCGTTGGGCTCTCGCTGTGCGTTTCGCAACGAAACACATCCCGCAAGACAAAACGCGATGCAACTAACGACAACGATGACGCCGCGATTGGTCATGACTGATACAGTAGGGTTCATGTCATCCTTCATAAGTGCGATAACGGCGGCCGTCACCGGGACGGCGGGAAAAGTTGTCCATTATAAAAAACGCTAGTTCGCCGTCTCCGGTGCACGGAATGGTTCCGCTTCTCCGATTGGTGGTGCAATGCGACTGTTAGGCTTTTGATCAATGGAAACGATTAAATATATCTTCTTGCTGATCGGTGGTACCTCGTGATCGAAAAGTCTCGCGTTGTGTTCCACCGGTTCAGTTTTAATTGCCACCGGAACCGCATTATTCAGATCCAGTTTTTCGTCTGCCCTCACTACGACTAAATCAGTCGTTTTCGAATCGGGTGACAAATTTGGCACGAATGAATGGGCATAAGTCAACACAATCTGAACCGACTGCTCATTTGCTTTTGCGGACAACTGGATAGCAGAGCCAATCCAATGATGATGTTTGGCCAACGCTGCGTCGGTGGATTGAAAACGGTGCTCCGACTTTGATGGCCGCAGAAGTTCAATCGGTATTGACTGAGCCAGCATTGTATTGTGTCCATCCTGCACCGTCAGTGAAAACTGTTGAACTATTTCACCTTTTCCATCGGCCGTATATTTCCAGAAGTTCGCAGCAATCTCCTCCAACGTATCTGGACCGTCATCTGTCAACACGAATTCTGTTATCTGAACGACGTGCTCAACGATGCCGGAATCGCTCGACTTGACGTCTTGAGCCAGAAGCTGATCGCAGTATGAAACCAAAAAAGTAATCAGGAGTAATGAGCGATACATGCATGGTCCTTTTTCAATGCGGAACAATTTAGTTCACCCCTACTCGGCAGCTGGAGTTTGACTTCCAAAACGGTTCACGCCGAGTCGCGGGTGCAACGATTTGTTGAACTGGTGGAGGGCCGTTTGCCTCCGTTGCCACGCTAGTGTAGAGGATCGCTTAGGGGATTACCAGGATCGACGCCCGTTGTGCGAGCGAGAATTTGCCGACCCGAAGTAAACCAAGAGAGCCTCGGCGCGCACTCTGAGCCCAATTGAACAGTCGCTTGTTTTCCCTTGGTCATCCATTGGCAATACTTCATGCAACGCCTCTTTTCTGCTCTAACAAACGGATGACCCGAAGAGGCGGCGGACGGCCTGGCTCAAAATGACCATGCGAGACTAACTCCGCGCCACAGGTCGGACATTTGCCTGCATCCTCGCGGCCGATTGACTCCAGGAATTTCTCGACACTCAAGATCGCGACCTCCGTCTCCGGTCGCTCGAGCCCGAGTGCCTTCCCGAGTGCCTCGTGCGCCTCGTCAAGACGACTGTGTTGATTGCCACAGTAAAGCCCATAACCTCGCACCGCTTGAAAACGACGCGGAGGAACATGCTCGAGTAACCGGGCAATGAAGTCATCCACCGCGAGACTCGTTACGCTCTGACGATTGCGATCACTGCCGCTCTGGGTCGGCGCTCGATAACGAAAGTAAACTCGACCCTCTCGTTCGCACAACAAGCGACGATTACCTATCGGGCCCCCCTTGAGGTAGTTCGCCAAGTACGTGGCCACGCCTTCGCCATGATCATAACGATCGAGAATCTTGACGTTCCAAACGGTCCGGCCAAGCTTGTTGAGCAGACCCCGCAACCGAGCTTCGCTCGTGTCCGGAGGAACCACCAATTCACCTCGGTCGAGCTTCTCGAGCAACATCGCCCGAAACTTACCACGAAACTTGATCATCAATACTTTGCGAGGCAACAAGCACGACTTCTTGGGCTCTTTCCAGCAGCCCCAATCGTCCAATCCCCCAGCGCTGACCAAGACGTGCAGGTGGACGTGCTCGGCCAGCGTTTGGCTCCAGGTATGCAGCGCTGTCAATAGCCCAACGGTCGCGCCCAGGTATTTGGGATCACGTAGCAATTCGATCAGCGTCTGCGAAGCGGCAGCGAATAGCGTGTCAGCAAAGACATCTTTGTTGTATCGCCACAGCGGTAACAGATCGTGTGACGTCGTAAAGATCGTGTGGTAATGAGGGCAAGACAGCAAGCGATGTTTCCAACCCTCCAACCAGCGTACTCGCGCCAAGCAGTTGCACTGCGGACAGCAGCGATGGCGGCAGGAGTTGTACGCGATTTGGTGAAAGTGGCCGTCGGGACAACTGTTGATGTGACCTCCCATCGCTGCGGTTTGGCAATCACGCATTCGCACCGCCGCGCCCAGCATGTCCGAGGAGAGCGGATGCTGTTGGCTAAAGCGGTCAAGGTGCTGCTGCAAAAGTGATTGAATCGTCAGGCCCATAGACTTATCAGAGCATACCAGCGATGTCCAAGCAAGTTTTTTTGCGTTTGATTGGCCATTCCCCCCCGGGTCGGCCCGATCAGCCCGGTTCTGCTCGGCACTGTTTGAGCAGCTGTTCGGCTTTCTCAAGACCAAATTCGTCGACCATCTGGTCCCACATCGGCGACTCGCGGATCTTCTGCTGATAGATTTCGGTCATCCGCTCAAAGACATCGCTGTCGGGCGTGCCAGGGACAACGGCGTGCATGCCTTGTTCGTCCAGCCACAGCGGGACGCCTGAATCCAAAGCAGCGGTCTGCGATCCGACTGGAGGTTTCGGATTGGAAGAAGGCGGACGTCTTCGCTTGCGTTTGTTTCCGCCAGGCTTTTTGCGCCGCGTCATCGCTTAGCTACGTCTCCCCCGATAGGGCCAGTTCAACGCCAACGATAACCGCGTCGGCCAAATTAACGCTGACCACAGAGTAAACGGTCGTGGCCGGCTGCGGTTCATCGGATGGTTCGTCCGTCTATCGTCTTCCAGTTACCGTGTTGTCTTAGCTGAAAGATGATTCTGGCTACGGCGACGCTCCCAAAGTCTTGCTGTGAGCATTGACACGATCAATTGTAGTGCCGCGGATAAAACCATAACAGCAACGACCACATACGCAGCGGAAAGTTCTCGCAAGCTCAAGCACGCACAATAGAACAGTCCAAGCGAAAGTGGAATACCAAGCAAGATGTACGGGAAGCGTTTCGCGGTTTGAATCTCGAGTACGCTTCCGAAATAGGATTGAATCATGCCGAACGAAAACAGCGTGCCACCTAATGAGAATAAAAATCCCGTATGATCCAGATAGAGTCCAAGGCATGTAAGCAAGCAACCTGTCCAAACCACTGCTTGGCTGGTCACAGAGTTCTTGGTCATTGAGGGCATGCGAATCTCTTCATAGGACGAACTACTAAGTTATCCCTTGATAGTTAAGGGATAATAGGGAAATCATACTCTTACACCCCTGTCAGTCAAGTCGTTTGACTAATATCCCGTGACTGGACACAAAGGGGTGCAACCGTTCAGTTGGTGACTGTTTTGGCTGTTTGATGGAATGTGTCGTCATCAGTATCACTCCGTTTGAACGTGAGGTTTTGAGGGATCGACTGGGGGAGAATGATCAGGTTTGGTTCCCACGCTGGCTGAGGCGGTATGCGACGGGCGTCGGCCAGGATTGGCCGAGACCAGCCCTGTCGATCGCTTGGCTTTCCAAGCTCAACCAGCAGCAATCACAAGTCGGTTTCGACGGGCAAAATTGCAACGTCCGTCCGCACTTCGTGCTCTTGGGTGACAGCGGCGTGTCAGCTCCGGCGAGTTAAGTGCAATCATTGTTCCATTTAGCTAATGTTATGACGCGGCCGGTAGGAATGCAACCAAGAACAACCGAGCAGCGTTGCGAAAGGAGAAAAAGCGGATTCATTCGCCTGAAATTTAGATTGAAAATTGAATGGTGCTACTCACTGCTTTCGATAGGATTGACCACGTTTGCGGCGTCCATGACAAAAACTGTCACGCTGACTGCGTCGTATCGAGATCACCACAAAGTTGTCGCGTCCGCAGAGTATGCAGATCCATTTTTTCGATGCCAAACCAACAGCCTGACCTACTGGTAAACGCAACGGTCGCGTGCCTCGTTGCTCCTGAACCTTGTCGCAGAGCAGTATACATGGTCTGCAAACTCGCGATCTCGGAAACAGCGAACCTATACGAACGCCTAAGAACGTCGGCCTAACCATCGGAGCAAAACATGGACTTCTGGGACAATCATTCGTTGCTCTTCGTGCTGGCGATGCTCTACCAGCGTGTAGCGGTCGACCGCAACCAAATTGACGAGTTGGGACTTCACGGGGACTTCAACCCCGCGAAGGAAACAAGTGTCAGGCTTAAAGGCTTTGTTGAACGGACAGGCGGGAAAGAGACGTGGGAACTCGAATCACTGCCTCCTGAGTATCTACGCGATCAAGTACGCGCAGGAATCGAAGCCAATATGGACATGGCCACAGTCCTGACAATGGAATCGATCCCGTTGAATTTGCATATCAAAAATGTCTGGCATCACCGAAGCCCCAATTCGTGATGCATCTTCCCGATGAATCCGGAAGCGTGAAGTTAGCAAAACTGATCGTAGAGTTAGCGCGGGAAGACGGAACGTTTTTCTTAAGTGTTCGAAAACCGTGCGAACTGGTTGGGCTATCACATGCTCAAGTTTCACGATTACTAAAACATTGGCATCGCACAGGGGTGCTCGACATTATGGTGCCTGGGAGGCCAGGCCATCCTGGATCACGCGCTACGCGATATCGGTTAAACCCAAAACGAGTGGTTCCCAATTGAGTGAGCTACTGAATCAGCAGCCTTGTCAATATGCGGACGATCGGACAGGAAACCCCATCAACGCTAATGCGAGTAATGATGGAGCGAGAATCCATCGAACAACAGGCCGGTATCAACAGAAGACTAGCATGATTCTGGCAGCACGTGAGTAAACGAAATGCCCTAAATAGGCAGCGTATGTATACGTACATAAGGTGCGACAAATCGCCGCACGCGGTTTATGCAGAGGTTAATTGAGTTTCGGGGTTGTTTCTGGCGTTCGTGATGAAACAACCCGTAAACGAAGAAATCACGATGACAAAACATGCGTGAAGAACTAGGAAAACTGGTCTTTGGCATGTTGACGACGTAGTATGCAATCGTCGCGGCTAGGCTGATCCCCGAAAACCGGATTACACCACCGGCTGCCGTGGCGTTTCTTTCCTTGGTGTTTTGTAAGGTGTAACAATGGCTCGATTGTTCAAACGCAGCAAAGTTAAGGGTTCTCCTTGGTATGCGTCCTATACGGAACCGCTACCGGGTGGACAGACGAAAAAGAAGACGGTTTCTACTGGCACGCCAGACAAAGCAACCGCGCAGCAGATTCTTGCGAAGCTGCAATCCGATGCCGCTGTTCGTCAACATGGCTTGGTTGATCCGATGGCAGAACGAATTGCCAAAGAGTCGGCAAAGTCGGTAGACGATCACCTGGACGACTTTAAGAACAAGTTGACGACGGCAGGACGAACCGAGAACCATATTTCTCGAACGGCAAACTACATTCTTGAATTTACCGAGCACACTTCCTGCGATTGTGTGGGCGACTTCACAGCGGATAAGGCGGCTAGATGGTGTGCCAAGCTGAAACGTGATGGCATGGCGTCAAGAACGATTGGTGCTCGTTTGACGGCTATCAAGTCTTTCGCAACTTGGTTGTTCAAAGGAGAGAAGTTGGTGCGAGATCCCTTTATGTCGATCGAAAAACCAAACCCTAACGCTGATCGGAAGTACGAACGGCGAATGCTACGTCCCGATGAATGGAGGTGGTTGATGGCAGCAACGGTCGATACCGACGACTTCAACGGCTGCGAGTCGCGTGAACGCCAACTGGTGTATCGGCTGGCGGTTCAGACGGGCTTACGGTCAAACGAGATCCGTAGCCTTGGGCGTGGTCACTTCCACTTGGACGGCAAGACACCGTTTGTCAAAGTCGTGTCGGGTGATACCAAGAACAACAAGGTGGCTCACCAGTACCTCGATGCTGATCTTGCTGCGGATCTTCGCAAGCACCTTGCTACCAAGTTACCGGGTGCATCGGCTTTTGCTTTGCCACCCGATTACGAGATGGCCGAGATGATTCGAGCCGATCTGAAGGCCGCACGTCGCTTGTGGCTGCGGGATACCCGCGACCCCGAGGAACGGGCCAAGCGAATCGAAAGGATGTTTCTAACCCCCAAGAACGAAGCGGGCGACGTGCTCGACTTCCATGCACTTCGTCACACCTGCGGGGCATGGTTGGCGATGCGGGGGGTACAGGCCAAGGTGATTCAATCGGTCATGCGTCATTCGACGATCACCCTGACCCTGGACACCTACGGCCATTTGATCGAGGGAGCCGAGGCGGATGCAATCCAAGCGAATGCCGACATGGTTGCAGCACCCACCCTTTTGGCGGCAACGGGGACGGATTGTGCCATCGGAGCCGAAACCGAAACCGATGCTTGTATCCCATTTGTATCCCGCGAGGATGCTTTGCCTTGCGTGGACGTTGCGGGAGTTTGCGACGAAGCGGACGGAAACAAGCCGCAGGGACAAAAGAAAAACGCCCGAGTTTCCTATAAGAAAGACGAGCGTTTTGCGGAGCCTTGCGACGATTTGCGAGGCAATGCGAAAAGTAGGGGTGGCAGGACTCGAACCCGCGACAAAGGGATTATGAGTCCCCTGCTCTAACCGACTGAGCTACACCCCCGAAGAATCCTCTCCTGTTTCTTGGTCAATCCTAACGAATTTACGCTGTTTTTTAAGTTCAAAATGTAAGATCATTCGCCAGATTTTAACAAAAGTTGGAACTTCCGCGTCATTATTCTACGGATCGTTTGATTGTCCGCTAGCGGTCGGTTGTTTTCAATTGCATGCATCATCCGTGGTCGGCAAACTTTGCAGGTTTTTTGCGTGAAGCCGGCTATGACGAAGTTGTCTTAACACAACCTTTATACCGATGTAGTTTCTCATTTTATTCCATTTGACCCAACAAGTGGAGGTCGATGAAGACGACTGGCGGACCGACGTTTTGGCGTGTCACAAGACCGTTTCAAAGCGTTGCTGCAGCAGGATGCTGCGGAGTTTGCCTTTTCAATGAACTTGCCATGATGGAAGGATTCATCCTATGACGACCCGATTACCCAGCATGTGTGGCGGCCTGTTGGTTGTCCTATGCATTGCTGTAGCGACATTCTTTTCTGCCAATCAAGCCTTCGCCGATGAGATGAATTTCGGTTCCGTTCATCCCGTTGCCTACAACATGCTGGAACTGGGAATCCCCACCGAGGAAATCGGCGATGCCGCCAACGCAACGGTTGATCCGAGCGACACGGACGAAGCGGAAGATAAGCTGGCAGAACTCAGCAAAAAGATTGCGGCTTTTGAAGAGGAACTTGAAATGCTTGGTGGAGCGATCGATGACGTTTCCGACCTTGCAACGGACAAGACCATCGTTCACAGCGGGACGAGCAAATCAACGATGAAAGTCGGCGGCCGTATCCATTTGGATGCTTGGGGTTTTGACCCCAAAGAGGAGAATCCGCCAAATTTTATGGATGATGGCGATCCTGAAAACCGGCTTGGGTTTCGCCGGGTCCGTTTCGGCGTCAAGGGTAATATCAAAGACAATATGCTCTACAAAGTTGAGATGGAGTTTGCGGGAGGCAACAAGTCGGAGTTTCGTGACGTTTATATGGGGTGGGTCGACTTACCTGTTTTTCAAACGGTCTTGGCAGGTAACCAAAAACGTCCCTATGGTTTAGATCACCTCAACAGTTCACGTTTCAATGTCTTTTTAGAGCGTCCTTTTGTCATCGAAGGTTTCAATCAAGACGCCCGTCGTTTGGGAGTGGCATCGTATGGGTTCTCGGACGACCTTCGCTACAATTGGCGCTACGGTGTTTACAACCAACAGAAAATTCAAGGGCTCGGAAACTACGTGGGTGACCATTTGCAACTTGAGCTCGCCGGTCGCTTAGCAAGTACGGTTTGGTATGACGAGATTAGCGGCGGACGCGGTTACGCCCACTTGGCGATCTCGGGAACGCATGCTGACAATCCTGGCAATGGAATCGCAGACGACAGCGATGCTGAATTTAAGACACGGCCCGAAGCTCGCTCGAGTGACTCAACATGGCTGGATGCTGACATTCGCAGTAACACCGATTCCTACGACCTAATGGGGTTGGAAAGTGTTATCAATGTCGGTGCGTTACAGATCGTTGGTGAGTATCAACGCGTTTGGGCGGATCGACAAAATGGGGCGGCTGACACAGAGTTCGACGGTGGCTACGTCTATGCGTCCTACTTTCTCACGGGCGAACACATGCCTTGGGATCGTGAATCGGGGACGCTCGCCCGTATCAAGCCCTTCCAGAATTTCTGGATCGTCGACCGCTGTGATGATGGTACCGAAGCAGGATGGGGAGCTTGGCAAATCGCTCTCCGATATTCCCGTGCGGACTTTGTTGACCAAGACATCTTTGGTGGCGAAGGCGAAGCTTGGACGTATGGGCTCAATTGGTACTGGAACCCGAATGCCCGAATGCAGTTCAACTACATCAGCGGCAATATCTCAAATCGCGATAGCGGTCCCGGTGGTGCGTTGCAATCAGGCGACTATGACATCTACGGTGTTCGCTTCGGGGTCGACTTCTAATTTTTCCCATCTAACGACATTCAACAGACATCAATAAAGGATTCATCATGAACCAAATAGTTTTCAAAACGATGTGGATTACGGCTTCGTTCCTCTCCATCACGATCGCAAGCATGGCATCGGTCCAAGCAGGATTCGGGCATCATGTGACGCAGCAATGTTGCCCAAACTGCAACCACAACTGCAAATTGGAGGCAAAGCAAGTCGAGGTTGAGAAGAAGTGTTATGAGGTCGAGTGCGAGACGATCTGTGTGCCGCGAGTCGTGTTTCCTTGGCAGACCGGTGATTGTCGCTGGTTCCCATGGAGCAAGAAGAAATCACAGGTAAACCCTTGTGATGCGTGCGACGCTTGCGACGGCGGTGGTTGCAAGGTTTGCACAAATTGCGTTCACAACGGAGCCGAAGTTCGCACAATCAAAGTCTTGAAATCGAAGAGCTACAAGTGCCCCGAGTGTGAATATAGCTGGTCGGTCGACGATGGGCCGGGCTGCGGGTGTGGTGCAAGTGGGTGCTGCGGAAATGCGGGTTGCTGCGATGCAAGCTGCGATTCACTGCCGATGCAGTGGTAGTGGCCCTCCGAGCTACCCCAGACGAACCCGCGGGTAAACACCCAATGCCAATCGCATTTGGCTAACGATCACGACTCGAAGTCGTAGTGACGAAAACGGTTGTGCTATGCTAAACTACGAATAATGCATCGTAGTTTAGCAACCTGTTCGTTACGTATAGGAAGTGTTTTCGTTGATCGGCCTACATGACCGGCATCGTGCGTCCCTGTGCGTTCTCTTGCTGCTGTTGATCTCGGTAGCGGCGAGTGGCGTATTGATCTATCCGGCACAGCGTGTTGGATCGAGAGGTGCTGACCAGGATCGTTTTCCTTGTGAGAACTGTCCGTGTGGCTGTGCGTCGGCCGAGTACTGCTGGGATAAATGCTGTTGCTACACTGACAGCGAAAAGCTGTCTTGGGCAATAAAAGCGGGTGTGCAAGCCCCGCGTTTTCTGGTTGATCGTGTTCGTCGGAATTCCGTGGCAGAAAAAAATCGTGCGCCAAGCTGTGGCATTTGCTGCTGTGCCAAGGACTCTCATAGCGAAGAGGAGGACCAGGGTATTCCTGAACACCTTGCCCCCGCTGCAGCTCCCAAAAAGTCTTCGGTCATTCTAATTTGGAAAGCTGCCGAATGTCGCGGCATCGAGTTGGTTTGGACGCTGTTGTCGCATGCATTTGTCGTTTTAGACAATCAGGGCGACCGATTGTTCCCCCACCGCTTGCAGCAATGGATTCGCTTGTTTGATGAGAATCAAACGTGTCGATCTGATTCGCCCGAGCCACCAGTCCCTTAGTTCTCTAGTTTCGCTTCCTCCACCTATGCGACGTTTTTCTAAACATCGCACGTGGCGAAACTCTGCAATGTATCGTGCTTTACTTCGTCTAGCGAAGTCGTCCTGTTTTGGATTGTCTTCATGCCTCGGCGATCGTTGCGTCTATCCAGTCATCCTATCGTAATTGAGAACTATTTATGAGAACCAAGAAAACACGAAAACCAGACCAACCGATTTCCGGTTTTACACTCGTCGAACTGCTGGTGGTCATTGCGATTATCGGCATCCTCGTTGGCCTACTCTTGCCAGCCGTGCAGGCGGCTCGTGAAGCGGCTCGATCCACCTCTTGCAAAAACAACTTGAAGCAAGTCGGATTAGCCATTCACATGTATCATGATTCGAACCGCTGCATGCCGCCTGGGTGGCAAGGAGTGCATCCGGTAAGTCGCCAACCGTATTGGCTGGGACAACCGGGATGGGGTTGGGCTGCGCGTGTCTTGCCGTTTTTGGAGCAGAGCAATGTGCTCGATAATTTAGTCGATCTTGAAATTTCGATTACCGATCCGCATCATGATGTTGCCCGATTGACATCGATCCCAACGTATTTGTGCCCTTCCGATGCATCTCAACCAACTTTTGTGTTGTCTTCTGGGCCGATGCCAAAACCCAACTATGATTCGGGATTCACTGACACAACGATCCCCACAGCGAACTATATTGGCAACTTTGGAACGATACAAATGTTAGATGCTTGCACGGGCGGCAAGGACTGTGTTGGTAACGGGATGTTGGTCTTTCAGCGACCACTCTTGTTTCGTGATATCCTCGATGGGCTCAGCCATACTTACATGGTAGGCGAACGCACGAGCGAATACTCTCCCTCGACTTGGCTGGGGGTGATGGCTGGGGCCGCCCACGCGCCAGGTCGCATTACGGCGGTGGCCACAACGCCTCCCAATTCCGAAACGGGTGCTTCGTTCAATTTTTGCAGCTACCATCCGGCAGGCACCCACTTCGTTCGGGCAGATGGTTCGGTCGAATTGGTATCCGAATCAATCGATATGCGTGTTTACCAATCCCGATGCACTCGCGCCGACGGTGACCAAGTGTTCGACGAGTAGCCCTTCGGGTGCGAAAGGAATTGAATGACAACCACCGCAGCCGTTCCTAGGCAAGATCGACGAACTGCGGATTTCAGCTGCCGTCCGTTGCCTGCAAGGCTTTACACCGGAGCAACGATTTGCGTCCGACGAGTCGATCGTTTTGCTGCTGTACAAGGACCGACAAGTCGGCTCCTTTCGGTTCGCTCACCGTCCGCCCGCCGCGAGGGTAACCTTGGAATCGAAAGGCCACTTGGTGCCTCGTTAGCACTTTAGCGCCACGAAGAAGAAGGGGGGAGGAATCTTTCGTGGCTGTGGCTTCCAGCCGCAGCTCACCAGGTGCAAGATGCCCCGGCCACTCCTTTCGCCAAGCCTAAAGTCAAGCTGTGACAAAGCCCTAGCCGTGGCAATCTCACTCAGGCAATCTCACTCAGGCAATCTCACTCAGGCAATCTCACTCATCGGTGACGCAGCCTTCGCTGGCAGTCTTGACGTTTTTGATGTATTTGTACAGCGTTCCACGTGTTGCCTTGAGTGGTGGTGCGGTCCAGGCCGCTTGTCGTTTGGCAAGTTCTGCTTCGCTAAGGTCCACATCGAGCCGATTGGTTTCGGCATCAATTGTGATTGTATCGCCATCTTGGACGAGTCCGATTGGCCCGCCCAATTGGGCTTCGGGAGTAATGTGTCCGACGATAAAACCGTGGCTGCCACCGCTAAAACGCCCATCGGTTAGAAGCGCGACCTCGCCACCGAGTCCAGCACCCATGATGGCGCTGGTGGGCGTCAGCATCTCGGGCATACCTGGACCGCCCTTGGGGCCTTCGAAACGAATGATAACGACGTCGCCTTTTTGAATTTTCTTTTCTTCAAGGGCGTGAAGCATGTCCTCTTCGCTATCGAACACGCGCGCGGGCCCAGCGAATTGCAGCCCTTCTTTGCCGGTGATCTTGGCGACGCTGCCTTCGGGAGCCAAGGATCCTTTCAGAATGCGAATATGTCCGGTTTTTTTGATTGGATTGCTGACAGTGTGGACGATGGTTTGGCCTTCTTTGAGTCCAGGCAATGCTTCGAGGTTCTCGGCCATTGTTTTTCCGGTCACTGTCATACAAGATCCATCGATCAAGCCTTCCGACAAGAGGTACTTCATCACCGCTGGCGTTCCACCGACCGAATGCAGGTCTTCTTGGACGAATTTGCCACTTGGCTTGAGGTCAGCCAATAGGGGGACGCGGTCACTAACGCTTTGAAAATTGTCGATCGTCAGCGGGACGTCCACCGAGCGGGCCATGGCGATCAAATGCAGAACCGCGTTGGTACTGCCGCCGAGTGCCATGACCGTCACCATGGCGTTTTCAAAAGCGGTGCGAGTCATAATGTCGCGTGGTTTCAGGTCGAGCTCTAGTAGCTTCTTGATCGCCTCGCCTGTACTGTGACATTCTTCGATCTTGGCCGGATCTTCAGCCGGGATACTGGCGGAGTAGGGCAATGACATACCCAACGCTTCAATTGCGGAGGCCATCGTATTGGCGGTATACATGCCGCCACATGCTCCTGCACCGGGACAACTATGACGGACGATGTCTTGCCGATCGGCCTCGTCGATTTGCCCCGCCAAAAATTGGCCGTAACACTGAAACGCGCTCACGATGTCAAGCTTTTCACCTTTGTAATGTCCTGGTTTAATCGTGCCGCCATAAACCATGATCGATGGTCGGTTGAGTCGTCCCATGGCGATTAAGCAACCAGGCATGTTTTTGTCGCATCCTGGCAGTGCCACCAATGCGTCATACCACTGTGCTGCCATCAATGTTTCAATCGAATCCGCAATCAGGTCACGGCTTTGCAAGGAATAGCTCATCCCGTCCGTGCCCATCGAAATACCGTCGCTGACGCCGATGGTGTTAAATCGCATTCCGAATAGGCCAGCGTCATTGACGCCCTTTTTGACTTCAGCAGCCAAATCGAGGAGGTGCATGTTGCAGCTATTACCTTCGTACCACATGCTTGCTATACCGATTTGCGGTTTGTCCATGTCCTCGGGGGTCATCCCGGTGGCGTAAAGCATCGCCTGGGACGCTCCCTGGCTCTTAGGCTGCGTGACTTGGCGACTATACTTGTTGAGTGGTTGGTTCATGGTGCAAATGCGTTTTGATGGAAAAAGTGTTTAGAAATGTCCGATGGCCAATTATGATCCTCCTCCCGCATTTCACAACGGGACAGTAGCGAAACTTCAGGGGAGAAATAGAATGATGAGTTGTTTTCAAAAGAATTTTGTCCGTTTCCTCGTTTGCTGCCTGTTCGTTTTTCCGTTTGCCGTCGGAGAAACACAAGCTCAGGATCAACGTGAAACGCCTGCGAAAGAGCAGGAAAAATGGGAGCAGGATGAGTTTGAGTTGAAATCGAGGACGCTTTTTGATGGCGAGACGTTAGCGGGATGGGAAGGCAACGCGTATTGGTTTCGCGTTGAGAACGGTGCAATCGTCGCAGGTCGACAGGAGCAGCAAATTCCCCACAACCTGTTTCTCTGTACAACCGAGATCTTCGTCGATTTTGATTTGCGATTGGAAGCAAAATTGGTCGGAAAGGCTCAAAACGCAGGAGTGCAATTTCGCTCGAAACGGATCCGTGGCGAAAGCGAAGTGGCTGGTTACCAGGCCGATATGGGGGTTCTAAACGGTAAATCGTTGTGGGGATCACTCTATGATGAGTCACGAAGGAAAAAGTTTTTGGCGAGGCCGACTCCAGTACCCTCAGCAGATCCGATGAAGCATGGTGAGTGGAATACGATTCGAATTCGATGCAAGGATGATCGAATTCAACTTTTCATCAACGGTGTTCAAACCGTTGACTATACCGAAACCGATTCAAACATTTTGCGTTATGGTGTGATCGGGTTACAAATACATGGCGGGCCGGCTGGCGAAGCGTGGTATCGGAACATTCGCCTACGATCTCTTTGATAGAGCGTTCTTGCTTTCAAACGTGATGCCTCGGCACCATACCCGTTCCCTTTGCCAGAAGACGGAGAGTGGCAAACCGAAGCAAACGGTACTCGCTGGCATCTCCACGTCGATCAAGATAGACTCTACGAAACAAGGGAAAGCCAAACATGAAATTGCCAACGTCACATCGACAACGATCGCTCGAAGTAAAGATGACTCCGATGATTGACGTTGTTTTCCTGCTTCTGGTCTTCTTCGTTTGGACCAGCAGTTTTGAAATGCCTGAGTTTGATTTGCCAAGTGCGATCGCTCAAACACCTGATTTGGGCACTCGTTCGGACACCGATCTCCATCCACTTGTTGAAGTGTTTGACGAGATCGTCATTCGACTTGTCTCCAGTGGCGACATGGTTCAAATTCAAATGAATGGCCAACCCATCGAAAATTCGCAAATGCTGAAAGGACGCGTAGCTGAGATCCTGCGAATAGGCGTTCAGCCGCCCGTGATCGTCGATCCAGATCCAGGCGTTCCTATGGCCGAAGCGGTTCGTATCTACGATCTGCTCCGCACCGTTGGCGTGGACCGAGTGATGTTTGCTGCCAAAGCTAGCTAAGCGATTAGGATGGCACCCAAAGCTTGTTACAGCTAGACGCATCCGAGCTCGTTGTCAGCGAGTTGGTCCGGCGAGCTTTGATGCGAAGATAGGGTGCGACAAACTTTGCCCGATGGGCGAATGAGCCAATCGCAGCATCCTGTTCGGCATGAACAGGTTCGACGAGATCTTCGATCACGAACCCTGATCGGCATAGACCGCCGACTAATTGTTCATAGCGATGCAGGTATTCGATACTGCCCGGCTCACGCAATCGTGCTGCGACCGGGGATCGCGAGGATGGGGGTGGAATCGGTGAATCGCGATAGTAAGCGTGTCTTATGCCGTAGTGGCAATGCGAGGAAGAGCCGCCGCCGATTTCGATGATGTCAACGCTGGATTGCAAGCTAACGGGGTTCTTGTGTTGGCTGATGTAGACGCCATTGGTTCTGAGGACCCGGGCGACTTGTTCGTAGATGATTTGAACGTTTGGCAGGTAGCAACTGCTAACGGGTTGAACGACCAGGTCGAATTCGGCCGGTTCGAACAGGCTTAAATTGTCCATGGAGGCTTCGGCAACGCGGATATCGAAATTTCGTTCTCGGGCAACCTGTCGATCGAGTTCTAGCATTGCCGGACTGAGATCAACGACGGTCACGTAGGCACCTGCGGCAGCGTACAAAGCGCTGTGCCGACCACCGCCTGCGGCAAGGCACAAGACGCGTTGGCCGGCAATGGATGAACCGAGCCAACCGCTCGAGTCAATGATCGCCATCGGGTCGGCAAGTTCCGCATCGGTAGCAGTGCGGCAGAGCGGATGATTGGCGGTTGCCATCGAATCGTACGCCTGACGATTGCGGCGAAGTGTTTCGTTGTATTTCACTGGAGTCTCTGAGGAAGCGGAGCGGTAACATACTACTCAGTGATCACCGGCACTTTCAGCCTCTCGGCGAAGAGGTCGTGCCGCATTTAAGTGTTTGTTTCACAAGCATTTGCAGCTACTCTACCTCCCCCTTAGCTTCGCTTGGGGGAGGAAGATAATTGTTTGCTAACAACGACCTAAAAGCTGCACGAGCTCTGCGTTTGGGGAGGGGGAAGGCTACTGACGATTAGCTTTGAAAAAATGACACTTCTCGCTAATCGCCACCACTGTTGCAGCGGCCCCCAATGGGCTTGCCCCATTGGAGCCAACGATTGGCAGCTAGAAACAGCACCGTTGTCAAGTAAGACCCCAATGGGCTTGTCCCGTTGGTGAATCAGATCTCGCTCACCCAACGGGGCAAGCCCGTTGGGGTCGATCATCTGAAAAACACTAGGATTTAGGCAACAATCGTTCGCTCCAACGACGCAAGGTCGTTGGCGGCGGATAGTTTGATGGTGGCGATTAGCGAGAAGTGTCGAAAAAATCGCAAAAAACGGCCGGCGGATTTCTCCGTCGACCGTTCTATTGAAAAGCGTTAATCAATTTCAGGCGGCATTAGTACATGTCTTGGTCGCCGCCGGTTCCGCCACCCTTTTTCGGTGACGGCTTTTCTGCGACTAACGCATCGCTGGTAAGCAATAATGTCGAAACGCTTGCGGCGTTTCCGAGTGCAGTGCGGGTCACCTTGGTTGGGTCGATAACGCCCGCTTTCACAAGGTCTTCGTAAGTGTCGGTCAAGGCGTTGTAGCCTTCGTTGTTCTTCATGCCAAGAACCTTTTCGCAAACCACTCCACCGTCTTGGCCCGCATTTTGAGCGATCATGGTCAACGGGGCCTTGCAGGCTCGTAGGACGATCTTGTAGCCGACGATTTGGTCCTCGGTCATATCGTCCGGAGGAGTCACTTTGCTGGAAGCCCGCAGAAGAGCGACACCACCGCCTGGCAAAATACCTTCTTCGACGGCAGCCCGGGTTGCGTGAAGAGCATCTTCGACACGAGCTTTCTTTTCCTTCATTTCCGATTCCGTCGCTGCACCGACGTTGACCTTGGCAACTCCGCCAGCCAGCTTGGCCAAACGTTCTTCGAGCTTCTCGCGATCATACTCGCTGGTGCTCAGCTCAATTTCGCGGCGAATTTGGTCGATACGACCCTTGATGTCTGCGGTCTTGCCGGCACCTTCGATGATCGTCGTGTTGTCCTTGTCGATGATGACCTTCTTGGCGCGACCCAATTGAGGCAGATCGACGCTTTCCAGCTTCGTGCCGAGTGCTTCGAAGATCGCTGTTCCGCCTGTCAGGATGGCAATATCCTCCATCATCGCCTTGCGGCGGTCGCCGTAACCGGGTGCCTTCACAGCACAAACGGTGAAGGTTCCACGCAATCGGTTGATAACCAACGTCGCCAGCGCTTCACCATCGACATCTTCAGCGATGATCAAGAGTGGCTTGCCTTGCTGAACAACCTTTTCCAACATCGGGACCATGTCTTTGATGTTGCTGATCTTCTTTTCAAAGACCAAGATATAGGCGTCTTCAAGAACGACTTCCATCGTTCCAGGATCGGTAACGAAGTAAGGCGACAAATAGCCTCGATCGAATTGCATCCCTTCGACCCATTCCTGCTCGGTGTGCAAGCTCTTGCCTTCATCGACGGTGATCACACCATCTTTGCCGACCTTGCTCATTGCATCTGCAAGGAGTTCACCGATTTCTCGGTCGTTGTTCGCTGCGATTGACGCAACGTTTGCCATAGCTTCTTTATCCTTGACCTTCGTTGCCATTGCATGCAGCTTTTCGGTCAAATCTTCGACAGCCCTCTCGATGCCGTACTTCATCTGAACGGGATTAACGCCAGCGACAACGGATTTGAGTCCTTCGTTGAAAATCGCTTCGGCCATAACGGTCGCGGTGGTCGTGCCGTCTCCGGCAACATCGCTGGTCTTGCTAGCGACCTCGCGAACCATCCGAGCCCCCATGTTCTCGTAGACGTCTTCAAGTTCGATTTCTTTCGCAACCGTAACGCCGTCCTTCGTGACGGTTGGGCTACCGAAGCTTTTCTGTAAAATAACATTACGGCCCTTGGGGCCTAGAGTGACCTTGACGGTGCGAGCCAGTTTCGACACGCCGCGACGAATCGCTTCACGTGCTTCTTGGTCAAAAGCAATCATCTTTGCCATGAGAAATTCGTTTCCAGTTTATTGTGTGATGGTTTTAGATTGTAAGGAATCAAAGATTTGCGTTATCCAAGCAGTGATCCTTGAGTAGCGGTCGGTCGAACACTACTCGATAACTGCCAAGACGTCATCTTCACGCATTAACAAATACTCGACATCGTCGATCTCGACGGTTTCGCCCGCATAGCTGCTGAACAGTACGTTTTCACCGGCCTTCAATTGACATGCGGCTCGGGTACCGTCGTCGAGCATCTTTCCACTACCGACGGCAATGATCGTGCCTCGTGCAGGTTTCTCTTGGGCCGAGTCGGGCAGTACAATACCGCCAGCGGTCGTTTGTTCACTTTCTTCACGTTGAACCACAATACGTTCGCCGAGGGGTTGCAAGCGAATCGCAGAGCTTTTCTTGGTGGCAGTCGCCATATCCGTGACACCTTTCATCAATACAGGACAGAAATTTCGTTAGGTTTGTTTTGTCTACGCTTTCAACAGCTGATCACCAAAGCGACACACGAATGAAAATGGATGTGTGCACAAATGGCAGCGTGCCGTGTAGCGGAGAAAGAGAAGAGCAAGCGGCGTGCCGATAAGATAAATTAAGTCACAAGTGATTGGTGAGAAATAGTTTAGGTGCAGCAGCTGGTGGCTCAGGTGGACTCGCTCTACACAAAATGGCAGTAGTGCTTCGTCAAAATATAAGGCTAGCGTTGCTTGTTTTGTGGCTGTGGCTTCTAGCCGCAGAACTGGGGCTGGAAGCCCAAGTCACGTTTTGTCGCAGAACTGGGGCTGGAAGCCCAAGTCACGTTTTGCCGCAGAACTGGGGCTGGAAGCCCAAGTCATGTTTAGCCGCGGAACTGGGGCTGGAAGCCCAAGTCACGTTATGCCGCAGAACTGGGGCTGGAAGCCCAGGTCACGTTTTGCCGCAGAACTGGGGCTGGAAGCCCAAGTCACGTTTTGCCGCAGAACTGGGGCTGGAAGCCCAAGTCACGTTATGCCGCAGAACTGGGGCTGGAAGCCCAAGTCACGTTTTGTCGCGGAACTGGGGCTGGAAGCCCAAGTCACGTTTTGTCGCAGAACTGGGGCTGGAAGCCCAAGTCACGTTTTGTCGCGGAACTGGGGCTGGAAGCCCAAGTCATGTTTTGTCGCAGAACTGGGGCTGGAAGCCCAGGTCACGTTTTGCCGCGGAACTGGGGCTGGAAGCCCAAGTCACGTTTTGCCGCAGAACTGGGGCTGGAAGCCCAAGTCACGTTTTGCCGCGGAACTGGGGCTGGAAGCCCAAGTCACGTTTTGCCGCAGAACTGGGGCTGGAAGCCCAAGTCACGTTTTGCCGCGGAACTGGGGCTGGAAGCCCAAGTCACGTTTTGTCGCAGCCTAGGACGAAGCCGTCCTGACTTAGTCCCCTGTGTCGTTGTTGCGGTTGGCGCGTTCGTCCTCCGCAGGTTCTGCAATGAAGCGGTAGCCTGCATCCCGAATGGTCAATAGATGGATTGGCAAGCTGGGTTCTGGCTCGATGATTTTTCGCAATCGGGCGATAAACTGGTCAACCGCTCGAGTTTGCAAATTACCCGAGACCCCCCAAACCTCGCTCAGTAATTCATTTCGGCTGATAACGCGCCCACGATGCTCGGCAAAGTACTTCAAAAGCCGCAGTTCCTTTGGGGTCATGCGGACCGATTTGCCCGATACACTTACCTCGTGGGTTTCAAAATCGACCTGTGTGTGCCCAAATTGGAATTCGACAACCCGCTCGACCATCTTTTTCGAACTCGCTTTCGTCGGTTCGCGAGCTGCGATCTGAAGTAGATTCTTGATCCGGCTGAGCAATTCGTCCAGCTCAAACGGCTTGCTCATGTATTGGTTAGCACCAACATCAAAGCCGCGAGTCCGATCTTCCGCCAACGTGCGGGCAGACAGCATCAAGACCGGGGTCGTCAAGCCTGCCTGCCGAATGGATTGGCAAACCGAGTAGCCGCTCATCCCAGGCAACATCAAGTCGAGAACAATTAGATCGATCGATTCCTTGCCCGACTCGACCAATCTCAGGGCGGTTGGCCCATCGACGACCAATGTCACTCGGTAGTTTTCCGCTTCCAAGTTGTACTTGATTCCAACGCCAAGATGCTTTTCGTCTTCGACGACAAGAATATGGGGGGTGGTCATTTCTAGTTCGTATCCTGCGACATCGTGCGCTTTACGCCCCCTCGGGCGATCACTCTTTATCAAAACCCTAAGGCGAGCGGTGCTTGTTGCAATATCATGAACCAGATTGGAAAACGGGGCAACATGCCAACCGTTCTCCAAAAAACGTTTGGCTACTCGCCGTCATGTCTTACATTGCTTCGCACGACAAACTGAGCCGACATTATTTTGCTGTCTTCGAGGATGGACAACAGGACTTGTTCAACAGCGGGCTTCGCGCCAGTGATAGGGGGCACACGGATGTCGACAGGGGCAAGCTTCTCGACAGATAGGGAATCTTGCACAGGCAAGGAGGTTCCATGGTCATTGAAATTCGTTTCGACGCAGATGTTCAGTTGCATGATAGATTGCCTTAGATCACTGAGAAATACGGATCGCCAAATGAGAGGACTGGCGAAAAGAAAAGTTCTACAAAGATCACGCGTTGTGATCTTGCATTTCCCGTATGCAAGGATCACAAAATTGAAGAGAAAAACAACTTGTCAGGCGTCCATTGCGTCAGATTGTCTCGTATCCGCGCGGTAGCAAGATACCGAACCAAACGGTTCGCGATGCAAAAAAGTGACTCATCTTGGCAAGCATTTCACTACAACCGACGAACATTCGTCCATTGGTTGCCAACTTTTGAGAGAAGGTTCTAAACGTACGTTCATAGTTCTGACTTGAGAAATAAATGACCACATTTCTGCAAAAAAATAGATCTGACCGTCTATTGGCTTGTCGTCCACTTAGAAAGGTTGTTCCCGTCGAGTCTGGCGAAGCGTTTGCCATCGTCGTTGAGCCGCTAGCCCGGATTGTTCATTAGCCGTTTTGGCGCTAGCGGGCTGTCGATTTAATCGTTTAACGCTTAGCCGAAGGCGTCAGCTTTTCCGTAAGTGGTCGCCTACGGCTTGGCGTTAAACGATAAGTCGAGTCAAACCGATTAAATCAGCAGGCCGCTAGCGGGCTGTCGATTTAATCGTTTAACGCTTAGCCGAAGGCGTCAGCTTTTCCGTAAGCGGTCGCCTACGGCTTGGTGTTAAACGATAAGCCGAGTCAAACCGATTAAATCAGCAGGCCGCTAGCGGGCTGTCGATTTAATCGTTTAACGCTTAGCCGAAGGCGTCAGCTTTTCCGTAAGCGGTCGCCTACGGCTTGGCGTTAAACGATAAGTCGAGTCAAACCGATTAAATCGACAGCCCGCTAACGCCAAAACGGCTAGTACCCAGACTGTTTTTCGAGCAATGAACGTAAACGCTTTAAGGCGTAGACGTTAGCAAAACAATTTGCAAGCCCATGAATCATCCGGGCTAGGCATCATCGGTTGTCGACGCAGCTGGCGAACTTGGTAACATGACTTGGTAACATGGTTGTCGGTGGTGCCAAGTGCTGGTTACCAGGCCGCAATTTAACAAAGAAGCTATCAAGCGTGATGCCGGCCGGTATCGAATGGCCGGTATCGAATGTCTCGAGTGTCATTCGCGTTCACTTGGATGATTGCTACACTTGGATGATTGCTACACTTGGATGATTGCTATGACAATTGCCCGAGTTCCAGTCGCCGTTGCGTTGAGCCAGCGGACCCAAGTTTGAGTAAAGCTAAGTTTGAGTCAAGTGTATGAGCCGAATCGAGCCCTCTACGAATGAAATGCTCGATCACGCTCGAGCGCTTTTGACGTCGGGGCGTTTGGTAGCGATTCCGACCGAGACCGTCTATGGTTTGGCGGCGAACGCATGGGACGCCTCCGCGGTGCGAAAAATTTTTTCCGTAAAAAATCGCCCACCCAACAACCCGCTCATTGTCCATGTCGCTTCGCTCGATCGAGTTGTCGATGCGGTTAGAATGCCACTTGCGAAACCGATTGAAAGTCAGCTAGCGGCAGTTTCAGATCTTTGGCCTGGCCCGCTAACGGTCGTGCTCCCACGTGGTGAGCGAATTCCCGATATCGTGACGGCCGGGAATCAGACCGTTGCGGTTCGCATCCCTTCCCATCCGGTTACCCTGTCGCTTTTGAATCGGTGCCCCTTCCCGCTGGCCGCCCCCAGCGCCAACCGCTCGAACTACGTCAGCCCAACAACGGCAGCCCACTGTGAGGATGGACTAGACGACACCGTGGCCATGATTTTAGATGGTGGGCCGTGCGACTACGGTGTTGAGTCCACGATTGTCCGGCTTCACGAAAGCGGACCAAGATTGCTCCGCCCAGGCGGGGTTGCAGCCGAAGTGTTGGCCGAGCGTTTTGGTCTATCGGTCGACACACTCATGGAAGTCTCCGCAAACCGGCAAGCGACGAAACAACTCGAAGCACCCGGGATGATGTCTCAGCACTACTCACCCACCACTGCGGTGCAGCTTTTGTATCCTGGTACAACGATTGTGGTGCCCAAAAACACGGGGCGAATTGCCTTTCAAAAGCTAGCGGATGAAGAAGTGAGTCGCTATACGGTCGTCGAAGTCTTGAGCGAATCGGGGGACCTGGAGCAAGTTGCGAAACGGTTGTTCGCGGCGCTTCGGCAGCTAGATCAAGCCCAGTTAACCTGCATCCATATCGACACCTGCTCGCCACGGGGAATCGGTCGGGCGATCATGGACCGACTCGAGCGTGCCGCTGCAAAGAGCAGTGAGTTTTGATACGTCTCGCTGACCACCTTTTGAGTGTCGTCTGCTCCACCAACGTTTGCGTGGGTATCATGAGAGTGCGTATGCGGATCAACCATGGAATCGATTGGGAAAAGTGCCATGAGCGAAGAACGTCAGTACACTCCGATCGGAGAACGCGTCAACCAAGATGTCATGCACGACAACTTCGTGCCAAAGTATAGTGGGCTAGCGTCGGTTCGACCAAGCTTGCTCATATTAACAGGCGTGTGGCTGATCTTCGTGCCGATGGCACTCGGGGGACTCGCCTTCGGTGTGGCCGGTATGGGGGAAGGTAAAACGATCCTCGATCGTTTGATTTTTTCGCTCATGCCCTTGGCTGCTAGCGTTTTAGCTGTCGCCGTTTTATACACCCAAACCTCTCGCTATCGAAACCGTGAAAAAGGGCCAGAGGCGGATGCATGAGCGCAGCGCGCATTGCCGTGCAAATGGAGTCGAGGTTTGGGGGCAAGTCGTGGTAGCGCCGCCGCCCCGGGATGAAACCGAGACAGGGTTTGCGAATCCGTTCGCTATGGTCCTTGCAGGTCCTTTTGCAATGGGTTCGCTTGTGGACGCTCGCTGGGTTGGCGGTATTAACAACACCACCATCGATGGCTATCGTTGAAGATCAAGGATCCGCCGCATCTCGGCAACCGCTTCTCGCATTCCTACCATCAAAGCGCGGCTGACGATGGAGTGACCGATATTGAGTTCGATCAGTCCATCCATGGCTGCGACCGGTCGGACGTTAGCATAGGTAATGCCATGGCCGGCGTGCAAGCGAAGTCCTGCGTCGGAGGCAACGCGGCCCGCATCGATCAATCGTTTCAGTTCGTTGTCGATCGTATGGTGGTTCGCCAAGGCGTAAGGGCCGGTGTGAAGCTCGACGGCATCCACCCCCAGTTCAGCTGATGCTTGCACCTGAGCGGGATCGGGATCAATGAACAGGCTCGTTAGAATGCCTTGCTCTTTGAGTTTTGTGATCGCGGTTTTGATTCGCCCCTTGTCGGCAACCACATCCAGGCCGCCTTCGGTTGTGACCTCTTGTCGGCTTTCGGGCACCAAAAGTCCCCAAGTTGGTTTGAGCCGACATGCGATCGCAAGAACCCCTTCGTCACAGGCCATTTCCATATTGGTTTTAACGGTGACGGTCTTGATCAGGATTTCGACATCCCGATCTTGGATGTGCCGTCGATCTTCGCGAAGATGGAAGGTGATTCCGTCGGCACCGCCTTGTTCCGCCATCGCGGCGGCGACTACCGGGTCGGGTTCATAGGTTCGCCGAGCTTGGCGGACCGTTGCAACGTGATCAATGTTAACGCCTAGTTCAATCATATCATTTGTCTTCGAGGCAACACGCGACAACGGTACTCAGCAAACACTGCCAACAAGATGAGCCGTTTGAACAATAGCCCTGGTTCTTTACTGACACAACCGGGGCTATTGTCTCAACGGCTCATTAAACCGGCAGCTTGAAAAACCGGCAGCTTGAAAAACCGGCAGCTTGAAGTTAAGAATTCAAAGCGTCGCTTATGCTTTTCCGGCTGCTTCGCGTAGTTCTTCGAGTTCAACGGTCAAGCGATGCCGCAACGGGCTTTCGGCGCGAAGTTCGTCATCCAAAAGCAGCTCTGCTTTCTCGAACGTTTCCTCATTACGGTTGGGGTCATTCATCAGTTTACGAAACATACTTTCAATCGTTTTCTCGGTAAGCAAAATCGTCTCCTCAAGTGTGCGGTGCTGAGTTCCATCGTCTGCTTAGGCGCAGTGTTGAGGCCGATCCAACACCCGATGATTGCCAAAAGCCTAAACAGCTTGTCACTCGTATTCATTCATTCTAAGCGCGCAGAGCAGTGCCGCAAGTCCAAACAAAGATAGAATTATGTTCAGACAAGATGTTTTGGCATGGAAGTCCCTGCCGCATGGACGCCCTTAAGGTGGAGGGGTGGAAGGCTTTGGGGGGATAGGCGGGAGCGGACAGCCAGCGACATGTTGAACGAATCTCCATAGCGTGATCACGTGCCATCTCCGTCGGTTAGCTGTTTGCTATCGCAGTGCGGCCAATTCAAATGTGAAAATATTCCGATTGGAGAGTTTTTTATTGTTGTAACGGTCGTATCGAGCCGATAAATCAGACTGGATATCCGTATCGACATCGGTTCGGTCCTTTTTCGCTTGATCTTTGACGGGGTAACGGTCTAAAAATGCCATTCTTTATTGGAAAGCCAGCACTCGTTGCGATGCTTGTATTAGGCATGATGAGTGGTGCAAATGCGGCGGATTCGTCCCAGGTCACTTGGCAAGCGAAACGACCGGCGGCCAGCCAGGTGCGGTCGGAGCAAATAACGCCCAAACGATCGCTCGTGTCGCAAGCCGCGACAGGCGAGGTGATCACGGAAATGCCTTCAGCTCAGCTGGTTAAAGGAAAACGCTTGGTTGCACCTGTTCAGCAAACAAGTTTTTATCATTCCGCTTGTGATTGTAGTGGCCCGGTTTGTGACTGCGGCGAAATCACGTGTGGAGCGGAACCGGTTTGCGGTATGGAAAGCCAATACCTTGTCGAACCAGGTTGCGGTGCGGAACCGCTTTGCGGAGCAGAGTATTATGAGCCAGCCTGCGGAGCTGAAGTGAGTTGCAGCACCTGTGGCGACTACTGCGGCGGTGCCTGTGACTCACCTTGTTCGGTCGAAACGATACCGCTTTATTTGCCACTGCTTCGCATCGAATGGTGTCGCTTTGATTTCTTTGCAGGTGTGCAAGGATTCAAGGGTCCACTCAGCTTTGCGAACACCGATGGAACCAATGGTAGCAGCCGTAGTGGCTCAGGCAGTTTTGGCTTCTACGAAGGTTTCAACGAAGGACGCTCTTTGAAACGCTGGCTTGGCTGGGACATGGCTTGGCAATTTGGAGTACGAGCCACTCAGAATAACCTTTCAGGAGCCGAGTTCACGACCGATTCAAGGAACCAAGTTTTCTTGACGACTGGATTCTTTCGGCGTGTGGATTACGGGCTGCAGTACGGTTTGGTGTTTGACTATCTGAACGACGATTGGTATTTCCAAAGTGATTTAACTCAGCTTCGTGGCGAACTGAGCTGGAAAGACAACGGTTGTCACGTCTGGGGACTGCAGTTCGCAGCCGGCCTTGGCGACGACACGTCGGAGACAAGCGTGATCAATCCTGCGGGAGTGGCCGTCCGTTCAAGCATGACATTTGAGCCTACCGATCAATACCGATTGTTCTATCGTCGACTCCTCCATAACGCTGGGTCTTGGGAAGCCTTTGCTGGCTGGACCGATACCGATGATGGATTGCTCGGGGCTAGCTTGGACTTGCCGCTTCGTCAGAACTTGTCCTTAGCGACGGGAGCAACCTTCTTGGTTCCCAACGAAGGCAACGGCAGTGGCGGCCACCAAGAGGAATCATGGAATATTTCGCTCGGCTTGGTCTATCGTCCTGGTGGCCCGATGGGAGCGGGCCGGTACAGCCGACCGATGTTTGGTGTTGCCGACAATGGAACCTTTTTGGTTGATCGCCTGTAATGGTTTGCAGCGAAAGTCGCCGAGACTTTCGTGCGGCGGGGGTCTTGCACCGGATGCACTCCCTAACAACACAGCGGCAAACAAGGGAAATCGCTCTTTGGGGGCGAAAAGCTCGCAACTTCTCGAGCATGACTGCGAAATCGTTCGATTTGCCCAACAGCCAAAATTCCTGGTCTTTACGGTCTTTGACGCGGATCTGGGGACCCGCTGGGCTCGAACCGAGAACCTTCCGAAACGGCGTGATGGAAGGGAACCCGCCGACATTCGTCGTCTGATGAGGTTCCGTGACGATCTGTCGCGTCGCTGGTGTTGCATTTTGGCGGTGGTTGGTATGCTATTAGCATGACGAATCAAACTGCATTGAATCAAACTGCATTGAACCAAACTGCATTTGTGCTGGAGAATCTCTCGGTGATCGATTTGGTCGGTACCGATTCTTCCGCAGTCCTGAATAACCTGACAACCAACGCCATCACGAAGCTAGCGGTCGGCCAGGGCTGCGAAACGTTCGTTACGGACGTTCGAGGGAAAACGGTTGGACACTTCCTCGTTTTTAAAACCGAGAGTGGCTTTCGGCTGATCGGTGCGGGTGGACAATCAGAGCGTTTTGCAGCCCATGTCGACCGCTACACGATCCGCGAAGATGTATCCACCGAAATCCGCGATGCGGACTTGATTGGCTTGCTAATACCGGCCGCGACTCAAGGAAAAATCCGAAGCGAAACATCGATGGATTTTGAATGCAGGACAGCGGTTGATGGCGGGACCCTTCAATCGAAAACCATTACGATTGACGACACGGTTCTTGACGGTTTTGTCGTGCCCTGGATCGATGGTATATTATGGTTGGTTTCGATTGAGCATCAGGCAAACGTCTTGGCCTGGATTTCGGAACGGGGAATCGCGGTCAAAGACGACGTTGCTTTTCATGAAGTTCGGACGCTTGCCAACTACCCTTGGTACGGTATCGAAGTGACCGAAACGAATTTACCTCAAGAGATAAACCGCGAAGAGCAAACGATCTCATTCGTGAAAGGTTGCTACCTTGGTCAAGAAACGGTGGCTCGTCTTGACGCGATGGGACAGGTCCAAAAGAAACTGGTTCGCTGGTCAATTTCGTCATCAGAATCGCTTGGTGATTCACTGGCCGAGTTATTGACGACCCTCAATGCCGAAGGCAAAACGGTTGGACGACTGACCAGTGTGGCCAAGAACGGGGATGGCGAAATTATTGCGATCGGTTTCGCCAGGCGATCCCATTTTGATCCTGGTGCCGTTGCCGCCGGGACCATTGGCGATTCAACCTTCGAAGCAACCGTGATTGAAAACGAATGACATGGAATCTACTCGGCAACAATTCCTCCATCTGATCGACCAGGTTCGCAGCGGCGACGACGAAGCGATCAGGGTGCTATGGCAAGATTACTACCAATCACTTGTGCAATTGGCTTCCAAACGCTTGCCGACGAATTTGCGTCGAATGGCTGACGAGGAGGACATTGCCAGTGCGGCGTTACAGAGTTTTATTTCGGGCGTCCGTCGTGACCAATTCCCCGATCTCGAAGCGCCCGAGAATTTGTGGGGTTTGTTAATAACCTTAACGAGTCGAAAAGTGAACGCACACCTGCGCCATCATACGCGGCAAAAGCGGGGCGGCGGCAACATTCGTGGCGAGTCGGTCTTCGCAGATGTGAATGAAGCGGATCGGCAATTTGGTCTTGGTAGCATTGAGGGCAACGAAGCCGCACCGGGGTTACAAGCCGAACTTGAAGAAGCTTGCGAGACACTACTCGACGGACTCGGTGATGATCAACTCAAGCAGATCGCGATCATGCGAATGGACGGCTTTTTGGTCGAAGAAATATCGGAAAAACTCGATATCAGCAAACGCGCAGTCGAGCGGCGTTTACAATTGATTCGCCGTTTATGGTCTGAAGCGAAAGAGGGGCAATCGAATGGGACTTGAAAATCTGTCAGCCAATGAGCTACGTGAAATCGATACGATATGTTTGAGGTTCGAAACGTCGCTTCGCGAGGGAAAATCGGTATCGGTCGAAAAAGCGATTTCTGATTACCAAGGTGAACATGTATCGCTGCTCGAAGAAGAATTGCAAGCGATTCAAGAGGAAATTCGGCATAGCGACTTGGACGATGACTTGCTTTCGATCGAAGATCGTCTGCCGCGTCCAGGCACAATGATCGGACCCTATTCGATCGACCATCTGATTGAGCGAGGTGGCATGGGAGTCGTCTACTCGGCTTTCGATCGTCGGTTGCACCGACAAGTCGCGATCAAGATGATGGCGATTCAAGGCGAACGCCATCATCGACTGCGTGAACGGTTTGAACGAGAAGCTCGTGCGGTCGCCTCGATCAGCCATCCCAATGTTGTCGAATTGTTTGACGTTGGTGTCGAAAAGGGGTTGCCTTATGCCGTGATGGAGTTCTTAGAAGGTCAAACGCTTGATCAATTTTTGCTAGAGAAGAAACTCAGTGTTTGTGATATTCGAAGCATTGGGATTCAAATTGCTGATGCCTTGGAAGTGGCCCATCAAAACGGTGTCGTTCATCGCGATCTAAAGCCCAACAATGTGATGGTCAGCGGTCATGGTTCCGGCAGCAAACGATTGAATGAGGATTGTAGCGAAGAAGGGATGGTCGGCCCCCGGGTGAAGATATTCGATTTTGGTCTGTCGCGATCCGAAGCCAACATGTTTGTTGGTTCCCAACCGGGATCGAATCAAGACGAAACGGAAGACGAGCGGACTCGCGAGGGCATCGTGATGGGGACACCTGGCTACATGTCACCCGAGCAAGCGCGTGGCGAACAAGCGGGGCCGTCATCCGATCTGTTTGCCCTTGGCTGTCTTTTGTACGAAGCGTTTTACCATAAACGGGCGTTTGATGGAGCGACAAAAGCGGCACGATTTGCTTCCACGCTCGAGCATTCGCCCCTTGGCGATCCCGTGCTCCGAGGCCGCGATCCTGAGCTCGCGAAGTTGATCGACGATTGTTTGCAAAAAGATCCTCGGCTGCGACCATCGTCGGCGGCATCGATTAGCGAACGACTTCATGAAACGCCTGGGCGTGAAGTACTCTCATCATCCGCATTTGGGCGTCGCCGTTTGTTCGAACTTCTCGTGGGAGGAACGCTCGGCGGTTTTGCAGCCGTCGCCCTTCGAAACTCAGCGCTTGGTGATGCGTCGAAAGAATCGATCGCCAACATCGATTCGATCGCCGTTTTGTCGTTCGTCGACTTGGGTCGACAAACCGACGACCTTGCGAGCGGCTCCGTGGGACGCCCGGTTGGCGGCCGAGAGATCTTTCGAGGCGATCAGTTGGCGGCTTTGTTGGTCAATGAACTAAGCCGAATGAACGATGTCAAAGTCACCCCGTTTCGCCCGCTGGTTGCCAACACACGTAAAGAGTATCTGCAAATTGGCGACGATCTTAACGTCGATGCGTTGTTGACTGGCACGTTTCAATCGACCCGCCGAGGCACCAAAGCGATTGATGAAATCGATATCCAACTCGTCTCCTCAAAAAGCGGCAACCAATTATGGGGGCGTCGGTTCCTGTCAGAGACGGGCGAAAGTCTGCTCGAACAATCAAGGTTTGCTTCGGAAATTGCCTCCGCAATCGGTCGCTCATTGACATCCACTGCCGAGGAACGGAAACCACCCAACGTTAGCGCGTTTAGTTGCCTCGTCGACGGGTCCGCGAGGTCCGATCCCGATAGTCCCGAGGGGCTGCGGAAATCCCTTGATTGTTTTTGGTCCGCCCATTCCAAAGACGAACTGTTTGCTGCTCCATTGGCCGGACTGGGACTCACTTCCATTACATTGGCGGCACAATGCGGCGTGGACGAATCGATTGAACTCATTCAACAAGCACGCGAGACAACCGTCGACGCCTTGGCGCTCGATCCAGCATCCGTCGACGCCCGTTTGGCCCAAGCAATGATCCAATGGCAAACGTTGTACGAGTATGATAAAGCCAAGCAAATCTTGCTGTCGTTAATGGACGAAACACCGAATCATTGGCGTGTTCGCCATCAATTGGGGATGCTGGAATTGGTGCTAGGCGACGTTGACGAGGGGCTTAAACGATTGCGTGAAGCGACTCAGTTAAACCCTACCTCATTGATTGCAAAGCTCGGCCTTGCACGAGCATACTGGTTCACAGGTAACCTGAAACGAGCAAGCACCGATGCGAAACGGATTCGAGATCAGCATACGGAGAGTGCGTATGCACGAGGGGTGTTGATCGATTTCTACGAGCAGCAAGGCGATTGGCAATTGGCAGCCGCAGAGCATGTCGATATTGATTTTGGCGATGTCAAGGTCGGCGGAAAGCTTGATGAAGACAGTTATTTCGAACAGCGATCGAAGCTTGATATCGATAAGTATCCTTACGGGCCATTCGGAACGCTCCTGAATGTGGCGATTCTGCGGGCACGCCGCGGTTCGTTGATCGACGACGCCAAACTCGGTGAGTTAGCCGATCCGACGCCACCGATGCTACCATTCTTGTTGGCAACGCATCCCATGTTCCAGAATGCACGACGGTTAGAACGAGCGCAAGAGATATTGCCTAGACCAACCCGGTGAGTGGTCCGTCGCCGCAATAATCAGGATTGCCAAATTCTTTTGTGGGAAATCCCATGGCTTCGCTGATGCTCATCAGCAAACGGTTGTGCGGTACGCGGTTGTACTTCATTGCCCGTCCCATATCGAATCCCAATCCACCACCGACAAACACAAAGGGGATGTTGTTGCGTGTGTGCGTGTTCCCTTTGCCGAGTTCATTTGTCCAAATGATCGTTGTGTTATCCAGAAGCGATCCGTTGCCGTCCGGTTCAGGCACTTCCGACAACCGTTTCGCTAAATGAGCAACCTGTTCCGCGTACCAAGTATTGATTTGAATCAATTTTTCATAGGCCGTCTCGTTGCTGTCCGGTTCGTGTGACAAGCCGTGGTGTCCTTCGTCGATTCCTAGCCATCGCATCCGAGGATTTCCGACACTGTTTGAGATTTGATAGGTAGCAACGCGAGCGAAATCGGCAGCGAAACTGTTGACGAGTAATTCGATTTGCATCTTGGCAATTTGCGGCATGTTGTCGTTCTCCGCTTGCACGTTGGCAGGCAATTCGGGGATCGCATGGTCGAGATGCTTCGGTTCTTCGGAATCAAGTTTTTCTGTACGTGCCAATTCGGCTTGCAATTCTTTCTCAACCGTCCGCACCATCTCGACATGCGATTGGAGGATCTGTCGGTCCTGATGGCTAAGATGTTTTTCCACCCGTTTGAAATCATCTTTCAAGTCGTCGAGGACACTCGCTAGCAGTTCGCGGTTTTTGGCTTGGCCGTAAAGCTTGTCGAACATTTGATAAGGATCGCTAATCGGAGTCAGCGGTTGATTGGCCCCTGCATAGGACATTCGTGTCCACGTGTCGGCTCGATCGGGAACCATCACGCCGAATTCCAACGAGCCGAATCGAGTTTGCGTTGCCGCATCGGCCTGCAACTTGTTCTTGATATGTTGATCGATCGAAATCCCTTGGGACCAACCGGCGGGCGTATCCGAACCGCCTTGAATATCGCCTGGAAAGAGTTCAACGCCAGTCAACAGGCAACCGATTCCGCGCATGTGCCCGTCACCATCCCCTTGGATTTTGTTGCAAACGCCATGCAGCGTCAACAATTGATTTTTGAATGGGCTAAGCGGTTCCAAAATCCGTTTGAGTTCAAAGTCGCGTCCTTCGGCATCCGGCCAGAAATGTTTGGGGATAACACCGTTGGGGCTAAACAGGAAGACGACCCGCTTTTTGCGGGATTGCGAAGCCGCCCAGCCCAGACTCGGAAGCCCGAACAAAAAGTTGGCTGCTGCACTACCGACACCGAAGTAGGTCAAAAAATCACGTCGCGTGGTTCTCTTCATGGTTTCACCGAAAGCTTAGACTTCGCCGTCTTTTGGTTGGGATGCAACAATCGCGATTGATACAATCAAATCACGTACACTAAATTGAGTCTTCTGAAATTGTTTGGTCAAACGGTCAAGAGTATCCGGTCCGTAGGCAGCAATTGGTTGTTTGACAAAATGCTCGAAGGCTGCTTCGACAAAGGCTCGATGGCAATCATCGCTGCGGACCAAAAAATCAGCCAATTCGCTAGCACCTATGAATTCAACGGTCTCTTCTCCGCTCGTCACGTAGAATCCGCTGGCATCGATCGCATGTCCGTTCTCCATCTCGCGCAAACGTCCAACCGCATCGTAGTTCTCGAGTGCAAAACCTAAGCCGTTGATCCTTTGGTGGCAGACTTGGCAATTGACATCGTTGGTTTGAAGCGTCACTCGCTCACGCGTCGTCAAGCCAGGATGCAAATCGGGATTCAACGGGGTGAAGGCTTGGTTGGGAGGGCGTAGCGTCCGGCCAAGCAAATATCGATTCAAGAATACACCACGATGGATTGGAGAAGTGGTTTTGAAATAGGACAACTGACTCATCAGCAGCGGATGATTCAAAAGCCCGTGTCGCAGAGATGGATCGGAAACACTACGGGTGAGCGATGAACGAGGGTCTGCCGGTTTCCAAATCTCCCCATAAAACTCGAATATTCGGTCGGTAGTATAACCGTAGTCCGACTGGAAAAATTGGCGAAAATCGCTCGCGTCGCTCCAAACAACGTCTTCGACAAAGGCGTCAAACGAAGCGCGTAGATCGCCAACGAGTTCACGGTCGAAACCAGGATATAGTTCGCCGTCCTTTACGAGTTCATCTTCGTTGTCAACATGAAACCAATGGGCCAAGAATGCTCTCGTTTTGCCTCGGGTACGGTAGTCGTTGACCATCTGCCAAGCAGCGTTCGAAATTTGTTTTTCACTGACGAGCTGGTCCCTTTCGACTTGCTTGCAGAGCCAGTCGTCGACGGGAAGGGAGTCGTGCAATACCAGTGCCAACCGATTGGCCACACGTTGTGACACCGATTCGCTGGTGTCGAGTAGCGGATAGAGAAATCGTGGTGATTTGAGGGCAAGCAAGCAAACTCGCCGAATCGCTTCCGCATCGTCCTTGGTCGCAGCGACTTGTTTGTCGATGTATTGCTTTCGCGTCGCATCATCGAGTGAACCACGAAAAGCGGTTTTAACCAAGTCGCTTAAGAAACCCATTAGCGTTTCACGATCTTGATTGCTGTCTTTCTTGTGCTTTTGTTGATAGCGTGGCCACAGTTCGGCCTCGGCATAGTGAGAGAATTCGATCGCTGCTTGCGTTACCGAATCGTCCCACGATCGACTGATTTGCGTGCCGCGCTCGTACCCATAACTGTGATCGTCCGGTGGCAAGTTTTGTTGCAGCGAAAACGCAGACGGGAATCTCGCCGCCAACAGGTTTCGTGTTGGGATGATTTCTTCTGCTCCGCCAGGCGGTGTCCAGGACAAAGAGATCGATGCCGGCGTCTGTCCCGTTTTTCGCTTGCGCTGAATCAAGGTCAATTCGAATGGATAACCGCGTCCAGCATCAAGTCGAATTCGCCGTTTGAATTCGGTACGCCCTTCGGATTGAACGTGGTTATCGATCAAGACTCGTTGACGATCCCCGAAAGTTAACATGCTCGAACAAGTCGTGCGGAGTACGATTTCATATTCGCCACTGCGATCCACTTTGAGCGTTCCGATCCACTGGATATAAAACTCCTCGGGTTGGATTCCTTCACCTGGACCGCCAAGTGCAAAATCAAAATCGATCGTTGGATCGACTCGCTCGATACGCAAATTCTCCTTTTTCCAACGGGGACCGTCAAAATAGTTTCCCGTTACCCCGTGTTGCTGATGAAGCCAAGCAGAACCGCTTTGGGAAGCGTACAGATCCGCCAAGCTTTGTCGCAACTGATCACCGGTCAAGCGGGCTAGAGTAATGGTTGGCGTGCGCTGCCTTTGTCGTGCCGCTTCGCTATAGAACGATTCGTGGATATAGCGGGCAACGTCTTCAGCATCTTTGTCTTTACATGTATCGGGATCATCCTCGGGCATCGTTTCCGCAATGATCTCGCTCAGCTCACCAATCGAAGAATCGCCGACGAGCGGAGATGGGTAGTTGTCCGCTGTTCCTTGGCCGTTCGGACCGTGGCAGGACGCACATTGGCTCGAATAGATTGCTGCTCCGGTGTTTTCACCCCCACCATTATCATGCTCCGCCAACGTGTGGGGCATATCTTCAGCCATGGCAACGGTCGAAAGAGGAGCAACCGTTGGAAACGCGAAAAAGATAGCTACGACGATTTTTGTGGTGAACGGCATTGCTTCTTCGATTGCTCTGAATCGCGGTCTCTCGGCAAGGTGCCGAAGCCCACAATTTCACGAGCAATCTCTTTGCGGCAGGGAAGGGGGGGGAGGGCTTGTTTCATCGTAACAACTTGCCAGCAAAAGGAAACGTTGAAACGACTAGAAATTTCCGTTCATTCCAAATCTTGCATCGGTCGCCATCGCCGCTTTGGTGATTCCAAAGCTTCCTCTTTCGTGAAGGGTTATAGTGAAGGGTTATAATACGCAGACTTTGCGGGCTGTAACGAAATTGTCGATTCTGCTGACGAGTTCATCCCGAAGTAACTCTAAACAGAGTAAAACCAAATGGAAAATGCTTCAAACTAGAACTAAGGATTATGCCGCAACCACCCCGCAGGGCCGCTCAAGACCACCATTGCCGAATACGGAGTGCCGCAGTCATCGTTGCAGTAGCGTTGATTCTGCTGCCACGGAATCAAGTTGTTGGGCAGCAAATTGGCGAGCTTGAAGAAAGTGTACAGCCGAAATCGTCGATCGAGATTCCTTCAAATGAATTGATCGGTCCGTGGGCCATGGATCCGATCGATGTGGAGGGTCTATCGCCGATGATCGAGCAGGTCGGTTACGAGAGGGAAATATGTCCGGCATTTCTTGAACCACCACGTTCCGAAGGCGTGCAAGTTGGTAAGTTCACGATCATTCCGTATGGAACGATATGGGCAGACAGTGTATTTGCGACTAGCCGCACCGTTCCAGGACGATTTGCATTGTGGATCGCATCGGAGGAAGAACAAGGCGAAGGGGCGTTTGAACTGGATGCTCGCCGCAGCCGTGTTGGGATCGATATCATCGGGCCGACAATTGGTCAGTACGACAGCGGTGGCAAGGTTGAAGTCGACTTCCTCGGAAACTTCGTAACGGACAATCAGCCCGACGTCCGGTTACGACATGCCTATTGGGAGGCAAAGAACGAGCACGCACGATTTCTGGTAGGCCAAACCTGGGATGTCGTGTCGCCACTGCTCCCCAATTCGGTGAACTTCACTGCCTCTTGGGCTGTTGGCAACATTGGCTTTCGGCGGACCCAAATTCGGGCGGAGCGATACATACCGCTCGGTGCGGGGATGACTTGGACGCTGCAAGGGTCGTTGAACCAGAACGTCATTCAAGATTTAGCGACCGGTTTTAGTGCTGCCGGGGTCACCCGCGAAACAGGCGAGTGGCCAATGTTGGAGGGCCGTTCCGCGATCACGTTCCACAACATCCAAGCGGGCGGCAAATCAATGACGCTGGGGACATCGGGGCACATCGGCGAAACCGGATTCGATTTTGCCCAAGGACATCCTGCTAATCCTGCTCTTGGGCCTGAAGACGACGTGCGGCTAGAAACATGGTCTTACAACTTTGATGCGATCATTCCATTGACGGAAAAGTTCAGCCTGCGAGGCGAGTTTTTTCAAGGCAGGAACCTTAGCAATCTGCTCGGTGGTATCGGGCAAGGAGTTTGCCCTTGTTTGCGGGTTCCCATCGATGCGATCGGAGGTTGGGCAGAACTGCGTTATGAGGTCAACGAAAAGGTCGCCACTCACATCGGCTATTCCATCGACGATCCAGACGACAACGACAGTCTGATTGGCAGGACCAAGAACCAGGTTTTGTATACCAACTTGTACTACAAGATCAGCGAGAATTTAACCACGGGATTCGAGGTCTCGACATGGCGAACCGATTATCACAATCGCACCAGCGAGCCGGGCTTCATTCCGGTCGCGGGAGCAACCGAGCCGGGCAAAGCGGTGCTGTTCGATGCGACACTCCGCTACGCCTTTTGATGTCAGGCGTCAGGAGACTCGTAGGGGAGCTTCGACGCGGGTTTCGACGCGGGTTTCGCTACGAAATGAAACAAAACGGCGAGAGCACGGATGTGAAATTGCCACCCTTGGTCAATAAAGTCAATAAACTGGCGATTCGGTCTAGCTTTCAAACGTCCTATTTTGTATCGACGGTGCGTTATCTTCGCATTCTGTCCGACGTTTCTTATTCTGATCGCTTTCGCCGATGCACTCTATCTACAAAGGTCACCGCCGTCGCTGCGGAATTAGCAAGCCCAGTCTGCTGATCGCCTTGTTAACAAACGTCGCAATTTGTTTGTTTCTCGGTCACCGATGCTCCGCTCAATCGATGGCCTATACTCCAAATTATCCAATTCGGGATTCGTCGTCACTCGTTCAACCCATCGAAGATCGATCGGTTTATCGGTTGGCCAACATTGAATCGGCGCGACATTCGGCAACGCAATTTCGGTCTTTGGCTCGGCAAACGATTTCGCCCGCGGCCAAACTTGCCGAAGAAAACGCACGATTTGCAGACCAATGGGCCGATCTCGCCGAAGCACACAATCATCTTTCGCGGGTGCTGTCTGAAACCAACACAAAACTTAACGACACTCGCCAGGACCTCGAAGATATTCGGCTTAAGATCGATCACTACGGTTTGTCGCCAACCATCGGATTGCTTCTTCAACAAAAGAAGGAACAACTCGATGCCTGGATGATCGAGGATTCTCAGTCATTGTTCACGAGCGAGGAACTAAAACGCGCTCGCAGCGAGCAGTTGGAACTCGACATGATCCACTTCGACGGATCCAATCCGATCACGCAGGCTGACGAACTGCTCGCGGGCGAACCAAAAACAGCAGAACGTTTGACGGACAATGCGACCAATCCATCCCGTTTTCAGCGTTCGGCAGACCGTCACTTGTCGTTGAATGCAGATATCCGTCAGTTGCTGACCCAGCGGTACGAGTGGCTGAAATTGCTTAGACAAGGCTATCAGGAATACCAACAAAAACTGGGGCAGCTTGACACAGCGAACACGGCTACGCGAACGATTTTTTCAGAATACAGCCGATTGATCCATCAAAACATTCTGTGGATTCGGAGTGGTGAACCGCTGCGGTTTGCTGATATTCGCCAATTGGATGACGGGGTTGCCGCCGTTTTCGATTCTCAACATAGTGCGATTCTGGGGCATGATCTCAAACGAAAATGGGACGCGGATCCGGTCGCAGGCTTACGCTTGTTGGCGACAATCCTCCTGTTGATCATCATCCGTTGGCGTTCGAAAACGTGGCTAGTGGCAATCGGCCAACGAAAACGGATGAAAGACGCATCGGACCAAGCTCGACAACTATCCGCATGTCTGTTAACGGTGCTCACGGCATTGACGCTGCCAACCATCTTCTTCGTCACGACCCGCTGGCTGGGACACGGTTTGGTTTCCGAATCGATCTTAAGCATGGCGACGGCAGTCGCCGCGGCTGGTTGGGTTTCGCTGATCGTCGAGATTCCACGGCAATTGCTCCGAAATAACGGCCTGATTCATCATCACGTCGCGATCGAATTGCCAGGGCAAACCCGTGCTGTCAAGTTTCTGACCCTGATCGGAGCGGGATTGATCCTTGTTGCCTACCTGCTCACTCGGATGCGATTTGTTGATCACGGGGTCCATAGCGGTTCAATCGCTCGCATCGGGTTCCTATTGGCCATGCTAGTCGTCGCCTGGACGTTTCATCGAGCGTTTAAGCCGAAGGGCGGTTTCTTGGAACCCATGATAGCGACCTTTGCTGGGGCGGTGATTTATCGATTGCGGTTAATCCCCTACCTAATCGGCATCGGTTTCCCGTTTGCGATGATCACGCTATCAGCATTAGGGTATGAGTTTACAGCAAACGAGCTAATCAAAAAGGCGATTATCACCCTCTCGTCGCTAATGATCGCGGCAACGTTGTGGCCGGCGGTGAAGATCGCTTCGGCACACATCTGGCAACGCCTAACCGGTCCTAAACCGGTGCGGCAATTTGATGAGTACGGCGAAATCAAACCCGACGTCCAAGTTGGCACACTGGGCGAACATTTTTTAGAACTAAAGCATCAACTCGCTTTCCTTTGTCAATGTGCCTTGGTGCTGTTGACACTACTTTGTTTGGCGTGGCTTTGGGTCGACGTCTTCCCCAATGTTCGGATGGGGAATCCGGTTGTTTGGAATATCGAGGACACCGTCATTACGTCATCGATCGATGTGAATGGGCAACCGATATCGCAAAGTGTGATTGAAACGACCCCCGTGACCGCAATGCACTTATTACTGGCAACCGCCTCGCTATTTGTTGCATTTCAGTTTGCGAAATTGCTACCTGCATTGTTCGATGCACTCGTGCTTCAGCGAGTTTCGTTTGACGAAGCGATGGAACACATGTCACTTGTCATCGGACGCTGCCTGCTGTTTGGGATCGGTTGTTTTGTGGCCTGCCGATTGGTTGGTATTCGCTGGCATTCGATTCAGTGGTTGGCCGTCGGATTGACGATCGGCCTTGGCTTTGGGCTGCAAGACATGGTCCGCAATCTGTTTGGTGGCTTGGTGGTACTGTTTGAAAAACCTGCTCGATTAGGTGATCTGATATCCGTTGGGAAAGTGACGGGGCGAGTTTCGATGCAACGGCTTCGGACCACCGTCATCTCCGATGATGAAGGCCGAGAAGTCATCATTCCCAATAAGAATTTCGTGAGCGAAGAGGTCATCAATTGGATGGCGGCTGGACGCTTGAGCCAAATTCCTATCGAAGTTGCCGTGACCCGCAACGAACGACCCGTCGACATCTGTCGAACGCTTCAAGAATTGGTGATCGAACAACCCGAAGTGCTACTGACGCCCGCTCCGCAAGCCACCTTGGTATGTGTTGGCCGTAAATCACAGCGGATCGAAGTGATCGCGTGGATCGAACAATCCAAGGATGTGTCACGATTTCGAGATTCACTATTGAAGACCGTGCGCAGCTTTTTGAGAGAGAGAAACCAATTGGCGACGGAACAGCCACCCCAGCCATCGTTCGATCGCAAGGACCAAAAGCGATCGAACGAATCCTATCGAGATATCGGACGCCCACGAAGACGCTCAGCCTGACCCGTAGCAGCGTCTCTCCGAGACGCTGAACATTCCGAAACCAGTAGCAGCGTCTCTCCGAGACGCTGAACAATTCGAATCCCGTAGCAGCGTGTCTCCGAGACGCTGAACATTTCGAAACCCGTAGCAGCGTCTCTCCGAGACGCTGAACGTTCCGAAACCAGTAGCAGCATCTCTCCGAGACGCTGAATATTCCGAACCCCGTAGCAGCGTCTCTCCGAGACGCTGAACGTTCCGAACCCCGTAGCAGCGTCTCTCCGAGACGCTGAATATTCCGAACCCAGTAGCAGCGTCTCTCCGAGACGCTGAATATTTCGAGTCTCGGAGAGACTCGCCTACTGAGTTCTACCGAAAGCTGGGCAAATGATTCAGTGAACGCGACACTCTTCCGCCCACTGATAGCGGCTCGGCTGCAATTTGGCCAATCAATTCACTGGTTCGGGCTGCGAGTGTCATCCATAGAGACTCGTACGCATGTCGTCACCCCCGTTTCGTTTTGGTATCGCATCGATTGGCGATCGACGCAAGTTCCGCATGTTCGCTCCCCAGGCGGGTGCCGTACGATTGTCCTATGAAAGAGGGCTGCACCGAAGAATCCGTGGGTTGATTCATCAATCCCCAAGTACAGAATGGGAGGTTTTTCAGGCATAGCAGGGCAAAAGAATGCTTTAGGAGTATCCTCAGGGTCGGAGGATAGCTGTCCACGTCCCTTACCAGAGTTTGAAAAAATTCGTTCGTGATGGCCAATGATGCTTGCTCTTGCGGCCAACGTTTCTACACGAGTGTCTAAATCCAGAGAATTGTATTCGAGGATTGATCGATTCCCTTGTCCCCGTTTGATTTTAGGCATAGCAAAAGAGTGGCTGGGGCATCTTGCCCTGGTGGGCTGCGGTTGGAAGTCACCGCCACGAAAGATTCTTACCCTCATTCTTTGTGGTGACGAAGTATTAGTCATCTTCGCGCATTGCCTCAACATGCTAATAATGCCGCCTTCTGACCACAAACTTCCACAGATGGCGATGGAGCATATTGATGAGCCAAAACTTACAACGAACGCTAGTGCTATTAAAACCTGATTGTGTCCAACGCCGATTGATGGGCGAAATCATCTCGCGGTTCGAGGCAAAAGGGTTGCAGATTGTCGCGATGAAGATGATGCGTATTACGCCTGAATTGTCGCAGAAACACTACGCCGAGCATGTGGAAAAGCCGTTCTACAAAGGACTAGAAGACTTTATTACGGCGGCGCCGGTTTTGGCGATGGCCATCGATGGGCTTGACGTCATCAGCGTCGTTCGCGAAATGCTGGGAGCGACCAACGGCTTGAAAGCGGCAGCTGGCACGATTCGTGGCGACTACAGCAGCAGTCGTCAAATGAATCTGGTTCACGCGAGTGATGGTTTGGAAGCAGCCGAGCGAGAGCTGAAGCTCTATTTTTCGGAAGATGAGCTTTGCGATTACGAGACGCCCATGCTGCCATTCATGCGTGCGGGTGATGAGTAACCCCAGCAGCAGTGGCTAAGAAGGGGAAAGCGATCACGACATCGACGGTTCGCTAGCGGCGTTCTATTTCTTCTTCCGCTCGCGCCGCTTTGAGCGCTGCCGCTTCACGCGGCAGTTTGAACTCGGGGCCAGCCGGGAAGTATTGGATGTCATCCTGCAAATAATAGGGGCTCGGTATTGTCTGTCCGTTCAGCGATACTTGGCAACCTGTCGCGGAAATCACGCACAGTCCCGTTAGGACGGTTGCTACTGTGAGAGCTGGGATTTTGAGTCGTCTCGTTGAATTCTGGCTCATCGTAGGTGCCCTGGTGAATGTCCGGCGGTTGGCTCGGGGGATTTCAGTTCAATAGACGGATAACGATGCAATCCATTTGCAAACCCGTCCTCACAATCTGTATCGGCCAATTAATCCGCACAGCTTAACGTCTCTGCGAGAGATTTTGGAAAAAAGGTGGAAATCGGCTGAGACGCCATGCTACAGCCAAATCAAGAACGCAACCCATGGCACGATCTCGTTGCCGGTCGGGGCAAAATCGGTCGTCAGCGGCGCTGAATCTCTGTTTACCTGGCTTGGATTTGCCGCTGAGTGGGACGACGGTGTACGATAGGTGATATGACTGTCAAACAATAGGATCCTTTATGCCGACGTCTCCTTTTCGTGCCATGCTTGCAATCATGGTCTTGGTTGCTTCGATTCTTGTTTCGGAAACGTGCGTTGCCCAGCCGACCGAGACGCCTGAGCCTTCGAGATCGGTCCGCTATAGTCCTGAGGTGGTTGCGAAGGCTGAGGCGATTTTAGAAACCGCGGGACTTCGGCGAACGGGCAAATCGATCGCTTCGACAGAGACCGCCGATCTCTCTCGAAACATTACCGGGCTTTTGAGGAGCCAGCGTGATTTGCATCGATTGCAACAAGATTGGAAAGCGGCCGACGATCGACTAAAAGCGAACCAGAATCAATTACAACTTCTCAACGCTCGAATCGGCGAATTGAATCTGCAACTCGCTCGGATTGCAGGGAGCAGCGTTTCGGCAAACAATCGCATTGTCGGTCTGATTGAGGCGACTCGGGCACAAATTCGGGCCACCATCATTGCCCGTGATGGGCTAAAAACACAATCGGACGCCGAACGCACGAAGGTGATGGCGGCGGAAACCGCCTATGCCGAAACCGTTTTGGCACTACGCCAGGATTTTGAAGCACTTCATGAAAAGTTGTCAAAGTCGCTGCAGAAACGGGAAACACAAGTTTCGCTTCAGGTCATGGCAGCCAACTTTGAAACGCCTTCCGAATTGACTGCCGAAATCATCTTGCAATCGATCGACAAACGCCTCCAACGGATTGAGCAAGAGATTTTTCGCGAATCCATCCCACTGTTGGTCGAACCGAGCGGGTCGTTAATGATCACGGCGGTAATCGGCAAAGAGCCCGTCAAGATGGTTGTCGATAGTGGTGCCAGTTTGGTGGTCTTGCCAGCCAAAACGGCGGCTGAAATTGGCGTCCAGGTCAATTCCGATGCTCCGGAGCTAAGACTTGTTATCGCTAATGGAGCTGTCATCAACGCTCGCGCTGTCATACTGCCGCGAATGCGCATTGGAAATTTTGAAGCCGAAGACGTTCGGGCGGCAGTACTAGAACCAGAAGCCGTCAACGCGGAACCGCTGCTGGGGATGAGTTTTCTCGGAAACTTCAAGTTCGAGATAAACTCTAGTGAGAAAACAATTTCACTGTTAAGAGTTGCGACTCCATAACGGCTGTTTATCGCCTACCTGGCATGGAACGGCCGGAAAGTAAGTGGCATCCGGCACTGAGAGGTCGCACGTCCTGAGTGCCTTCACCCGATTCAACCTTAGAGCATTTTGCAAAAAGCCGTAGGCTGCGTGTTTAGTGGCTGCGGCTTCCAGCCGCAGCGTTCTTCTCAACTGGGGCTGGAAGCTCCAGCCACGTCAAAAATCAAAATGCACTAGGGTTGGCAAAATAGGATTGACTGCACGCCTTACCAGCGACCGCTGTGACGATCCGATTGAACAATGCGTCTCGCTTCCTCACTAATACCAAAGGCCAAGCCAGGTTCGTTCAGTTCAACGAAAACCGTGTACTTTTGATGCACCGCATCGCTGTAGACAACTGGGGCATGAGTCAAACGCATGAATTGCACCGGCTCTCCATTCCAACGTTTGGTAAACACCCCGGCTTCGAGCGACGGTTCCCGCGTCAATCCGTAGAATTCGGTCATGATGGCCGCAGTCCGCGCCGGGTCGCCGGTGAAACCGTGGATCGTAATCCGTTGGACCTTGCCCGATGGATCGAAGTAATAGGTCAATGTCCCGGCTAAATCATCCGCACGTGTGCCGGTCACAATCGGCACGCGTAGGCCTTCCATTCGCAAATCGGCAAGCACGGTACTAACGCGAGAGAATCGCTGTAAGACCCACTCGGGTGTGATGTCAAAACGGAGGACTTCTCGAATGTCATGGACCGTGCTGCCAACAAGTTGAGGTTCCAATTCGGCATCTGCGGGAATCGCACCGAGTCGCCGCGCGGTTTCATGATCGTAGCGGTATTTGTCAGCCGATTTGCGGCGCAGCTGCTCCACCTCGTAATGAGAATGATTGGCGTATTCGTTACCAGAAGCCGACGTCAATGATACGCCCAACCCATCTTCGGATTGTACGGACGCAAACGGTTGTTTTATCGTTTCGAGTACACCACGTCCCAAGTCGGTCTCGGAAGCCACGTACGGACCACCGACCAACGTCGCGACGATTGCGGTATTTCGGGCTTTGGAGAACATGGACATGGTCGACGAACACTCCTTGGGCGGTTTAGACGTTGGCCGTATTGGGCGTGAGCGGTTGGACGATTGAGGTTAGCTACCCAAAACAAGATCGACCTATCACTAGCCAACCGATTGCAATTCTTCCGTAAACCCTACATCCAAAGGACCACTCACGATCCCTTCAATCCGTGCAACAAGCTATTTTTTGCGGAGTGCTTCGATCACTTCCTCTGGCGTCGCCGTTCGACGCGGCATGACCACTTGAGGCATCGTCAAGAGACACATGAGAAATGCGAGCCCCACGACAGAGCCGATCATGATGACTTCAAACCAACCAATCACCTTTCCAAAGCGGATTTCATTTAAAGTCCAAACCCAATTGGTCATTTGCCAACGCGAATATGCGAAAGCGCGATAATCGTTGAGGTGCATGCCGATGGAATAGGGCACGAGGGCCGATAGGACCATCACCGCGACCAATGCCGCTAATCCGATCTCAACGCGTGGGTGATTGTTGATGCGAACAACAAAAATGATGAGCCGAACACCGATCAAACCACCGACGGCATACGCAACCAACAAGACGAGCTGTCGTGCGATACCCTGAAAATCGGCTACCGCTCCGGGACTCTGCCAATTCGACAAGCGGGCAAGCACCAGTACCACAAAACATACCCAAACGACCAAATTGACCGTTGCAAACACCACTCCCGTCGCTGGCCCGGGGGTCAGCCAGGTTAGCATCATGCGGGCAAAAAAGCTCTGCGGTAATTCGCGTCGAATTCGCGGTGTCATCACCGACGATTCGGCAGCCATCATGCTGCCGGCCGCAATCCATAACCCGAACGCTGCAATGGAAGCACATGCCAACACTTCTTCCGCCCCACTACGATTTAGAGCTTCGGCGGAATAGACGATGATGCCTGCCAACGTTGCGGAAAAAAACATCATTGAAATTCGCAACGTCGTTGAACGGTTCTCGCTTTCTGGCGTCAATTGGGCTGCCGTTGCAGACAACAGCAGATGACTTAGTGACAACGAAACCAGAACGGCGGTGGCAACCAAAAAGAATAATTCCGATGTAGGCATCGTTGAGCCATAAACAATCATACCGATGACCAAGGCACCGACGCCGTACTCGGCCAAGACCAGAATAAGGATCAGCAGCAGTAGCGTCACAATGCGCCCGGTTCGCCCGCGTGAAAGTGGTGCTAAGAACAACGCAATGATGGTTAGCACCAAAGCCGTCAACAATAAAATTCCAATCATCAATAACGTCGTCGGCAAATCAACGCCGCGTAGATTGTAGGCATAGGCCACGCAAGGGAAGAGTGCGACAAAGTACAACATCATTTGCAGCGTTGCACTAGCCAATTTCCCTAGCACGATCTGCCAAGGGCTTAATGCCGTGATCGCCAATAGCTCGAGCGTTCCATCATCAATCTCTCCTTCAAGTGATCGATAGGCGGCCAATGGGACGACCATCAACATTGGAATCGCCAACACGAAGTAGTAGCCGATTAGAAGTCGAGGGGCGGACGGCGTCGTGTAGATTTGTGGCATCATCGAAAGGCTGCCAGCCACGGTCCAAGCAAACGCAGCAAACAACAAAATGGAAAAGGTGACGACGAATTGTCGGCTTTTCAAAGCTTGCCGAGTCTCTTTCACCAAAATGGGATTCAATCGATCACCAACCTTTCCAAACCAGCGGTCGATTGGTTCCCAACGATCGATTCGTTTAGGTGGGGCGATTCGTTCAGGTGGGTCGATTCGTTCAGGTGGATCGATGATTGAGGTTGTCGCATCGCTCATTGAACCAATCCCTCCGTGACTTGCATGAAGACGTCTTCCAGACTCTTTTTGTGCGAGATAACCTCGGCCACCCGGTATCCTTTGCCTACCATCCAGGCGACCAATTCGGTTTGAGCAACGTCGTCACCTTCGAATTCGAACCGCAAACGGCAGCCATCGCGATGAAGTCCACCGATCGCGTCGCGAGCCGTCAGATCGGCCGCTGCTTCTTCAGCACGATCAAGTAGACGAACGACCAATTCACGATGCTTGGCTCGTTCGCGTTGGATTTGCTCCACGCTACCGGTCGCCAACAAGTGCCCTTGTTCGATAATGCCAACCGTATCGCACATTTCGGCCAGCTCGGTCAAAATGTGGCTACTTATCAAAATGGTTTTCCCTCGATCGGCTAACTCGCGAATCATTTTTCGCAGGTCGATCCGGGCACGTGGATCTAGACCCGCAGCCGGCTCGTCCAAAATCATGACGGCTGGATCGTGAATCAAAGCTCGCCCCAAGCAAAGTCTTTGTTTCATTCCTTTACTGAGCCCTCGAACCGGCTTCTCAGCCATCCCCTTGGTGCCCGTGAAATCCAAGACCCACTTCAGACGTTGATTTCTTTCGCGGCCTACCAGACCGTATGCCCGCGCAAAGAAATCGAGATATTCCGAGCAGTTGACATCGCGGTAGGTCCCAAACGAATCCGGCATGAAACCGAGTCGCCGGCGAACCAATTCAGGATCGTTGACGACCGAAAAACCGTCAACAAAAGCATCCCCGTAGCTGGGGAGATCAAGCGTTGCCAGAATCCGCATGGACGTTGTTTTTCCTGCTCCGTTTGGTCCGATGTAGCCGAAGACATGACCTCGCGAGACGGAGAACGAAATGTCATTAACCGCTTTTGTCTTTCCAAAAAAACGGTGCAATCGGCGGACTTCGATGCAATCACGACTCATGGATCGATCCTTCACGTGAGTCCTGCGGTTCCACGGTTCCAAATACAAATCGCACACTGCCGACGACTTCCGCGTCCTTTGCAGCGACCACGTCGTCTGAGACGGTTGAGATTGCAACGAAGTGAAGACGGGGAAGCTCACCGTCGAGTTGTAGCGATTGATTGAGCCAAGTTTCGAACGTGCCGCTTGACACCTTTCGAAAGCCATCCAAGCCTCTGTTAAAGGAGCTGTTAACCGTTTCAATTAGATCCCTGGTTTGAAATCGGCGATTGCGGTTAGAAGAACGGTCGTCGCGCTGCGAAGTGATTTCAGCGAGTGGACGAAATTCGATATACAGTTTGCCAAGCATGGTAGACGCATCTTTGGCCGCGACTCGAGCCAGTTCGATTTCGTTGGGTTGCGATCCTCCGATGGTTGGCTGTACTTGCTCGGTATGCCAATAATTACCTTCCGAATCGCGTACAATTAAACGCTTCAACTCGAAGGGCAACTCACTCGTCAGAAACGCCTTCGACACCGATTGATCCGGGGGCCCTTCGCTGGCTCTCTTTTTATCTAACCGAAGCGTGAGACGCCCCAAAGCGGGTCTGGCCTGATGAAACACGAATTGGCGTTGCTGACGCGACGGCAAAAACGATTGGCTCAGCCGCTGACTTTCTTCGTCGAGCATAACCCTTCCGAGTTGCTCGGGTGCCCTTTCGGCTAGTTGTTCGAGCGAATCACCCGACCCATCAGGATAACGTACCACCTCGGCTTCAACAGGAAAGGACAACCCATCACTTGAGCTTAGGCCTGCAAAATAGGTTGCTTGAACGCGCTCGAAGCCAGTTCGCGAATGGCTGTCGATCCAAGTCAATTGGCGAATTCGCGAAACCGTTGAAAAACCATCTGCCAAAATCCCATATGCAAACATCGACAACGTGGTGACAATCGCTAGCAATGGAGCGATGAAGAACATCAAGTAACTACGGCCCCTTTTGGCAGTGCTTCGATAGGTCACCGGTCCGACAAGGATAACGAATAATCCCAGTAGGCCCATGAACGTGTAAACAGGCGGTTGGGCAACTCCGGGAATCAACCAATTTTGATATCCCTGATCGCCAAGAATGGGATCGACGCCGCGCCGCAGCATTGGCGATTTTCGGTGCCCCAACATGACGTCAATCGTGCGCAGCGATTGGGGGCTTGGAAATGCACCGGCTTCGCGTCTGTCGGGTCCGGATGGAACGTCCACCGCAGGGGTGCCAAAAACGTAGCCCATTCCTAATGATCGCGTCCATAAGGGCTCCTCCTCGATCGGCAAAAGTTCGTTTTGTTGGAAATGCTGAAGGAACAACGTGACATCCTCTTGGATTTTGACAACCTGTTGCGTCGGCTGCTGAGGGATTTGAAACGATTCGATCCAATCCTGTTCGGATTCAGCCCCGTAGAGGAAGATGGAACCGCCTGTCATGACAAAATGGCGAATTGCAGCAAATCGTCCGTTGCTCTTAATCCGCGACAGCGCCGCCCGGCTAAGAACGATCAAATCTAAATTTTGATAACCTCGCCAATCGTTTGGCAAATCCGCTTGGCCGGCAACCGACAAACCGTGGTCGGACGAAGTCGATCTCAAAATGGATGACCAAAACATCGGTTCATCGCTAGGCGTGCGAACATCGTCGAGCTCCGCGTCAACCGAGTTTAGGAAAAGCAACGGACGCAGATCGGGCAAACGTTCGTAGTTCACCTGTTCGGTTTCCACAACAAACAATGAGTTCAGTTTGTATTCGGTTTCTAGAAAAGGGTCGAAAGCCGGAAATCCTCTACGAGCGGCGAAGAAATGAGTACACCCCTCTAACAGTCGACCTGGTTCACCTGGGCTCGGACGTTCGAGGATTTGCATTTTTTGGGACATTCCAAATGACCACTTGGGAATGTAATGCGTTTGAACAACTTGTTTTGAGCCTTGCGGCAATGAAACCGCAATGTCAACGACGAGCATGTTGGCTACAGGAGTTTGCCCGCTAGGGTCACTCGAAAAGCGAAAGATCAATTCACGATCCGCCGAAAATACAGTGGTCGAATCAACCACGATATGAACGGGTACCGATCCTGCGTTGTCGTGTAATCCGATCGACACATTGGCAATGAAGCCTAGCTTATTGGGCGTGTTGGTAGTCTTGATCGCAGGTAAGGACACCGTTTCAGAGCGAACACCGACGATGGGGATACTAGCGGGTTGCGAAGCAGATTGAGCTCGCAAGTCGGTTGAGAGGCTCGAACCGACGAGGTTGGGAGCGATGAAAATCACCGAGAAGCAAAGAGACGTTAGCAATAATCGGATCATGGGGTCTCTCGAGGCGGCAAAATCTGAGGGGGCAATTGCCCATCCGCGAAGGGGCTCCCTTTGAGGGTGTCCGGTGTGCCATGACGATACCACAACGATGAAATCGCCCAAGCGAACAAAAACAAAACACAAAATAAAACAAAGCAGGCGGCTGGAAACAAAACGGCCACAACCATTGCGAATGCGACGGCTCCGCCATCGCCCGCCGATCTTGCAACCGCATAGAAGACAGCTGCAAAGAACATGGAAACCATTACGAAACGAAAGGAAATCCTCGGAAGCAAACGACTAGGTAGCACCGGTTGCACCGATAAGGGGCCGCGACGCTCTGACGGGATGTTTGATGCAAGCGAACGGTCTTGGAAGGTCTTTTCTTCGTTAGACATAAGCAAGAGAAGAGGAGGTCAAGTAACAACGAGAGGGAGCCGCCAACGTAGTTTATCGGAAAAGCAAGTCCCTTGCACACAATTGCGGCAATCGAGGCTTTACAGTACGTCAGGCTTAGCCCGGATGATTCATGGGCTTGCAAATTGTTTTGCTAACGTCTACGCCTTCAAGCGTTTACGTTCATTGCTCGAAAAACAGTGTGCGTATTAGCCGTTTTGGCGTTAGCGGGCTGTCGATTTAATCGTTTAACGCTTAGCCGATTCGCACGTCTCTTCTTAGCAACAACCGTGTCGAACAGTATTGGTTTTGACCCATTTGATTTCTCAACCTGCTGACCACGTTGACTTATTCCACTGGAAGATCCCACCACCATTGATGCTCTGGGGGTGGCAGTTGCATTTGAAAACGAGAGGCACTTTGTAGAGCCCCCGAACTTGCCGTTTTGGCTAGGGTTTTACGTGGATCGACCAGCACACCACCACTCGCAATCATGATTCGGTGTACCCGATTCCCGTCACGTATCCGCCGCGAGGCCGTGATCGATTCGACTTGTTCGGGAACCGCCAGTTCCCAGGGGTCCAATGGAAGCTTCCCGAGCCGTTGTCTCAGCAGACGCTGAGGCTCGCGAATCGCGAATCGCCTAGCCACCTCGGCGATCGACGCCGACTGGAATAACGATTCAAGGGCACTGTAAAAAGGATAGCCGCTCGAGATTGCATCCCAATGCTGATTGAAATTCTCGACGAAGTCGCCGCTTGCTGGATCGACCGTCACGAATCCTCTCTGACCCGAGGCCTGTGCGCGTTCGTTTTCCGCACTCAAGCGAATCGAAGTTCCCGATAGATGAAAGACCGTCTGGCCTGGATCAAACCGCAAGGATCGTTCCGCAGCCGTGAACCACAATCGAAGCAGTAGGTTGTCGGGAATGCCTTGTGAGAGGCGGTGTTCGATCGCGTCAAAATAATCCTCGGCGTTTCTCGGCAGCGGGTGTTTTCCGAGTGCCAACTCTTTCATGTGTCGATCAGCTTTGACCATCAAGTAGCCAGTCATCGTTTCCGCTGGAATCCCAAACACTTCCACCCGCTGCATCGCCAGTGCCTCGCGAAGTGCTTTCTCAGATGCCTCTTGGGCGATTGATCCATCGTTGATCTTCTGGGCGATCACCATTGCAGCTTTGATTCCATCGGTTTCTGGATCGATGGTACAGCCGAACGGCGACTGGTTGGCGACCGATGCAAAGCAGGCCTGTAAGAAATCGAGCCGCATCGTACTGCGGCCAGACCGGGCGTCTCGAAACCAATTTCCATCACGAACAACACCGCCCACCGACCCCGCCAGTAGGATATCGTCTTCGACACAAAGACACACAAAGTGGACGTCCGACAATCCGGCCAGACAAGCGAACGATTCAGGCGGTGTTTCACCCCGCAATTGGTAGGCTGCACGTAGGTCGCACAGTCGCTTGAGCGATACAAGACGAAGGGACGACGGTTGAAGCCATGCCGATTCGTCGTCCTTTGTTACCGGCTTCGGCATCAGCCGGGTTGGTTGACGATTCACTAACTCGGCTGAATTGCTAGGAACCATCTTGCCCGAGCGCACTTCACTGACCGAACTCGCTGCCAGCGTTTTGCTAGGGTCTACCAGAACCCCTTGAGGATACGGTGCCATCGTGCTGGTGCCGCCGAGTTCCTCCCACATCGTTGGGTCCACCGTGGTCTGGATCAATTCCATCAACGAGCTAAAATCGGCAAACGAATTTCCCCCCTTCCCGCCATCGATATCGCTGCTTGGTGTGGTGCTCTGCATGGGCCCCGTCGACTGCATGGGCCCCGTCGACTGTGCAGCGGAGTAAGAGCAAAGGGCCGGGACCTGAACCAGTATCAAAGCTACGACAAGTCGAGGTGGACTGATCCATCGTTTCATGATTCAACTCCATGAAATGCAAAGTAGGCGACAAGAAGATTCATCATAGCACATCCGGCATGTCGCGTGATCCGTCGTCTTCATCGGTCGTCTTCGAAAACAGGATCGACACACTGGTTCTTGTGAGTGAACTTTCTGGCGCTAGCCCGGATGAATCGTCCGAGCTAGCAGGGGAATCCAATCGACCAAAGGATTGCCGAAACGATGCATACGCATCCCAAGACAAGCTTAGAGAATTGGACGTAACGCATGGTGTTGTGGGCCATATGGGTTGGGAGGGTGTCTCGGAACAGGGGCACACAGTTTTTTTTACGACTTTCTTGTACGACAGAGGTTGTATTCTGGAGGGGAGTGGTGGCGGGTGATCTGTATCTGCTTGCAATCATTAGAGCGGAATTCGCAAAGACATTGGGGAGTCGGTGTCCTCATCGAAGGTGACAAAGGCCGTATCTTCGTTAGTCGTGGCACCCTCACCGGAGCGCCGGTTGAGGAGCTCGAGGACAATCCATTGCCGGAAGATGCGATTCAGAAAGTTTACAAGGGGCACCCGTTGATTGCCAATGAACGCAAAGCCCACTGGGCCAACTTCTTGCTTTGTGTTCGTAACCGGCAAGAACCGATTTCAGATGTCCATTCCCACATGCGAGCACTCAATATCTGTCATTTGGCTGGCATTACCGCTCGTTTGGGGCGCGAAATCAATGGGATCAAGCAACCCAGTCGATCACGGGTGACAAGCTCGCGAATACGGCAAAGGTTACGAGATCGACGTGTAACGATTGGGTTAGCGTTTTCGCCGTTTATAACTTGAACGGGGGGGCGTAGTGGATCTTGTTAAAGATCCCTATGCAAGCCCGTGGGTGGGAATGGATCTTTAACAAGATCCACTACAGCCATTGTGCTGAGTCGCGAATACGGCAAAGGTTACGAGATCGACGTGTAACGATTGGGTTAGCGTTTTCGCCGTTTATAACTTGAACGGGGGGGCGTAGTGGATCTTGTTAAAGATCCCTATGCAAGCCCGTGGGTGGGAATGGATCTTTAACAAGATCCACTACAGCCATTGTGCTGAGTCGCGAATACGGCAACGGTTACGAGATCGACATGTAACGATTGGGTTAGCGTTTTCGCCGTTTATAACTTGAACGGGGGGGCGTAGTGGATCTTGTTAAAGATCCCTATGCAAGCCCGTGGGTGTGAATGGATCTTTAACAAGATCCACTACGGCCATTGAGATGACTTGGCTCTCATTTGGGGGCCATTGCATCCTGGACCCACTTGTGAATCACTTCGACTTTCTCCTCTTCGGTTGCGTAGAGCATTTTCAGGCCATCGTCGCTGCCGAGGAGGAAGAACGCTTTCTCCGTGTCTTGTTGGGAAAGTAACCCTTTGCGTTGGTAGTAGCGAATCTCTGCCATCGCCGCCAAGCTCTTTGGCTCACGGCCCGCCATCAAGGCTGTCACGCGGCGAGTGACGATCTCGGGCGTTAAAGCAGGCATTTCCTGCAATGTTAATTGGTGATCGATAACGGCAAACAAGTTGCCCATCTGTTCGTCCACGTATTCTCGGCTCGTCCGCTTCTGTCTCGCCGCTTCAAGGTTGTCCATCGGTTTTGAAACCGTAACGGTTTTTCCATCCCCGACCCGAATCAAGCGGCATCGTGAAATGTTTTGGGTGTACGCGGCCGCGTCTGGCTTGCGGGCATTGCGGATCTCCTTCAATGTCACGTCGAAGTGCAGGACGAAATCAATTTTGTTCTTCTGAGCCATCTCGATCGCTTCGGCCGAACTCCATTCACCGAGATAAACCAAGCCCGGTTGCCACATTGGAAAAGGTTCCATTCCGCTCCCGAGCTGAAATACGTTGGGGTTAGCATTGAATCCGCTTTCGTTTTGGCGGGCGGGCGAATTCTCTTCGCTCGGGAACGCATCCTCCTCCTCATCCTCTTCGTATTCCTCTTCATAACCACTTTCAGGAGGCATTTGACCTGGGGCGGGTCGACCACGGGGGAAATCCGAGCCTGTGCGGCGGGTCGGATCGGCTGCCCCGCCGACGCCATTCGCCTCCGAATTCTCGACAATGGGTTGGGGGATGATCGACGCTAACGCCGGCCCAAAGACCCCGTTTGAAAATCGTTGCGTAAACTGCTCCGCGGTCACCTTGGCGACAAGACCGAGTGTCTCTTGGAGCATCTCGTCGGCTGTGCGGCTGAGCATTTCAGTCGCGGCGGTATTATTCGAGGGTCTATCTTGGTGGCCATAACCCATTTCATCAAACTCCGAGTCATAATCCATTGACTCCTGACGCGTCGTCATGGCCCCCTTGTCCTCTAGGATCGGGCTTTTGGAAATCACTTGGTCCCCTCGAACTGCCAACGAAACGGCCCATCGAGATTGCCAAACAGGACGTTTCAAGACAGGACTGAATTTCACCGAGTCAAGGTCTGCTGAGGCGGCATCGTAATCGACAACCAAATGCCCAAAGAACAACTCCATTGCTGTTGCCATCTGGCCATTGCGGAAAGCCTGTTCGACTTGCTGCTTAAGCAGCGGCCGATTGTCCTTGAGTGACGGATCGATTTGCGGGGCAAACAGTGGCGTAAGATCCAGCGATCCTATTTTGATCGCCGTGGGTTCTGCGTTGCCGTTCGAGTCATACTCGTCACCGTATAGCCCGTACTCATCTTCATCGTCCCAACCTTGAGCGTTGAGGGGGAGGGGCATCATGCAAATGAACAACGCGGCAGCGACAAAATGCCACGGCTGAATGCGAGCAAATCGCAAAGAAAAAAGGGGAATGGACGGCATGATTTCACCTGTTTCGGTTCAACGGAAAATGGAATAATTGGTTGAGTTGATTCATGAATACTCCATGTCCATCGCGTTTGACGTTGCTGGTTCCATCCCTGGGGTTTCTCTGCAAGAATATTCTCTGTTGTAGTTCAGGTTTGTTCGATATGCAACTTGCGAGTCCCATTTGCGAATCGCGATGCTTAAAGACGGAAGGCAAACCCTAAAAAATGCTGGTACAATGGTTAAATTGATCGTAAAGGGCTAAGATTCTTCTGCTAGGAGGGTCGTTTTGTCCATCGTGATGCCGAATTGGGCAGCCTTGTGACTATGATAACCGTTAGGCGGGGGGTTGCGTCGATGATTGAGCGTCATTGCGTGGAACTTTTTGCACTCCTGGCGAGTCAAACTCGAACCGACACTCCAAAGTTTGCATTTACTTGATTTAAGAATTATGTCGATAAAAATCCGACGACTCGCGAAACTCGGCATTTCCCTAGGGCAACCTGGACGCAAACTGCATTTTGCTGCAACCCCAGAATCGCATCGTCGGACGAAACGGCGTCGGTTGCTAGTGGAGCATTTGGGGGATCGTCGTGTTCTAGCAGCGATCACGGGAGTCGTTTTTGACGACGTTGACCACTCGTTTCGGCAAGAACCGGGTGAGGTCGCATTGCCGAACCGATTGGCTTACATCGATGCAAACGAGAACGGTTCGCTTGATGGCGGCGAAAGAGTGGCCTTTGCTGATGAAATCGGCCAATTCTCATTTGATGGCGTTGCCGATGGGGTCTACCAAGTTCGGCTTTTCAACGGCACCCAGACCCAACATCAATTGTTCCCGATCGACGTGAGTGGGCAATCCGATGCAATTGAAATTGCTGGCGGACTTGCCGTCTTCTTCGATACCGATGGCCAAACCATCGTCCAAACAGAATCTTCGGTCGAGATACTCGATTTCGAGACATCGTCGGCACAATCTTTATCGGTTGGTGGCACGCTTGCGAATTCACAACGGTTGCCCGACGGGCGGTTGCTGTTGGTAGGAGACGCAAGCGATGGGCCGTCGGCTTGGATCGTTGATTCAGGTACGGCGACCGTTGCGGGGGTTGATTTGCAAACGGCTGTGACTCAGCCCTCCTGGGCCAATGTTGCGATCGATCCGAACGGGATCGGTGTGCTGATCGAAGCGGCGTCAGAGGGGGAAACGACGACACTTCGCTCGATCGATGCATCGGACCCCGAAATTGGGATTGTGGTGACCGATACGTTGACGACTGTACCAAACGGAACGGTCGCTATGACGGCATCGGCGTCGAGTTCCTCAAACGACCCATTGACCGGAACTCGGACCGTCTTGGCTTGGGCGGGAGAAAGTGGAATTCAATTATCGCTTTGGAGCAATACATCGAAGTCGATGATCTCGGACGAACCGGTTGAGGTGAGTGGAACGAGTAAATTGTTGAGTTTTGATGATGAGCACGGTTTGGCTGTTCTTCGCGAACTTGACGGCGGCGTGACGGTGGTCGATACGGATGGCTTCGCTCCGCTGTATTCGTTTGATGATTTGACGGGACCTGTCTCACTCGATGCGAAACGAGAATTGCTCTTTAGTATCCTGCCAAACGAAAGTGTTTTGCGGATTACCGATCTTCGCAGTGGTGATATTGTCACTGACTTAGCTGTCGATTTGTCCTCGATCGGTGGAGCAACGGCGGTTGCAACCGATGGTAGTCCAGGCACGGTCACCATCCTCGGTAACGAAGGGGTGATGGAAGTGGCCCTGAAACGTCCTGATGCTCATCGAGTTACCGTCGAGAACAATCAAGATCCGTTACCGGTTGGCTTTGCTATGCAGATCGATGACATTGCCAATCAAGCACCACTCTATGAATCAACGCCGTCGTTGACGACGATCGAAGACGTGACATTGAACGCTCCCGGTGCCGCTCTCCATGGCGTTGTCGATGATGAAAACGACGATCTGGTAGTGATTCAACAAGGTGGTGCATTACACGGTTCGATCACCATCGATGTCGACGGCGGTGTCATCTACACGCCTGATGCCGATTACTTTGGTGTCGATGAGGTATCGGTTGTTATTCATGATGGCATCAATCGGACCGGACCTGTCGTATTGAATCTTCTTGTGACCCCTGTCCCAGATCCGCCATCGGATGTCGTCATTACGCTTTATCCCTCCAGCGAAGCGTTGGGTTTAGACGGACCGGTTGGCCTCGTCGAGGTGATCGATGTTGATGGACTGCGCCAACCGGGCGAACCGGGGGACCATGTCATTCGAATTGAAGAGGATCCCCGCTTTGTCATCGACAATGGCGTGATTATCTTTGTCGGTGGTACAATGGGCGACGGTTTGGATTTTGAAACCGAGCCGAGAATACCGCTTCGAATCTCGGTGACCGACTCCGAAACAGAAACGGAGATCATTCGTGATTCCGTATTGACGATCAATGACGCCAACGACCCGATGACGGAAATCATTCCGCATGAAATATCCATTGACGAGAATGTCGATGGGGGAACACTCGGAGTGATCGCTGAACTTCTCGTGATCGATCAAGATACCGAACAATTTCATACATACACGGTCGATGATGATCGCTTTGTGGTCGAAGATGCTGACTTGAGAATTAAGCCGGGGGTTTCGTTCGATTACGAGGCGTCGACGGTCGTCACGATCAACGTTACGGCGACCGAGTTTGACACCAAGGAAACATTTACCCAGCCCATCACGATTCGAATCAACGACGTGTTCGAGCAACCGCAAACGATCGAATTAGTGGGCGACACGATCCTTGAACTAATCCCTGGTGAAGAAGTCGGAACGGTAACCGTCGATGGCACTGCACCAGGGCAAGGCGTGGTTCTAACGGTTGACGATTCTCGCTTTGAAATCGATGGGCAAACACTCAAGTTACGTGACGACGAATCGGTCGAGTGGGCGGTCCAAAATGAGATTGAATTGACCATTCGAGCCGAGGACGCCGTCGGGACTGTGCTTCTGACCTCCGCTCCCTACGTCATTTCCGTCATACGGAATCGCTCGCCGTTCCACAATCGTGACAACCCCTACGATGTCAATTTGGTTGATGGAGTAACCGCGTCCGACGCGTTAATGATCATCAACCACTTGAATGACTTCGGCTCGGGGCCGATCGGCCACGGTGACCCAAGGTTCGGTTTAGATGTCAACGCGGATGGTTTAATCACAGCGGTCGACGCGCTACTTGTGATCAACGAAATCAACCGAACCTCGGAAAATACGGGGACGGTTGGTGGAGAGGAATCGAGTACCGATGCCGAAGGCGAAGCGCTAGCGGAAGCCAAACAATCCGATACGCTCTCGGAGGGCGAAGATCTCTCGCCCGATGCCCGCCAGTATACCGAAACGCAAGATCGAGCGATTGTCGAGACGACGGAGAAAACCGAAGCGAATCACCCGTCCTGGTCTATCGATCGTGCGTCCGATGAAGTGCAGAACCCCAGCCAGACGACCGCTGGCGAGGATCGAGACGACTTCGATCCGCTCGACGAAACACTAAGACTACTAACCGACGCCCAGTAGCAGCGTCTCAGTAGCAGCGTCTCTCCGAGACGCTGAATCCACCTTCACCGTCTCACCAAGACGCTGAATCCACCTTCGCCGTCTCACCAAGACGCTGAATCCACCTTCGCCGTCTCACCAAGACGCTGAATCCACCTTCGCCGTCTCACCGAGACGCTGAAATCCACCTTCGCCGTCTCACCGGACGCTGGAATCCATCTTCGGCGTCTCTCCAAGACGCTGAATCCATCTTCGCCGTCTCACCGAGACGCTGAATCCATCTTCGGCGTCTCGGAGAGACGCCGCTACTAGGACCTGAGCGGGAGCGCTGCGTTTTCTAATTCTTGGAAAATACCCACTAGCTCTTCGCGATCGATCGAGCTCGACGTGGGCATCAGTCTTGTCCAGAATCTTGCTTTGCGGATCACACCCTTCTCCAAGAACTCGCCAAACAAGCGAAGTCGGATCCCATCGGCATTGCTGCGATCCGTCGTAAACGGATAGTCGCGTGTGCCCATCACGATAGCCACCGAACGGTTCAAATCGTGAGTGATCGTGATTGGATTGGAGCCACTTTCGGCTGCCACTGCGCATCCGACTTCGGATGGCGAAATCGACTCATTCTTGTTGCCAACCGCAACAAGGTCCACGGTAGGGTGTGTATCGAGGAGACGTGTTTGCAACGAGACAATGAACTCAATCAGCAGCCCTTCGCCATTGATTGGTATTGGACGCAGCACGACTTTTAGTGAATACGTATCATCGTCGGTCTCAGGAAACGACAAATGCCACTGATCACCACGTACGAATTGCTCGGCCAATTTTGGCATCGCATCTTGGTCGGCTGCCGTCAACTGCACAAGCGGTTCTTCGGAGCGGCCGAAACCGATCGAAACGCCCCGCGTTCCTCCTCGCGCGTCAAACCACCAAGTGTTCGTGTTTTCCGTCCACGATCCATGCCCTTGCTCATTCACGTTCCACATACTGGTTAGGCCTTGTACTCGGCACTAAAAAACTCTTTGCTTTCAGCGACGCCTGGCTTGATCGTCCGATCGCCTTCTTGCCAATTCGCTGGGCAAACCTCTCCATGCTGCTCAAAATGCTGGAGTGCCTTGATAACCCGCAACGCCTCTTCCACGTTCCGACCTAGCGGCAAATCGTTGACGACTTGGTGACGTACCACACCGTCTTTATCAATCAGGAACAATCCACGAAGTGCGATACCCGCATCGAGTAGCACATCGTAGTCGCGAGCGATTTGTTTGTTCAAATCCGCAATCAGTGGATAGTCGGTCTTTCCGATCCCGCCTTCGGTTCTAGGAGTATTGGTCCAAGCAAAATGGGTGTAGTGACTGTCGACCGAAACGCCAAGGATTTGCACGCCCAGTTTTTCGAAGTCGGCCGCACGATCACTGAACGCGATAATTTCGGTTGGGCAAACGAAAGTAAAGTCGAGTGGCCAGAAGAAAAGCATGACATATTTGCCACGATAATCTGACAAAGAGACCTCTTTGAATTGACCGTCGGGCATGACCGCTTGGGCCGTGAATTCAGGAGCCTGTTGTTGAACAAGTACACTCATGGTGACACCGTTTTCGGTTGTAAGTGAAAAAAGTTGGTTTATTTCTTGCTTGATAGCACGAACGTCAAGTGAGACGTTAAACATCGAGCGAACATTCTACGCATTTTTTCGGTGGTTCGAAAGGAGTTCCATTTACTCGGATTGGTTAGCTTTTTTGCCGCGTCAGTTCGTGCATAAAAATTGCGGTTGCGACCCCCACATTTAGACTGTCCGTTCCAGGCATCATCGGAATGGTCAGTCTATCGGTCGCGATTTTTTTCACCCTTTCGCTAAGTCCCTGAGCTTCGTTGCCGACCATCAAAATCGTCGGCTGGTCGCGATGAACAAAGTCGTTAATCGGAATCGAATCCGTTCCAAGCGCTGTGGCGATTATTCTGAAACTCGCATCATTGGCCAATCGTCGCAGCTGTGATTCCACATCGTCGAATTGAAAAAAGGAGTGTTGAAAAACCGTCGCCATGCTGACTCGAATAACACGCCGTGAGTAAACGTCAGCCGTGAGCTGATCGACAAGAACAGCATGAATCCCAAATGCCGCCGCAGACCGTAGAATACTTCCTACATTCTCCAACTCCGTAACCCCAAGCATCGCGACGGCAACCTTCGGAATGACATGCCTCTCCGAAAATTCCTCGATCGAACTTAGCCGTTTTCGATAGCCGCAGGCCATGACCCCGCGATGAAAATCAAATCCGACCAAAGAGCGAATTTCGTCGCCCGGCAAACTGTAAACGGGAATGTGATTGGGAATACCATCGAGTAACGATTGTTGCGATCCGGCTTGCAATAGCAGCGATTCAATTTCGTAGTCACTCTCGAGCAACCGGTCCACCACCAATCGACCTTCGGCGATGAAAGTTGATTGACCATCCATGCCCGTCAAATTGCCACGAGGTTGATTGCGTAGATTGCAATAAGGTGCCAACCGTGGATCGTTTAGGGAGTCGAGAATCTGAATGGGATTGGACGCGGAGGACATAATGTTAACTTGTGAGAGTCTGCGATGGATGTTCGTTGAAATGTTACCACGGGGATCAAGGTTCTGCCTGGGAACCCCTGCCTGGGAACCCCTGCCTGGGAACCCCTGCCTGGGAACCCGATCGATGGCGGGCCGCCGCCTGCAGAGTGTTTCGTGGGGGACGGGAGCCTCGCTTGGAGTGCATTCTCAGGCAGGCGTCGGGGGGGATGCGTGGATGTGACGCGGTTCCGTTGGACACGCCGGGTAAACTAACTCTGTACGTCGGCGGTGACCTTACGTAACACCCGTAGCATCGCGTTGACTTGCGGCTTGAGCGTTTCAAACAAAGATGTCAAATCATTGCGATTGCTCTCTTTCGCAGCTGTTTCGATCAACCGCGATGTCTCGCAAACCTGCTTGGCAAGGAACAAATCGGATGATCCTTTTAGCGTATGGGCTGCCCTTTGAAGTTCACCCAAATCCCCGTCGGGAACCAACGCTTGAAGCTTTTTCATTAACGACTCACATTCCGCTATAAAGACGCTGGCTAGCTTGACGAGTCCCGCTCTTCCGCCGGGCAATTGTTCTTCTGCGGCCTGGAGATCGACGATGTCTTTCGCATCCACGTCAATGTCGTTGAGCTTGTTTTCACTTTCACCGACATGCACAGCAGCATCCGTCGCGTCCATCCTTTTCATTTGCTCTGCTCCTAGCTGCTCCTTCACCGTAACGGGCGGTGCGTGAGTATTCAACATTTCTTGTAGTTTGCGTGCATGAACGGGCTTCGACAGATAACCATCCATGCCACATCTTTGACATGCATTGACGTCTTCCTGCATCGCAGCGGCCGTCAACGCGATAATCGGTATTCGGCTATGTCCGCCTTTTTGTCGTTCTTGTTTACGAATCTCAAGGGTCGCTTCGATGCCATCGAGTACCGGCATATGCATATCCATTAGAATGATATCGAATGGCTCGGCCTGCCAACGGGTGACCGCTTCGGCACCATCTTTTGCAATTGCAGCGGTATGGCCGCAAGCGGACAACATTCCGATCGCCACCTGTTGGTTTGCAAGCCCATCTTCGGCAACCAGCACATGCAATGGCTTGCACTCGGCGATTTCCGGTGAAATTTGATCTATTTTGGATGACCGATTGGCCTCAAGAACATGCACGATCGTATCGAGTAGTTCGGATTGAACGACTGGCTTGGCCAAGTACCGCGCGATCCCCAGCGATTTCCAAACCGAACGCTCATGATGACAACCGGCGGAGGACAGCATGATCATTTTTGTAACGTTGTTTGGATAATTGTCACGTATCGCCTCGGCCAATTGAAAACCATCCATCTCAGGCATCATGCAATCGAGGATAGCCAATTGAAAAGGTTTCGCTGTTTGATTGGCCATCTCGTAGCAGTGAAGAGCCTCTTTACCACTTGCCACCAATTGCACATCGAATCCCCAATTCGTGAAAATCTCCTTTAGGATTCGCCGATTCACCTCATTGTCATCAACCACAAGTACTCGCGTTCCTTTGAGTACTTTTAATTCGCCATCTGGAACATGTTGAGTCTCGGAAACCTTCATGGGCAGTACAAACTGGAAAGTCGTGCCTTTGCCAACTTCGCTTTCCAACACTAAATTACCGCCCATCAAATCGACTAATTGACGGGAAATTGTCAATCCAAGCCCTGTACCACCGAATTGGCGAGTCGTTGACGAATCGACTTGCGTGAACGCTTCGAGCACGGCATCCCTTTTCTCAGCCGGAATACCAATCCCGGTATCCGAGACGACAAATTTCAAGAAAAATATCTCTTGGGAGCTTGAGGCGTGCTCACGATACTCGGCATCCGATAAGTCAGCCTCGAGCGGATCTGCCACATTGACATCGACAAAAACACTTCCCTGTTCGGTGAACTTGACTGCGTTTCCGATCAAATTGACAAAGATTTGACGAAGTCGACCGGGGTCGCCCACAAATTGGTCAGGGACTTCGGGGGCAACGCGGCAAAGCAGTTCGAGCGACTTTTCGGAAGCTCTCAATGCCAATGTTTGGCCAGACTTTTCGATCACGTCACGAATGGAAAACGGGATCTCTTCTAGCTCCAACCGGTTGGCTTCGATTTTCGAAAAGTCGAGGATTTCGTTGAGTAGTCGCAGCAGCGAATCGGCCGAATCGCTGACCAGACGATTGTAATCCCGCTGTTCAGGGGTCAAGTCCGTCATGGCCAACAATTCCGACATGCCGATAATCGCATTCATCGGTGTACGAATTTCATGGCTCATGTTGGCCAGAAAATTGCTTTTCGCCTCGTTTGCCTTGGTCGCGGCATCACGTGCTTCGCGAAGGGCTTCTTGTGACTTCATTAGCTCGGTCACATCGCGGCTAAGACCAAATGTGCCGATAATATTGTCCGCCTCGTCACGAAGCGGCATCTTGGTCGTCATTGCAAAGCTATCTTCTTGATCGGGCCAAGTTTCGCGTTCAACGCGATCGACGAGGGGGACCCCCGTTTGCATGATTCGAAGCTCATCATCGCGAGCCGCTTTGGCATGTTCACTCGTAAAGATGTCAGCATCCGTTTTGCCGATCACTCCGTCTTCCGATAGCATTCCAAACTTTTTGCTCATCGCTCTACTAATACGCAAAAACCGACTCTCGGTATCCTTGAAGTAAATACTGTCAGGAATATTGCTTAAGAGCGTATTTAGTAGGCGTTGCTCGTCGCGGAGTTTCTCGTTGGCTCGAACCCGATCGGTTACATCCCAAAACATCACTTGGATGCCGATGACCTGGTGTTGCTCGTCGAAGATCGGACACTTAAACTTCTCGATCCAATGCAACTTTTGATCAGCGAACATGACTTCGATGACGCTGTGAAGAGTTTTACCATCTCGAATGACCACCTGATCGTCAGCAACGTAGCCCGTTGCCTCTTCGACAGGAAACAAATCAAAATCGTCCTTGTCGAGAATGTCTTCAATCGCTCTGTCGACCAAGGCTAGGTATTGCTTGTTTGCAAACAGTCGGCGACCCTCTAGGTCTTTGACAACGAGGCTGACCGGCAAGGCATCCGCGAGCGCCTGATAGGTTGAGCGAGCGTTCGCAAAAACACGGTTCAGAAATCCGCTATTTTCTGACATGATGATGCTTTTTGTGTGGGAGTCTAGCTAGTGTCCTTCCTAACACTCGATCATAGTCCGTGTGGGCATGAGTCGCCATCAGGTAGGAATTTGTCGTTCCAAATTGGTCGTTCCAAATTTGAAATTTATAAATTCGAAAACACGGTCCAACAACGAATCCGTCCGTCGACCGCAAGCAAAAATGAAAATGAAAAAATTTCGAATGGCAAATCGGTAGTCCAAATCGTCCGCTAAAAAAACTCAGCCGCCGTAATCGCTGATGGGGTGAAGGGAGATGGCGATCAAGAGGGCACGAAATCATCGTCGGATGACAAATTCTGAGCGAACAGGGAAAGTAAGTCCGCGATACGGTCGATGTCCGACAACGAGATCACTTCCACCGCCGAGTGCATGTAGCGATTCGGGATTGCGACCAGGCCGGTTGCGACCCCCGATCCATGAAGTTGCAAAACGTTCGCGTCGTTGGGGGTTGCCCGCCCGATGGCAGCCAATTGATAGGGGATTGAATGACTTTCTGCGAGCTCGATTAATCGCGAGGCAACTTTGGCGTTGATGTTCGGACCTCGGAAAATCACGGGGCCTCCGCCAATGCGGATGTCCCCCTGTTGGTTTTTCTCGATCGTGGGACAATCGGAAGCATGAGTAACGTCAACGGCAATCGCAACATCGGGGTTGATACTTCCCGCTGCGGTCTTGGCCCCTCGGAGCCCAATTTCCTCTTGGACCGTTGCCACGCTGTGCAGATGACACCGCAATGGATCGGGCGCGGCCGCACAGCGACGCAGCGATTCCATCACGGTCCACATCCCCGTTTTATTGTCCATTCCAGGACCGCTTACACGATCACCCATCAGTGGGCGATAGCGCAAATCCAATGTCACCGGATCGCCGACGCGAACGGTTTCTTTCGCCTGCTCTTGATTTTCGACACCGATATCAAGCCACATCTGCCCGAGCTGAACGACTTCTTCGCGTTCTTTGCTGGAGAGCAAATGGATCGGTTTGCGGCTGATGACCGCAGCGACAGGGCCGCAACCGGTCCAAATGGTCATCGATTGTCCGACCAATTGCTGCGGATCCCAACCACCAATGGTTTGGGCGTACAGAAAACCTTGCTCGTCAATATGTGAAATCAGCAACCCAATTTGATCACAATGCCCTGCATACATGAGACGTGGGCCAGCGGCGTCCCCTCGCGATGCGATCACGTTGCCATGCACGTCGGTGTGAACCTTGTCGGCATGAGGAGTGATGTAGTCTCGAATCAATGCCTGGATTGGCTCTTCGTAACCCGACGGACTTGGGGTTTCGATGGAGCATTGAAAAAAGGCCAATGCGGCTGGATCGATCGCGTGAGGGTTGTCAAGGGAACGGTTAGGCTGAGACGAGGAGGGTTTCGACATAGGTGGATTCACTGAAATTGGTTGAAATCGAACCAGAAAAAAGAGCTGCCGATTGTAGGAATTGAGTAAACTTAATGGAAGGCAGTGCTCACACGACGATTACCGAGCTAGGAATGGCTGCGGTGATGCCGTTTCTTGTCCAGCAAGAAAATAAATTTGCCCGCACTCGCGACTCGGTTATTGGCTGTTTTGGTCTTTGAAAGTCTTGAATACGTCAATAATCTCGGTGTTTTTGCGTTTGCCCCGATCGAGTCGTTCGAGTCGGCAAAATGCTCTTGACATGAGAAACCGTTGATACTGCTTTTTCGTGCTCAAACGCACTAAAGAATTGGGCCTATTTGGCTCGACAATAAACTTGGGATCGAGGTGTTTTCTCCCACGCAACTTTTTGCTCCTGTTACTTGTTTGGTTTACCAGACGTTTTTTGTGGATGCGAATCGAAGTTTGAGAGACGACACATCACCACTCGAGCCACCCCAGGGGGGAATCTGGGAAACGCGTTACTTCCTTTTCAGTTTTGCCTTGATCGGAAACGACAAGCTCAAGACCGACGACGAAGTAAGCAGCACTGATTTATCGTTCGATCGTTTTTGATTGCTCGAAACGAAATAACGTGGACCCTTTGAGTGTTTACTTCGGCACTTGATTGGAAAACGCTTCGCGAAGAGTGATTTTGGAAATGCGATATTGCGCGAAATCACTGCACGCAGCTTCTGTGCCCCTGAAAACCGACCATTCGTCATGATTGGTCGTGCTAAATTTACAACCAACCGCGAGGAATCCCGTTCGGTAAGTGTCGCAGGACGCGAGCCGGCAGGCCCGACCCAGCGTAAGAAAGACGTTTTGCCAACTCATTCGATTTCACCCACATTTCGAATGTCACGACCGCTTCAGGACCGGGCGAGCAAAATCTCTTGACAACGAAGAAGGCCGCTAGAACAAATGGTTACCGACGCACCATTGTTCGAGGGAAATTAACGAGGCGTTATGGAGAACCTATAATGAAGGTCTTCACAACTGGACAGGTCGCAAAGATCTGTAAAGTGGCTCCGAGAACCGTGTCAAAGTGGTTCGATTCGGGGCGTTTAAAGGGCTATCGCATTCCTGGAAGTCAGGACCGGCGAATCCCGCGAGAGTATTTGATTAAGTTCCTTAAGGAACACGGTATGCCCCTGGGGGATCTGGAAGACGAAGCGATGGCGAAATGCCTGATCGTTGCCCAAGACCAGGTGCTGATCGAGAACCTCAAGCGAGAATTACCGCCTGAGAAAGCGTTCAAAGTGGCTGTCGCTGCGAGCGGTTTCGAAGCGGGGATTCAAGCGGAAAGCTTTAATCCGGATTGTATCATTGTTGACTTCTCGATCGGTAAGATCGAGGCTGTTCAGATTTGTCAAAATCTGCGCAAGAATATCGACTTTACCGATATCGTCCTGATTGCATTGCTTCCCGATGACGGGCAACCGATGAGCTTCGACCGAAGCAGTATCAACGAGACGTTCAAGAAGCCTTTCGACGCGCATTTGCTCGCCGAACGACTTCGAACCCTCGTCGGAAGCAAGAAAGAATTGGTCTAGTTCGCTGCTTGCCGTTGATGGGCTTGCCCATCAACGGCTGCTTTGAACGAGATTCAAAAAGCGTCGCCCATCCTAACGTCGTACACCTCCCGCGGTGTGCGACGTTTTTTTGCGTCTAAACCGTCGAACGTTCATGAATCATTCGCCATCCGATTCGCCTCAGAACGTCAACCGACTGATTGGGCTTGTACTGTGCATCTTCGCGACTGCGGTCTGTATCGCTTATGCATTCTTTCGAGCTTCATTGCCCGATTGGTGGCGGCATCATGGCGGCGGAATTCCTTACGTGGTGTTTTGGATCACGTTTTTGATCATGTTTTTTCCTAGTCGAAAGACCATCTTGCCGATTTGCATTGGTGCGACTTTGGTTACTTGCGCTTTGGAATTCATGCAGCTTTGGAAACCGGATTGGTTAGCACACTTCCGCGCGACACGGTTTGGCGCGGCGCTGTTGGGTAGCGAGTTTGTTTGGAATGACATACCGCCGTATGTACTGGGTGGCGTCATCGGATTTTTCGTGCTGTGGTTCGCCGTGCGCCGTCGCTAAACAGCCCTTCGCAATCAGCGGACTGATGTCTTTATTCAATTTCCCCGAAACTGGGGCACGTCGCACGCATAAAGGCACGCACAAAGGGACACGCACGCACAAAGGGAGGCACGCACACACATAAAGGGACACACACATAAAGGGACAGAGCATGACACGCACGCATAAAGGGACACATCACGCATAAAGGGACAGAGCATGACACGCACGCATAAAGAGACACATCACGCATAAAGGGACAGAGCATGATTCTGGCGAATCACGCACACGCATAAAGGGACAGAGCATGATTCTGGCGAATCACGCATAAAGGGACAGAGCATGATTCTGGCGGATTTGCCTTTTCCCTAACCCGGATTATTCACGAGCGTTCTGATTTGAGAACGTTTGAAAAGAATTTGGGTGATACACGCATCAAGGGACAGAGCATAATCACGCATAAAGGGACAGAGCATGATTCTGGCGGATTTGCCTTTTCCCTAACCCGGATTATTCACGAGCGTTCTGATTTGAGAACGTTTGAAAAGAATTTGGGTGATACACGCATCAAGGTACACGCATCAAGGTACACGCATCAAGGTACACGCATCAAGGTACACGCATCAAGGTACACGCATCAAGGTACACGCATCAAGACTTCGGAGCCTGATTTGCCCAGCAGTTCGAAGACAACGTCTTCGGCGAGTCCGCCTGCTGCATCCACGCCGTCAGCAAACGCGGTGGGTGTGGCCGTTCCGTCGGTCGAGTTGTAGGCGGTCATCGTGTCGGCATCATCCGCTTCCGCTTCGTAAGTGCCTTCACTGTTGATCGCACTGACGATGTCGGCAACATTGACATCCGTTCCGCCTTCAATTGTAACGGTGATGTTGCCATCGCTGTCGACGGCGGCGGACGGCGCTCCGGTACCGGTTGTATCGAGAGTAATCGTTGCCGCGTTCGCATCCGCACCGGTTTGTTTTGCGGACAAAGTGATCGTCGACGTCGGTGTTCCTGCTGCGGAGCCACCTGAAAACGCGGTTTGCGTCGCCGTCGCGGTATCACCATCGAATGCCGCCAATCCGCCGGAGGTGTCGATCGTTGCCGCGTAGGTGCCTTCGTTATCGATCGCTGTCTTGATGTCAGCAAAATCGACGGAATCGGTGTCTTCGACTTCAATCGTAATGTTACCATCGGAATCGACGACGGCCGTTGGTGTGGTAACACCATCAACCTGACTGAAGGTGATCGTTGCACCATTGGCATCCGTCCCATTGGCGACGGCTTCGAGCGAGATCGATGCGGTCACTGTTGCAGCGTCTTCACCATTGGCGAAGTCTGTCTCGGTTCCCGAATCACTCGCACCGGTGAAGTCGGTCAAGCCGGTACCGTTCGTTGTGGAAGCGACGGTGTAACCTTCATTTTCGATTGCCGAGACGATGTCGGCAATCGCCGTAGCAGCCGTATCATCGACGGTCACCGTCAAGTTACCACTGCCGTCGACAGCCGCAGTCGGGGTGGTTCCATGACCGTTTGCTTCGACAAAGGTAATCGTTTTGCCGTCCCCAGCGGTACCGACCAAATCGGACGTGATGTCCAAGGTCACGCCGTTGCCCGAGCCATCATCGAGGACAATGCTACCGACAGCGTTCACATCCGGATTGTCTTGCGAAAAGTTGATCGCAGCGGTTGCTTTCGCATCGACGGTCGCAGCGCCCGTCAGTTCAAGGGAACCGGTCGACTTGACAGCAGCCGTCGCGGCTGGGATGTCGGCAACCGTAATCTGTGCTTGCTCCGCAGCAGCGGTAACCGAAACGGAAACCTTTAAGGAGCCGCTTGGTCCCAAGTTGGCTTGGTCGACCTGCAAATTTGCAACTTTGTCATAGTTGGTGCCCGCCGTGGTCAAGAAGTCGAGTCCCCCATCAAGCAGTTTTCGACCTTGGAAGGTGGTCGTTTGGGCGATTCGGTTTATCGCTTCGAGGGAGCTGTCGATTTGCAGTTGGTTCGCTGCAATTTCATTATCGCTTAATGCACCTGTGTTAGCCGCTTCAACGACCAAACCGCGCACGTCGCCCAAGAGGGAACTGACCTGACCCAGTGCAGTATCCGCGGTGGTGATGATCTGGTTGGCTCGGTTCGTGTTACTGATCGCTTTGTTGAAGCTCGTTATTTCACTTCGCAGTGCTTCACTGGCGATCAAACCGGCGGGGTCATCCTTACCGCTGTTGATGCGAAGACCGGTGCTTAGGCGAGTCATCGCTTCTTGCAAGTCATTGTTACTTCGCATCAAGCGGTTTTGTGCAACAAGTGAGGATACGTTGGTGTTAATTCTGGTCATGGCTATAAACCCCTGTGTTAATGTGCGGCGAATCGCTTACTGGTTTTGGATCCGGCCGCGACGGACCGGCGAAATAGACGCTGCCCGAAATTTGCGACCGAACGTCGATCGCGGAAAGTGTTAGGAAGGCTTATTCGTCTGTATTAACATCGGTCACAAACTAGAGCGAAACCGACAAATGCGTGTTAATTTGTCCCGGTTCTTTCGTTCTGGGGTCAGAATATCTGCAAAACCGGCATATCTAGAAGACACTTCCTGTTTTGCGTATTTATCCAAGTGTTAAATCTTGATTTGCTTACAGAAATACAGCGAATTCTGACCGTCGTTTCATTGCGATTATCGCCTTTCCGCAATATCGAAGTGTATGGGGTGCTGTTCAATGGCACCCCTTTCAAGAAGACGATCCCGTTCTTGGGATTGGCCATTGAGGGCGGGGAAGAGCCAACCGGCTTGCGCGCTACTTGATTAGCGCTACTTGATTAGCGGCTGTAACAATTGACGTTGCGTGACAACGCTTCGCATGTCACCGTTTTCGTCATATAAGACGGCAACGTCGGTCGCGGCATCGAAGAGACGGAGCAGAATTCGTAAATGCCGATCGCCCACTCGACCTCGAATCACCGGTCGGATGTCGATCACCGGCTCCGCCAACGATAAATCCGCAAAGCGGACATAGCCAATAATACGACCTTGCCGTTCAACCAAGACGATCGGGTGGTTCCGCCTTCTTGCCTGATGTCGGGCCGCTTTCAAATCGACGGGAGAATCAACGATCGCCAATCGGTTTGGTGCGACGCCAAATGAAACGGCCGGTAGGTTGCCGACCTCGAAAAGGTTTTGTGCCAACACTCTTTGCCCGGCAGACAAAATCCCCGCTGCATGGCCATCGCGAAGCACTTGATCCAATTCACCGCGCGCCATCACTAAACGGACGCGGAAAGGCGTTTCGCCGGTAATCCAGCGTAGCAAGTTGCCAAGTAGTCCTAGAACTACCGTGATCGGGGCAAAGAAGAGAGTCGCCAACAACAATGCAGGCCGCACCGCGTTCAACATGCGATAGGGTGCATGAAAAAACAAGTACTTCGGTAACAACTCGCCGAGTACAAACACGAAGGGAGTTAACAAAATGGGGCCGATGATCTCAGCGATCGAGTCAGCTCCGAACAGTAGAACCGCGATCGAAACGATCGAAAAAGAAACCAAATAATTCGCGACATTGTTGCCAACGAGCATCGTTGCCACAAAGATTGCGGGATGGTTGAGCAACCATACGATGGCACGCGCCATCCGCGATCCGCTAAGCCCGTCGAGCACTAAACGAGTCCTCGAGACTCGGTACAGCCCCGTTTCACTGCCGCTAAAAAAGGCACTTAGCATCATGCCAACGACGAATGTGATGATCGCAATGGTCATCCTTTGAACTCCTCCGCCGCAGCCGTTTCACCGGCTTTGACTTCCACCCAAACGCCGCTATCTACCGCTTCGACGACTTGGAGTTCAAATCGATCAAGCGGTGCACGGTCGCCCACTCGCGGCAAACGCTCGTTGTGACGTTGGATCAAACCAGCAACGGTCGTGACCCCTTCTTCTCGGCTTTCGATTCCAAGACGCTTGGCGAGGGCGCGCGCACTAACCGTCCCGTAAACCCGATAGTGATCGGGGGCGAGTTCTTGAAAAGACGCTTCTCCCAGCACTTCGTTGTCGAAATCGTGTCGCGCTGCAAAGGCTCTCGATAGAATGTCATCAATCGCAACCGTTCCGAGTGCTTCACCGAATTCGTTGACCACGACGGCGACGCTGCGGTCTTCTTGATTGAGTTGATCGAGCACCTGTGCGGTCCTCGCTGACCAAGGAACGTAGATCACGGGCTCCATCGAACCGACCCAATCATCCATTTGACTCGGCCGTAACAGCCGAATCGGAACGGAACCGGTAATGAGATCGCCGTCGGAATCGGTGACCATCAAATAGCCGCCTGGTGGATATTCGGTAAGTGACGTCTTTCCCAAATCATCGACCCGGCAAAGTTGCAACCTACTTCGAAGTCGCATCAGTTCCCCGATTCGCATTTCAGCCATCTCGACAAGTCCCTGCAACACGAGTCGCTCTCGCTGCAGCAGTGCGGCGTCGTCGGTGCCCAATTCAATTGCCCGTTCAATATCAGCCAAATCAATCTCGGGTTCCGGCTGAAACGATGGCCAAAGCAGACGGCTGACGGCCAAATTGGTCGTCCGCACCAAAGGAAGAACCGGACTGACAATCTTGACCGCGACGCTGAGTGGAGCCGAAACGATTAGGCAGATTCGCGTTGGCGAAAGTACCGCGATACTCTTTGGCAACATTTCGCTAAAGAAAATGAGCATCATCACGCTGGCAAATGTAAACCCGATCGCAACCGAGGGGCCCGCCGTCGGGTGTTCCCGAAACTTTCCTCCGACAATCGAGGCAATGGCAAAGTAAATGATGTTTATCAGCAGATTCCAAAACAAGATCGCAGAAAGCAAGCGATCGGTATCGGACAACAAACTCGCCGCGATACGTCCAGGAACGCCACGACGCCTCAGACGCTCTCGTTCACGAGGCGGTAGTGAAAAATAAGCGGCCTCGCTGCCACTAAACAAGGCACTCATGCCCATGAGTAACGCCATTGCTAGTAGCAAAATCCACACATCGGCCAGCGCACTCAAGCGGAATCTCCTGCCCCACCACGGTCTTTTTCAAGCGATACATCAAACTCGCTTAACGCCGGGATCATCATCGCCGCAATCGTAAAGCCGTAGCCGACGACCAATGGAAAGACGACAAGCAAATGATCGGTTTGCAGCAGGAATTGCGTGATCGCATAGAATGTGATGAGCGGCAACAAAAACGAGGCGGAAAAGATCGCAGACGACGGATTTCGCCAACCAAGTGACGCGAACAATGCCGCACCACCACCAAGAATCATTACCAAGAACGGCGCGAGCTGTAGTTGAAATGCACCTCGAAAACTGACCATGATCGTCATGCATATCGCGATCCCAACGCACAAGAAAAATACCGTCCCGAGACTGGCCAACGTCGCGGTTCGGCCTGCAACATAGTTGAGCCCAGAATGGATCCCAAGCATCGTGACGAAAAGATACAAGACGATCGCACCGACAAACAGGTACGTCGCATTTTCAGCTGATATGACGTTTGCATAGGCCATGTACCCAACTAGCAACAGTGGCAAAATGATCATCTCTTTGGCGACGTAGAGCACCCCCAGTAGCTTTCCAAACACGAACTCACGTGGCGAAATGTCCGTTACCAGCAAAAGATCCAATGCCAATCCATCCCGCTCGCCCGTGACCGCATTGACGGCCAAGGCGTTGACGAGCACCAAACTGATCACGCCGAGCAATGCCAACGGCAACGTCGCGGCTGGCAATGCACGTCCGACTCGGCCTGCCGGTTCGAAGGCAACCCCACTTTGAACTTGAAAAAAAACCGTGGCGGTCGTTAGTAAAAAGAGAATGACAAATGCCGTACGAATCATCACGACTTTGCGTCCATAGGCCCACGTGCAGATTTCTCGCCAGAGGATGGGATTCTTCCAAACATGCTTTGGCTGACGAACCTTCCAACTCGCTGGCTCTCCCTGTTCCGATGCTTCGCTTTGTAATTGAGTTTGGCGAAGTTCACGCGACGGGTTCCAAACACGAACTTTGGCGATGCCAAATGCGATTACGACTACCGACAAAACAACGGACATCACCACAAACGACTGAACGCCAGTCGCGGTTTGGTTGGACAAACTTGCCAACGGAGACGAGGCCGCGAACAAAGCACGTGGGGGGCTAAACGCCAATGAGATCGTTTCGGGAACCGTTCCCAAAAGCGTTATCCATTCACCAAAGGCCAAGTACATTAAAAGTAACAGTACCGTCAATGCGATGGCTTGAAACGTTTTCTCACGCCACAAACCAACCACCGTCCCGACACTGGCGGCAAACAAGATGGCAGCCGCGGTCACGATGAAGACCCCCAACACCTGCTCGGGGGATACCCCACCCATCAAGGGCAGTACCAAAAAGAGAGGTAACGCCGCCAATAGCATCGCCAGGGGGTTCAGCAAACTGGCTGTTAATTTCCCTGCGACGACCTCAAACCCGCTCAGCCGAGTCATCAAGAGTAAGATTAAGGTGCGGCGATCTTTTTCCTGGGCCACACTGCTGGCCGCGCCAACCGCCGCCAGACTAGCGAGTACCAACAATTGAAGCGGTGACAACAATGCAAACATCCATCCGCCAAAACGAGCGGAATCGGATGTCGCCAATAGCGATCGAGAACCGTCAAGTACCAAATAGCCGGTACACAACAACAGAAACAGAACCAGAACATAAACCGCTCGGCTGAGATAGGTTTTTGGACGCAAAGGCACGACCGATGCTTCGCGATTAAATACGGGGCCAAACATGAGTGGGCTAGCGTGGGAAAAGGAAAAATGAAAATCCGAGGAGCTTAGATTACCAAACCGTGGCCGCTTGGGTGAGCCCTACGACCGTCATCGCCGGAAAATCTAAATCAATTTGCAATCGAACCAGCCTGTTTCCGCAACGATTTTTTCGCTTGATACCATCTCTACGCTGTGCGGCGCACTATGGTTTTGATGTCCGAGCGGACTTTGAAGCCATCGATGGAACAGATCACGAGCAATACCATGACCAAGCAATCTGCACGAAATGCCGTCCTGTCATTCCTGACGGAAGAAGACGCTACGACTGCGGTCGAGTATGCCGTCATGCTGGCGCTCATTGTTCTTGCTTGTATTGGAAGCGTGGGAGTGCTGTCAGACAGGACAAGCGCGAGCTTTGACGATTCAGCCGACGCGATCACGGGCGCATTTGGCAGCTGATACCATGAATTGGAAATCGCTCCCCTCTCTGTCGACTCGAAAATACCTGATTGCCGACCCCTATGTCCAAGGAGCGATTCTGCGGCGAGTCGCCCTGTATGCAATGGCAGCGTTCGCCTACTACGTCGTTGTGATCTTTTTTTCGGTTTACATCTCGGACAATCAGACACCGCCTTCCGAACGCCTACTGACCTTTATCGATGATGCAATCACCTGGTTGCCAGGCCTGTTGGTGCTTGGCCCAATCGCCGCCTACGATCTGCTAACGATGACCAATCGCTTCGCAGGACCGATTTGTCGCTTGCGGCGGGAAATGCGTTTACTGATTGACAATCAAAGCGCCTCCGAACTGCACTTTCGAGAACACGATCATTGGAGCGACGTCGCAGAGGTCTACAATGAACTCCGCAAAGAAGTGATCGACCTTCGCCAAGAGGTCGCCAATCGTCACAGCGAACCGCCAACCTCCTAGTGCTGCGTCTAGATCAAAAGTCAGGCTCCACCGAAGAATCCGTGGATAGAAGAATCCGTGGATAGTTGCACCATCGACCCACTAGCCCAGAGAGGCCAAAAATCAGGGTTGGTCGTCCACTACCCTAAACGAGACCTGACGCACCCCCTCGTGGCTCTACCGTGGCTCTACCGTGGCTCTACCGTGGCTCTACGTGGCTCTACCGTGGCTCTACCGTGAATCGAATGACTAATGACCAATCACAAAGCCACCAGTGGTGGACCAGAAAGATATCAGCATTACGATCCACACCAGATCTAAGAAGTGCCAATACTGAGCTGCAAACCGGATCGGCCAATAACACTCATGGTCATACTTGCGCCTGAGTGTCCTCACCAAGACGATCGCTAGAGCGATGATCCCGCCTGCGACATGCAGTGCGTGCAAGAATACCAAGACGGCAACCATCCCCGCCAAGCCTTTGCCGTTGCCCTCCGCTAACGCTGGGCCGCTGAGCATTTCGTTGGTTGCCGTCAACTGCATCCCGGTAAAGCCGATCGCCAACACTAAACTGACGATGATCCAGAACACCGTGCGGACTCGTTTTTCGCGGCGAATTGCTAAAGTCGCCAGATGCAGCGTCCCGCTCGTTGCAAACAGCATGACGGTGCTGAACAGGTAATCCATCGGTAGCGGTACAAGCGACAATGGGTCATCACGCCGCCAATAAGCATAGAATCCGTAAAGCAGAACGCTGCTGAGGAAAAACATCACCAGCGACGCGAGCAGCAACCAGCCCCCCTGTTGAAAGCGGCGATCGATTGGCGATGGGGCCTTCGAAAGAGGAATGGAATAGGCTGAGGGTGACATAACCGTTTTGTCTCTGTGGTTCTGGCGGAGTACCTTTTCTGCGGTATTCTACCAACCTGAATAGGATAAAACATCGGCCGCTAGCGGGCTGTCGATTGAATCGTTTAACGCTTAGCCGAAGACGCCAGCTTTTTCATAAGCGGTCGCCTATGGCTTGGCGTTAAACAATAAGTCGAGTCAAACCGATTAAATCGACAGCCCGCTTGCCGCCGTTTCGCTAAGAGGATGCAGTTAATAGGATGGCAGGGAAAGATTCTGCCGATTACAATCTTTTCCTCACAAATTCTTTGATTTACCCAAAAGGAATCGTCTTGGTCCAGCCGCCACCGATTGAATCGACTGATGACGCGACCGCATCGGTTCGCTTGGTTTCTGCGTGCAAGCGAGTTCGTGAACAGGTGGCTCGGGTGGTTGTCGGCCAAGAGGAAGTGATCGAACAACTCTTGATCGCTATCCTTGCTCGTGGCCATTGCTTGCTCGAAGGGGTGCCTGGACTGGCCAAGACTCTGATGATCCGCACGTTGGCGGATTCGATGCATCTGTCGTTCCGCAGAATCCAGTTTACTCCCGACTTGATGCCCGGCGATATTACCGGGACCGAGATTATTCAAGAAGATCCGGCGACAGGACGACGCGAATTTCGCTTCGAACGTGGACCGATTTTTACCCAAATGTTGTTGGCGGACGAAATCAACCGTACACCACCGAAGACGCAAGCGGCTTTGCTCGAAGCGATGCAGGAACACGAGGTCACGACCGCTGGAAAAACCGTTCGCTTGACCGAACCCTTCTTCGTCTTGGCAACGCAAAACCCGATCGAACAAGAAGGCACCTACCCATTGCCCGAGGCCCAACGTGACCGATTTCTGTTCCACGTTTTGGTTGGCTACCCCTCGCGTGACGAGGAAGCGGAGATCGTTGATCGTACGACATCCAACTTTCAAGCGTCGGTCGAACCAGTGATGACGGGCGAACAAATTGTCGGGTTTCAACAAACCGTCCGCGACGTTCCGCTGCCACCCCACGTCAAACAATGGGTCCTCGATGCTGTCCGTACCCTTCGCCCCGGCGACATTCAAGCCGCCAAATGGACCAACGAGTTGATTCAGTGGGGACCGGGACCGCGAGCGAGCCAGCAATTAGTGCTGGCCGCGAAGGCTCGAGCCCTGCTCCATGGACGGCCGTGTGTCTCGATGGAGGATGTTCAAACATTGTCGCTGCCTGTACTTCGGCATCGCATCGTCCCCACCTTTGCCGCCGAAGCCGAAGGCATCACCATTGACGACTTGATCCGCCGAATGTGCGACGAAATCAAACCGGTGCCAGAACGAGTGATGTAGACCATCCGCTCCTAAACACGGCGGTGCAAACTCGCACGAATCATTTCAAAATGTAGCCGGTGCTCCGCCAACTCACGAAACCCTAACGATTTCAGCAACGGCTGTGGATCAATGATCCGACGCGAGGCGAGTCCCGTTTGCCAACGAAAGAAAACGTGCATCACATGCAGCCAAAACTTCGCCCAAATTCGCCGAATCCCGCCCCCAGGCTCTTGGAAATCGACGAGATACCAGATGCCCTCAGGACGCAGCCAATCCGCAATGCTTGAGACCACATGAGAGAACACCGGTTCATCGAAACAGTCAAGGAAGAATGCGGTGAAAACGATGTCATAACGAGAGGATGGTAGTGCAACGGAATCGACCGGAGCAGCTAGCCAGTTGACGCGTTTAACCATTCCGAGTCTTTTAATGCGACGCTGCTGAATTGCCAACATCTTCGCACTGACGTCAACGCTGAAAACGTTCGCGTCTGGACAACACTCCAAAAAAGCGGCTAGCAATCTGCCATCACCATCGCCCAGAAACAGCACCTCCAACCGCTCTTGATGCTGCTTCGACTTGGCTTGTTCGAGCAGGGTCGGAAGCAGCGAGACGCGGGCGCGATCGAGTGTTCCTCCGAAACGCAAACGCTCAATCATCTGATACCAAGGAGCCAATCGATCGTAGCCCGATCGCAACTTGTCACTCATCGGTACAACACCAATACCACTAGCGGCGATAACAGTGCACTGTCCGCCAACAAGCCGTAGCGAGTTTTCTTGCTCCAATCATTGGCACGGTCGATGGCATAAGAAAGCAACATCAACCCGACGCTACTGATAGAGATTGCTAATGTGATCGGATACGAAACGATGTCAGCATGGTTGGCTATCATCGCTGCGGCGACTAGCAAAAAAGCGAGCAGCGGGATGCGTGAGCAAAGACTCGGAAACAAGCGTATCGCCGAACCGATGTTTTGTAATTGATCGCTCTTTCGCTGAGCAGCTGCCACGCAAAAGCAATTTAATAAAAACAGCCATGACAAAAGCGCCGTCAACACGAGCGTGGATAAGGTGTTCTTCGACACAAAAATGGGTAAGCAAACACCGAGCGAGAAAAGCCCTGCTACAAAGAATTCCTTGGGCAACCACTGCCCAGTTGTAGGTCGTCCGTGAACCACCCAGCCATAGAAAAGCACAACGCTAAACAGGATCGCTCCGGCAATCACCAAGAAAGAGTCAACGAACAGAATCGCTAATAGGCCATTGAAGACAAACGCCCCACACCAAATCGGCCACAAAACCCATCCCCATTTGTTGGCAAACTGGTGCCGCAGGGGAACGTCCAACTGAAAATCTAATCGCCGACAATCCAGCAAACGGTCGGCAATGTAGACTAACCATACGGTGAGAAACAGCAGCAAATGAATCAGCGGTTTGGGTTTTTCACTGAGAGTGACCGACAGCCAATATTGCCAACAAATCGCCACGATCGGTGCATCAAGAGCGATCAAATTCGGAACTTCGATCACACGCCAAAATGACGCCAGCATCACTCGCGGTTTCTCGACGACCCCGTTGCCATCAAAATCATCGGTGAACTCATCCGTGACGTTTGCTGTTTGCATGTTAAGTGCCGATAATAGGAGGCATCATTTTCCCGCAAGACGGCCTGACTGCATTTGCCGCCCCATCGGAGGCACGCGTTTTTACTATCCATGCTTACTCTGTGCAACCATCGCCATCGAGGAATCGTTCGAGGAATCGTTCGAGGAATCGTTCAATTTGATGCACGAAGGCTTTGGCCGCAAAGAACGCGACGCCTCCCTTTACCGTGTGAGCCGCTCGCGCCGTCGCGATTGCGGCGCCGCATCGCAGACCATCGTCGAGCTCGGTCATCCGAACGACGCATTCCCCCTATCAGAACTCGGCTGATTTCTTGTTTCGTCTCGTCGTCACAACCACCTGATCGCTGGCACCTGATCGCTGGCACCTGATCGCTGGCACCTGATCGCTGGCACCTGATCGCTGGCGAAGGTGAACAAAATCGAGCATGCCCTCTGCCAAATCGTCATCGTTTTGGCTTGCTCCGTCCGCCTCATCTCGCTGGGAGCGAGGGCAAGAGGAGGCGGAACCTTCGTCTAATTCCAAAGTCAACGGGACGGTGCCATCCTCCCGTGTTTTTTCTCCCATCACGTGCCAGCTTCGAGGTAGGGATGATTCGATGATGTCTTCAATTGTTCACGCCCCTCCATAGAGCCGGCCAGCAAACGCAGTAAAAAGTTTGAGCAAAAATTGCTTGACCTGGGCTTGGAGGTGCCCGACACGGGACGAAAATTCCAAGCGGTGATAATCCTCCTCGAACCGGTGATAACGAGTTGCATTCCCACCGCCCGCGTCATAACATGAACTTATCGGGAACACGATTCCACTCAACTCGCCGGAGCTGACAGGCTGCTGCTGTCACCCAAGAGCACGAAGTGCAGACGGACGCTGCCTTAACTTGCGAACTCCAACCGATCCACTGGACTCGTCACGACCAGACCAGGTCGGTTCATCACATGCGTGTAGATCATCGTCGTCTTAACGTCCTTGTGACCGAGTAGTTCTTGAACCGTGCGAATGTCCGCGCCATCTTCAAGCATGTGAGTTGCGAACGAATGTCGTAGAGAATGCGGTTTTGCGTTCTTCACAATCGCTGTTCTGCGAAGTGCTTTGGCAAAATGGGGTGGAAAGGTCTTCTCGTGCAGATGATGGCGGCGAGTCGCTCCGCTACGCGGGTCACGCGAAAGTCGAACCGATGGAAAGAGATACTGCCAGCCGAATTCCCGAGCAGCATTGGGGTACTTCCGTGCCAAAGCATACCCTTGCCGTCGCGGACGAGAATTTGTCTCGTTTCCAAACAAATATCTTTCACGCGCAGCGTTCGGCACTCGCGATGCCTCAATCCGCTTCCATACATCAACAAAAACATCAATCGATAGACGCCCGAGAAAGACGGATAGAGACTTCTCACCTCTTTTTTGGTTAGCACGACCGGTCGGTACTCGCTTGCCTTGGCGCGAACCGCCTGCACAAACTTCAAGTCTCGACCCAGAACTTTTTCATAGAAGAACAGAATCGCCGAGAGGGCCTGGTTCTGACTGTTGGCTGCGACGTTTCGCTCAATCGCCAGATCCGTTAAGAAATCACCAATTTCCGGTTCGCCAAATCGTTCCAATCGATCATCGTCCAAATGGCGTATGAATTTCTTAACCTGACCCACATAGGCGTCTTCCGTACTTTTAGGATGATGCAACCGCCGGAGCGTCGCCCGCATTCGCTGGATACACTTAGGCTCCGAGAGGTCGATTTGCCCTGGATTGCCTTCGCCCGCCACCAAATTAGGTTGATAATCAAGTTCTGCAGCGCCTGCCGATTTCTCACGCCGCGCAATCGCCTGCAATGTCTCTCGGATTGGCCGAAAGTCGACCTCATTCGATTGCCGCACGGTGGCCTGATAAATTTCAATCGCGCGAGCGGCCTGCAACCGACGCCAAGCTGGTATCTTCGAGTCACGCAAGCTCCTCAAAACTCGATCACCAACTCCTCGCTGACCGCGATCGGGCCTTCCGATCCCGTTGCCGAAGAAACCGATTTCCTAGCCGCGTAGCTCCCCATCCACTTTGGAAACCAAGTTCGCTCATTTTCCGGCAAGTTCATCACAGCCAAACATTGCCGATACCGATCCAAAGACATCTGAATTCCCCCCCTTAGACAGACAAACAACTTTACCGAACCACTTTTATGCCACAAAAAACACGAGTTGTCAAGCATACACCACCCGATGGGTGGCATACCTCTAGGGGGTTCCGATTATCCGTTGTTGAACTACCGATAATGTGGTATTATCTGCAGTTGTTTATCTAATAATTAATTGTTGCACTGGCCTTCGGGGGTTTGAATTCGACGCGGCTTTGATGATTGACTGATCGTAGATGACTGTCACGCTTCAAACTTTGTTCCAACAACATTTCGACGGTTTCTCTCAAAGGCACCGTTGCACGCGTGACATGTATCGCGCGGCTTGGGCCGTTCGACATTGCCGTACTCGCGAACTCGGCGGGCACGTCAACAGTTGCCCCGAGGGGCACTACCATCAAATCGCCTACAACTCCTGTCGACACCGAAGTTGCCCGCAGTGCGGATGGTTGCCCAAAGAGTTGTGGCTCGATGGCTGGAGAAAGCGACTGCTGCCTTGCCCTCATCATCACGTGATCTTCACCGTCCCTCACGAACTCAACGACCTCTGGAGATTCAACAAGGCTGTCTTCGCCGATACGCTGTTTGCCGCCGCTTCACAGACACTCACGGAACTACTCGGCGATCCCAAGTTCCTAGGGGGCCGCATCGGTATCCTGGCGGCACTGCACACCTGGAACCAGAGGCTGCAACGGCACGTCCATTTGCACGCGATTGTCACTGCAGGAGGACTCGCCAGTGATGGGCAATGGCACAAACCGCAAAAGAAATGCTTGCTACCGCGAAAGGTCCTGATGATCAAGTTTCGCGGCAAGTTCAAAGCCATGCTCCGAGACACACTTCGGCGAGGAGTCCTGAAACTGCCGCCTGACTTCACATGCAATGACTTCGAGCGATTGTTGGGCAAGCTTACGGCTGTGCCTTGGAACGTGAAGGTCTACAACGCCTATCGTAATGGCGTCACTGTCGCAACGTATTTGGCACGCTACATCAAAGGTGGGCCGATCGGCAATTCTCGCTTGCTTTCGCTACAAGACGGGCAAGTCAGGTTTCGTTATCGATTGTCCGAGCGACAAGGAGGCGACGGGAAGCGTCAAGGGAAGACCCGTCTACCGGTCGAAACGTTTATCGGTCGTTGGCTACAACATGTGCCGCCACGGCGTTTTCAGACCGTGCGTGGCTACGGGCTCTACAGCGGCAACCAGCACTCGCAATGGGAACAGGCCGCCAAGGCGTTAGGCATCGTTGAGGCCAAGCAGGTCGAAGAAGCTCGTTGTTGGCAGGATTGGTGCGAAGCAGCAGGGATGAGCGAAGCGTGTCGCTGTCCAAAATGCGGCAAGCAATTGATCAGTCACCACGAGTTCTCGGCAGGTCGCGGACCACCGCTGGCGGCTTTGTCATCGCGACCCAGGAAGAAACAAAGCATCGTTGCAGGAGGCATGATTGCATGAATCAACAATGGACACCCAACCCAATGTCACCGACGTTAACGAAGCTGCATCGACACGTCGCTGTCGGCTCTTCGCGGCAGCGAGTTTCGCGCAGCCAAACTTGCTTTACAGCGTTCCAGCTCGCTGGTAAAATCCTAAGCTCGAGGGCTCGATCGGCGATTCAAGACTCCACTCGATGATCCGGCCCGTGCAACCAATCGTTGCACCCCCGTTCGGCGTGAAACGTCTTTTGAAAGTCAAACTCCAACGGCCGAACAGGGGTGAACTTAAACGTTCTGGGGCATGAGATTTTCGACACTCTCAAACGCGAAGGATTACCTCTTGGCAATGCGTTACGCATCGTTTTGGCTCTCCATACTTGTTCTGATCGCCATTACCCAAGCTGGGTGCAACAAGCGTAATCATGAGCAAACAACACCAGCGACTTGGCGTAGTGATCATCACGATGTCAGCTTTCAATACCCGCGTGACTGGACGCTATTACAACCATTCTTGGATTCTGAGAAGGCAGTAACTGCTGGTGCAATCGATAACACAACTGGGATGTCGCTCGTTATCAAACTAACAGAAGATGTTCCGAAAACCATGGTTTCTGATGAGACCTACTTTGAAGCCGTTCGGAACCAGATGCTCACCCACGCTTCTGGAAACACATTGCTCGACGAATCTGAAACAGAATTTGTTGGCTCTCGCTATCACCGTATGCATTTCACCATGACGAACCCAAAATTCGATGGCGATTTTCGACAGGTGGCATATATTCGTCGGACGGGCGAATTCTGTATTGCGTGCCAACTCAACTATCCTGTTAGCACCGACAATCAGATTCCGCCACAATTGCAGTCACTTATTGACGGGCTTGAACTGCCGTGACCGAAACACAGTCGTCACACTCAGAAATGCCCAGAACCATGTCGTGCACCGAAGGACCGCGTACGGCATTTACAAATGGAAACCACATTCGCGGTCCTCGGTGACGACCGCCGTTCGCCGACTGAAATTCATGCTGCTAGATACGCATGACCGTAGCTGAATACAACACCGAAGTCAGCCGATGCCAACGCCAGCTGTCCTGGCGCATGGCCTGCGCGCTCGCACCAATGTTTGCCGCGTTGGGCGTTGCGGGGATTGTTCGCTACAACAACCCAGACCTCGCCGACATTCTCGCTCCGATCATCATGTTTGCAGTCGGATTTCCGATCATGCTGCTTGGCTTTGTCCGTGCCGATAGGACCTATCGCAATTTCCCAGCGTTGGTTTGCCCGCACTGCGACGGAAATCTGTCCCGCATGAAATCCGTTATCATTGCGACCGGCAATTGCCCCAATTGCGGGCGTCGCGTGCTTGTCGATTCTTCAATCGGGACGTGACATCGGTCTTTCACGAACCGTACAATGCGGCGGGTAACCATCGCGTGAACCGGAGAACGCGAGCTGAGCGATTTGGTTGTTAGAGACTTTTCCGCGCGTTCCCGGTTAGAGTAGTCGACGATTCGATGTGCTGCGCGACGTAAGTTCCTCGGCTTGGCCCTGGAATGTCGAGGGCCACTTACCCGCTTCAGGGATGAGCCTTGTGATCAGGGTGGTCAGAGCCACAAGATATACCTATCGATCTTAGGAAGTGGGTTCGGAGGTGTCCAATCTAACCGCAGGTAGTCAGAGCAACAACGCGTAAAAGGGACTCGCCTCACGACACCGAATCCTGCCAAGCGGCGATCATGGCCACCGAGCAGAAAAAACATCAAACGCCCAGTCTCCACCTGGAACGCACGACACATTTTAGTTTACCAAAAGCCTCTATCTGGCTATATTGGAAATCGCTTACTTTCAACCATACAACGCGTACCGTTCTGGCACTGTGAATCTCGCCAACGCTTTGCGTTTCCTTTGCGTTTCTCTGCGTCTTCGCGCACTCTGCGTTAAAAAAACAATAAACGCGGAGATCACAGAGACGCAGAGTGTCGCAGAGAGGGTGGCTACGAAGAGTTGCGTGGTCGGTGAGTTGCTGGTGAGCAGGCAAGTCGATTTGGATTGGCCAAGTTTGCTTTTGCTCCAAAAGCCAGAACCATGCAATGGTGACGGAGCGGCGGTGGACGCGGCTCTCAAATGAAAACTTAACTCCCGCCGCCCGCACATCGCCGACGTTCCCCGACAGACACTGGAGTCCCAGCGTTCAACCAAAAATTTGACCTTGTTTTCCGGTCGATCGATGATCGGCTCCACCGCTTCAACTCCGTCGATGCGTGCGGACGTTGGAACTCTGCATTGATTGACGACTTTCAAGCCGACGATAGCTTTGTCCGAACCACCGACGATCTTTTTGCTGACGCGGTTGCGCAACAAACGAACGGTGAATGCGTCACATCGGATGGAATTGGAATAGAGAGCGTGACCATCGATTTCTGTCGGTCGATTAAACTGCATTTTCGACTGCTGTTCCTTGACGCTCCGGATGGATTCTGGGAAGCACCAGGGCAGTTTTCCGTAGTTCCTGACCCTACAAATACCGATCTTCAACTTGCCACACTCTCGTGCGGAGTGCGTGAACCCGATGGCGACTTCTGGTATCCTTCGAGCAACCGGAGACGCAGCGTCGTGCTTCCAGATGATTACGACTGGGCCTATTCCAGAACGCGCGTCTACGGTTCACAGACGATTTCAGCCTGGATGAAGACGCGAAGAAGGAGCGGGGAACCATGACATCGCTTTACGCTTGCTTGTCAAGCGTCCTAGCGGCAAGCGAGCCGAGCGTTTTGACATTGAGAATCTTTCGCGCGTGCCGGCTGACGCGTGTCGTTCGCCGACGACCAAACCGAAATCGAATGCAACCGTTTTGTCCTAAGCATTGGCACCCTTCAACACGAGCAATGACAATGGAGACGCTCGATCATGAGCTTTCCGGCAATCACTTGTCCGTAGTACATTTCTGGGCGACGTGGAACAATATAGACAAAGCAATGGACGCCGACCTTGCCGCAATCAGGGTAGGATTTGATCAGGAGATCACTTTCCTGTGCATGGATACCGATCGCAAAGAAGCTTGGGACTTCATTCGAGCATGCCGCGTTCTCAATCTGCCGGCACTCGGGTTCTTTCGTGGGCGTTCACATGTTGACACGCTGGTCGGATTGCGGGAGCGTGACGTGCTTACCCGAAAGTTCCGTGATTGGATCAACCAGCAAAAAATGAACGGCGAACCAGACGATGCACGTGAGTCGCCGAACTGAGCTTATTGAAGTGGTACGTCGTTCGCGACGACCACGTGATCGTTAACGTTCCCCGACTGAATGGCAGTACTGAATACGCTTCATGCTTTGGCCGATTGTCCTACCGTTTCAAATTACAGGCGTTGCTTTCCTGCTTGTGGTCGTACTGCTGACTGCCAGCCGAACGCCGCGGAAATGGAGTCGCATCAAGACACTGCTGATTTCGTCCACCGCGGCGATCGTTCTTTTCATACCCTCGTGCACTGGTGTCATGCTGGTCGCTGACTCAATCCGCTTCGGGCACTTTCATTACGACTCGTTCGACGCAATTCCCGACCTTCGATCGCAACGCTATTTGCCCAAGGCCGCATCGAACATTGAGATGCACAAGCACGCCAATGGCTATAGAGCACGGTACGACATATCCGCCACTGACTTTGACACCTATCTCGACGGATTGTGGACGCAATACGGTGAGTATTCCGCCGTTGAACGTGGCGGTTTCATGGACGAGGGGCAAGCGGTGTCACCTGAACTATTCAACCATACATTTGACGGACTAAACTGGACGTGTCCGTCGGCCGCTATCGTCTACTACAGCCCATCCGAGGGTGATGGCGGTGGCGCGACGTACTATTTTGATGCTGATGCTGGCCTAATGTTTCAACGAACGGGGTTCTGGTAATCTCTGAGGAAATGCGGGGAACCATCCCGTGCACCGGAGCCGGGCTTGCGAGCGTTTTGGCAATGGTTGATTTTTTCTCCCGGCCCGGTGACGGGCACCGTTATGCCTTCACTGAACCAACATGGCAAAGAAAAAACGTAAACGCCGTGTCGGATCACTGAAGCACGAGTTGCTCACGAAGTCGCGTGAAGCAGCACTCGGTGCGATTCGGATTTTCAACGACCCGCAGGTCACATTCAAATCCGAGTCATTCATCGTCCTAATGAACATTGCATGGACGTACCTGCTGCACGCGTACTACCGAGAAAAGGGGATCGAGTATCGTTACCACAGACAACGCAGCACTCGACGCGTCTTCAATAGAACGAAACACGGTGCGTACAAGTATTGGGAACTCGAACGCTGCTTAAACGACGACGCATGCCCAATCGACAAAGACACCTGCAACAACCTGCGATTCCTGATCGGTTTGCGTCATGAGATCGAACATCAGATGACGCTCAGCCTCGACAACTACTTGAGCGGCAGGTATCAGGCTTGCGCCCTCAACTACAACCAATACATCAAGCAGTTTTTTGGTGACAAATTCGGTGTCGATTCACAGATCACGTACAGCATTCAGTTTCTTCAACTGTCGCAAGAACAAATGTCGGGCCCGGTCCCGGAGGTCGATATTCCACCGCGGCTTCGAGCGTACATTTCCGTTTTTGACGGTGCACTCGAACACGACGAATACAACAGCCCAAATTACTCATACCGCATGGTGTTCAAGCAGAAACTTGTAAACCGCCCCGGTCAGGCGGACCGCGTTATTGAATTTATTAAACCAGACTCAGACCTCGCCAAGCAGATCGACAAAGAGTACTGGGTACAGAAACAGGTTGAGAAACCTAAGTTCCGGGCTACCGACGTCTGCAAACGAGTAAAAGAGGCCGGCTTCACAAAATTTCGACCGACGCCGGAGCACTCTGGAATGTGGAATGCAGAGGACGCCAAGGACCCGGCTAAAGGCTACGGCACCCTTGTCCAGGGTGTTTGGTATTGGTACGAAAACTGGATTGATCGATGTATCGAGCTTTGCCAGATCGCTGGCGACCGATACAAGGCATAACAAAAAAATGCACCCGAGTCGCGAAGTCGGGCGTTTTGGCAATGGAGAATCTCTCGTCGCGACCCGGTGATTTTAGATGTTCTGGGGCATGAGATTTTCGACACTCTCAAACGCGAAGGATTACCTCTTGGCAATGCGTTACGCATCGTTTTGGCTCTCCATACTTGTTCTGATCGCCATTACCCAAGCTGGGTGCAACAAGCGTAATCATGAGCAAACAACACCAGCGACTTGGCGTAGTGATCATCACGATGTCAGCTTTCAATACCCGCGTGACTGGACGCTATTACAACCATTCTTGGATTCTGAGAAGGCAGTAACTGCTGGTGCAATCGATAACACAACTGGGATGTCGCTCGTTATCAAACTAACAGAAGATGTTCCGAAAACCATGGTTTCTGATGAGACCTACTTTGAAGCCGTTCGGAACCAGATGCTCACCCACGCTTCTGGAAACACATTGCTCGACGAATCTGAAACAGAATTTGTTGGCTCTCGCTATCACCGTATGCATTTCACCATGACGAACCCAAAATTCGATGGCGATTTTCGACAGGTGGCATATATTCGTCGGACGGGCGAATTCTGTATTGCGTGCCAACTCAACTATCCTGTTAGCACCGACAATCAGATTCCGCCACAATTGCAGTCACTTATTGACGGGCTTGAACTGCCGTGACCGAAACACAGTCGTCACACTCAGAAATGCCCAGAACCATGTCGTGCACCGAAGGACCGCGTACGGCATTTACAAATGGAAACCACATTCGCGGTCCTCGGTGACGACCGCCGTTATCGGATTGATGCGCTGGCGTTCATGCTGCAATTGGTGCGATGTTGTTGCTCGGTCGATTGATGCGCTGATGTCCCGTCTGCAATGTTTACTCGTTCGATTGTTGATATGTCTCGCTTCTATCTGCTACAATGATCGCGATACCGAATCGGGGCGAATGTGTCACCGAAGGGGTCGAAGACTGGACCGACTCTGATCCAATGCCGCCGCTTAGTTCATCCTTGAAATTCTGCGTCGCCAACATCTCGTCGATCCCCATACTGTCCGATAACCAATCGATGAACCGCAGTCGGCCACGAGCGTTTACTCTGTGGTCAGCGTTAATCTAGCCGACGCGGTTATCGTCGGCGTTCGTCAATCGAATACCATGCGTTCCATCACCGCTCTAATTGTAACGCTAATCGCATGTACGCTCGGATGCAACAACGTTACCGTTGACGCTCCTTTCGGTGACTCCGTACGGACTTCTACCCTTAAATCCTTTCGTGGAACATGGGCTGACAAGCAGGGGAACGTCTATTTCGTCGAACTTGGTGCGACGAGCGACCTCGTCGTTGGCTTCACAGAATGGAATTCTGGGTCAAACGTTTTTGAAACGCAAAGCGTTCCTATATCTGTACGGACAATACACAATCGAACATTTCTGTTCATTCCGCAGGACACTCGCAAGAACGACAAACTTGTTTTCTTTTGGCTCTCCGAGATCAAAGATGGCTCCATATTCGCTAGAGCCTGCAACGCAGACGCTTTTCGCAAGGCGGTAACTTCTGGAACGCTAGACGGAACCGTTGAAGTACGAAAGAATGACCGTTTTGACGTCCACCTCAAGAGTTCGGAAATGCTGAAGAAATTGCTTGCGTCCCCCGATGGTGCTCAACTCTTCGACGAGCAAGGCGACGCCCCACTTCGACAGCTGACGAACCAAACGGATGGGGAACCATCGGTTGCAACGGAGACATCTGAGGCACGTTGTCTAGGGCGGTTCTAGCGCGTGATGGATTTTTTTTGACATTTTATGCACCGATAAAGTGGTGGTTTCTAACAGGTTTTCAACAGCGTTTGATGGTGT
>NZ_SJPY01000008.1:337457-349416 GCF_007860185.1 Novipirellula aureliae
GTTGACCTTCAGAGCGGCGAAGAACAAGATCGCGGATCCGATAACCAAGCGGTGAACCGAAGCCGCCGATGACGCGTTTTTTGAGATCATAGTTTTTGGCGGCGACTCGGTTACCGCCGCCGTTATCGGATTTAGCGCCTCGTGGGTTAGCTGTGGACGCACTTCGAAAACGTGCTGGTTTGCTAACCGAAGTTTGCTTTACTGTACGGTCTCGCGTACACTTGATGACGGCATCACTTGGTACGCGCTGTGTCACCGACGGAGACGAAGTCCGCACTGGTTCGCCTACTGGATGATGGCACACTGGAGCACTTCGTAAACCATCGTGGTGCATCGTGCACTTGGTTCCAAACGTTCGCTCGATAATCAAAGCAATCCTTTTTCACTCACACCGTAGCCGATAACCATCCGATCAACCGCAGTCGGCCACTAACGTTTACTCTGTGGTCAGCGTTAATCTGGCCGACGCGGTTATCGTCAATGTTCTGCCATATGAAATCTTGCCTCCTCATACTTGCAACGCTGATTACCTCGCAATCTTTGGCGCAGGATGTTTTGACATTGCCGCAGGTGGTCGCAAACAAGGATCGCGTAGGTGTTCATCTACTAGACCAAGGCTACAGCGGAGAATTCAGTAAACGATTTGACGAAGATGGTCGCGAACTTGGTCCTGATCCAAAGCCATTTGAATACACGCATGCGTCGTTCCCTTCAGGCAAGCATCCAAATGTCACCGCCGATGACTTGCCGATCAACGAGATCGTGGTTGGGCTGGAAGAACCGGCGTCAACGGGCGGGTTTGCGTATCGAGCGCCGACAGTTGCTGTTGCCAAGATACCAGCGTTTGACGAACTCAAGAAACTCAAAAACATTTCGGACTACGAAAAGATCTTTGGCAAATTTCGCGGATTTACCGATGCTTGGGGAATGAACGGTGAGTGGCATTCATCAAAGGGCTGGATGGGATTCACGTTGCTTGATGATGGCAAGATTCGTGTCGTTTCTGTCTTTCTGCACACAGAAAACAAAGGTGACGGTTGGAAGATCTCAACCCGCCGCATTCGTGAAGGTGTATTCCAACCAACCCGGAAACCACCAGTGCTCGAAAAGGCAGAACCAAGGGATGCACGTGAGTCGCCGAGATGAGTTTAATGAAATGGAACGTCGTTCGCGGCGACCACGTGATCCCAATCGTTCCCCGACTGATCAACACTCTCAACACGGACATGCGCGATGGGCGGTGGCTACATCCAATGCGATGATTTTTGCGGCGACGATAAATCCGGATCAGCGATGTCCGGCGTGCTTGAAGAGCTGCCCTCGCAACTTTCAGATTCCGAACGTGAAACATTCGTCAACGAACTGATTGCTCCGCTTCAACGTCAACTCGATGAAACGGGAGAGTATTTCCTGATTCCGCCTGCATCATCCAAGCGATTGTTGCCGGTCGTTGACTCGCTATATGACAACTATCGACAACGATTTGGCGACGCCGATGTTTGGGATGCGATTGAACTGGACGATGAATCGGGCCTAGATCCAATCGAGGCCAAGTGGGGAAAAGGTGCGGGCTGGCGGTACTATTGTTTGACTGACCTTCGTGTGGCGCTTCGTCGCTCGATTGACTCCGATTCCGACGTTTGCGTATCCTTTGACTGACCAACGATTTCAACAAAAGCGGGGAACAATCCGATGCACGGGAGCGGCGAAATCGGGCGGATTTAAAATGGATACTCTTTCGTCGCCGCCCCGTGATCGGTGACGTTCTGCCATCATGAATACCAATTGGGACGCAATATTTGAGCAGCATTGGGACATGTACGATCCCAACTTCAACGGGAAGCGTTTACGTCGTCCTGGCACGACCGATGAAATGATCAATAAGCTTGAGCTTTCACTTGGATTTCAATTCCCGCAAGAGTTTCATGACTGCTACCTAGCTGCAAATGGATTCGGGATAGACCATTTGTTGCTCGTTCCGGTGGAGGAAATTCCGAGCTTCATCTCGAAAACCAGAAAATGGATCAGCGCGGGCCACAAGCATATTGCAGACCGTTTCTTTCCCTTCATCGACAATGAGTATGGCCCGACGGGATATTTCCTTGAGGACGACGGTGAACTGTCGGACTACATGTTCGTGGCGGTCCAAGAACGGTATCATGACGATCCACGTTTTGATCCCGACGCATTCATGGAACCGTCTGCTCGGTCTATTTGGTCATACCTGACATGCTGAGGCAGAACCATGGGTTGCAACGGAGGCCGCGAATTGACGTTTTTGAAGTGGTAAGTCGCTCGCGCGGCCCCGCTGAACCCTACCGTTACCCGACTGAAATCCGCCGCTTGTGACCGAACCAAATCCAACGCACGCTGAAATTGCACGTTCGCTGGCACTCGCCTTTCAGCACGACCTTGTTGACTGCAAACTGGTGCGGCTTTGGGCCGATAGCGTGATCGAGACTTCATCTACCGCAGAGCCCTGGATGATTGACCTATCGTTTTGCAACCCAAATGACGTTGCCTACTACCTCCGCTCGGTGCCCGGTTCGGTCTCAGATGACGTTGTCCGAAACTTGCTGTTTGGACTAGCTGCGGATGCACACCGAACCGGGGCAGTTGACGCTTGGGGATTGCGCGACATTGGTTGGGCTGCGTACGAGAGTGACCCAACTGCACCACCGGATCACTGGGGCCTCGACTTGGATCTTGCGATCGAAACTCATATTGACGGTTTTGCTACAATCGTTGACGTTGACACGGCAGTGGCCGAAGCCGTGGAGACGATTACTCCCTATATCAACGCCCTGCCGCCTGTGCTAACACGCGGGTAACAATCCCGTGAACCGGAGTCGCGTGTCAAGCGTTTTGGCGATGGTGAACTTTTTCGACGCGACCCGGTTACGGGTGGCGTTCTGCCACGAAATAGAGTCGATTCGTTACACGGTACGACATGTCAATTTGCCAATACTGCCATTCTCTATTGCCAAGCGAGAAAGCGCAACAATGCTTCGCTTGCGGCTGGGATTGGCACGACTCTTCCAACCCTAAACAACTCGGCGATCCGAACTGGAATCGCTTCGGACTCGATTCCCAACGTGATTACGTTGTCGAACTCTGCCTACGACCGGACGGACTCCGTTTCACGCAATACCGTCAGGCCGAAACCCCGCGCACGGACCCTGATGCGGTGCTCGAAACCGTACCGGCGTCGGGGGCGCAGCTTATCGAATGGGGTTTCTATAAATACGCTGACCACCTAGCGCTAACCGATGGCCGGCGATTCACATTTGACGCCCACGGTATCTGGCTACTTGAAACGGAGGCTGAATGCATCGGGGGCGAAACACGACCGTACGATGATGGTAATCAATCGGTCTGGGTCAACGGCATCGCACCGATCTTTCCTCCGCAATAAAATGGCAGAACAATGACATGCACGGGAGGACGGCTTGCAACGTTTTTCGCAATGGATAGTCAACTTTCCGTCCCCCGTGATGTCTGACGTTATCCGACTGAAATGCACGAAGCCATAGCTCGATCCGACCAACGACCTTCATCGTCCATGACTTCATCACGGTTCACGATCTCGAGCGTGATGCTTGCCACGACGACTGCTGCATCGGCGTTCGCACTATGCAGACTGGTCCCCGCGTTCACGTTCACATGGCTTTTCCTCGGCGTCTGGGTCGTTCTCCTTTTTCCGGCTCGTCCCAATGTGCGTAGACTACAATTCGTGTGCTTAGTTCTCGCGATGGCTTGGCGGCTCGATTTTGGCCGCCGCCTGTTCCGCTTTAGCTCTCACTGGTTCGCAGAGGAGGGAGCTGTGTTCGCAGTGATTGGCTCAGTGCTTATTCTGCTGTTCGACGGTATGCGATCTTGGCTATACTCGAAACCAACATGACAACATCCACTGCCCTCGACCCCACATGCGACGGATAACCAAACGATGAACCGCAGTCGGCCACGAGCGTTTACTCTGTGGTAAACTCAACACTGGCCGACGCGGTTATCGTCGGCGTTGAACTTAATCGACTCACTCTGGTTCAGATCGTTGTCTCTATTGCTGGGGTGACTGGCCGCATCCCTGCGGGAAGAGGGTTGGCGTCCATGCCAACCAAGAACGGGATCGATGAGCTTCGCTCGCTGTTTTTTTGAAGGCATGCGATACACGCTGCGCTGGCTCGGTTCTCGTGATTGTCAGAACGAAATTGCTGGCTTGCTTTGCGAGCCAAAAGGGGTACAGCCACACTGTCAGAATCCTGACCACATGTTGCTCGGGAACTATTTTGTTCGTTTGACGGTTAAAACGATTAAATGACTTGCGCCGGTTACAGTTACGACCTTTACGTTAATCAAAGCAAAAAATTTTGCGTCCGCATCTGTTTTGCTTGGCTTTCCCATTGCCTTGAGCTGCGCGACTGGCTCCGGCGTGGTCAAACCATTAGAATGAATGCGGGTGACCATAAGGCCGCGAGTTAACTTTTTTGAAGTGGTGAGCCGTTCGCGCGGCCCCGCTGAACCCAAACGTTCTGCCAAAGAAATACCCAATCTTTGCTGCCAGGACACGAACAACTGGAAAGCGTCACCTTGATTTTGACGATATTGACCAGTGGTTCCTCCAAGAAACGCAGGCAACGGAGTGTACAACATGACCGACAAGCATTGGATCGCGACCTCGATAGCCGGACTGATATTGTTGCTAGCAATTCTAGCGGCGTGCTTCGTCCGAACCTCTGATGGAACTCCCGTTACGACTGCCACACAAAACACTACATCGCAACGATCGGAATCATCCGACACTTACAATGTGAAACGACCAGTCCGAGAAACACACACCAAAGACGTAACCTATACCGTTATGACACCGGTTCGTGAACAACGGACACGAACCATCTCTTACACTGTCATGACGGTCGTTCGCGAGGATCGAACGAAGATTGATCCAATCACTGGCGATGAAATCACGTACACTGTTGCACGCCACGTCCCTGAGCAGCGAGAAAAGACGATTCAGTATGTCGTTAAAAATATGGTCCCAGTACAACATCAAAAGACAGTTGAGTACCAAACGGTTCGCTTTGAAACTACTCAAGTTTCCCGATGACCCGAGGCAGAACCAAGCGTTGAACGCGAGCGGGCGATCACGCGTTTCCTGAAGTCAATGACCAACGCGCCCGCCGCGTTAACGCCAACGTTATCCGATTGAGCATGCGCGTTGACAAACCCATATGAACCCCCAGTCGCCAGTTTTCGCTCAGAGCAATCGCGAAGTTGGGACCGTGATCAGTGTCCCGTTTGCATGTCGAGGTATAGTCTTTGGAACGTGCTGAACACGCTAAGGTTCGTTTGTCCGAACTGCTCAACGCGACTTGTTGTAACGCTCGGTCCTGCTTGGGTACGATTGATTACTCGTCTTGTTTGGCTACTTGTTGCGAGCTACTTAGTGTGCGAATTCTTGCTCAACATCGACATTAAGTGGTACGTTAGACTCCCCATTTTTCTTATCGGTCCTGTTTTGCTTTTGTCGCTTCTTCGCTACGGCTATCTTCACCCATATCGTGGAGATTGGGTGGATGCCTCACGCTCCGCTGAGCATGACACCGGGCGGAGCGGATAACGATCCCGATGCACGGGAGCGGGCCAGTGACCGCTTTGGCCGTTCGATGCTTTTTCCTCGCCCGCCCCGTGATCGGCGGCGTTATCGGATTGATGCGCTGTAGTTATTGCTGCAATTGATGCACTGTGGTGAACTCAAACGGGCCGACGCGGTTATCGTCAACGTTCGCCCATTCAGAAAGTTGATTGGATTTACGCGTGAAAGCTAGTGTTCGATTGCTCGATGTTCCACCGGAAGAGTCCTTTGTGTCTAACGTCGAACGCGGGCTAGCAATTCTACTATGTTTTGCGGCTGCCAGCGATGCCAAGACGTTAATGATCGACTGCAAGTCATGCCTCATAACGGCACGCGATAGCCACGGATCGGTAGTGTCCGATACGTGGCCCAGTCCACCCGACTGCCTATTCGAGGATTTCTCGCATTTGGCATGTTTTGGATGTGAGGATATTGGAGCCGTCACGTCCATCCAAGTGCCGAGTGATTCACAGGCTGCAGTGCGGAATCTAGCCAACGAAACTGAGGCTTTGATGGTTACCAATCGGTTTCATTACTCTCTATGGAGGCTGGCGTACGGCCACGAACTATTGGAACTAGAATGCATTGGCATGTACACTTCTCGCGATTATTGAAGGCGGACCAATCGATGCGGTCGTTGCTGCAATTGATGTACTGTCGCTGCTCGGACTATGCCAGTTTTCGAATCCTAACCGCTATATTTGCTCGGACGATGGTTGCTCGGTCTCGCTTCGGTCGGCTAAAGTGGTGTTTAACGTTCGTCGATTTGGACAAACCGTTTTGGCGATTCCCCATACCGATCCGATAACCAATCGATGAACCGCAGTCGGCCACGACGGTTTGCGGTCATCTAAACGTTAATCTGGCCGACGCGGTTATCGTCGGCGACTATGAAGTCCGTGGTTTGTCCAGTGGCGACTGGCCGCTTTTTTGAAAGATTTCTTACATTGGATGTTTTGTGTTCATTTCTTTGTGGTGAATCGGTGGTAGCGAGCTTCGGCGAGCGATCTGCTATTGATGACTTGGCTTGATTCGATTGGGTACTAAACGACTATTCGAGATGTCGATGCCTTGACCCAAAAGGGTCGGTCCTTGACAGCATCGTCTCAGCATTCCTTACAGGATTTCAATCGGTGGTCTCTTGAGTTCTGTTGGATGGCCCGACACTTCGATCGATCTGTCAATCTTTATGTCGGCGGCAATCGCCTCTCACATTCTTTAGGACGCCATGACCGGAATCGTTTACGTTGTTCCCGGTGGCAGCTGGTGTCAGTGATGTAGGCGAAGTGGAGTCCTTTTCGATTCTTCAAACTTTGTCTTCAATCAGTTTTTCGTTCTCCGTGTTTCACTCCAGTGTTTGCAGTTGTTTCAATGGGTTCAAGGTGGATGGAAAAGGCCTCCCTGAAAAGCGCCACATTCGTTATCTCAGGGTTATCAAGCCGCGTTTCAAACGCGGCTTGTCGCCCTTGCCGACGATTCGTGGTCACTTCCAGGGAAGCACGGCCCCAACGAAGGGCCTTGGACTGAGTCAGGTTTTCAAAGGCGAGCGGCGTGCGCTTCCGCGGCGGCGAGTTGGTTTACTGCCTCGACCGCTACGTTGCTTCGGTTCGTCGCTGATCACTGGCCCTGGAGCATGTGGTTTTGCTCGTATAAGCTTGGCTTTCTTTTTTGGTTTTGATTCTTGGGTCTCTGTATCTTCCGTCGTCAGTTCTTGAATTCCAGGCTCCGCTGCAGACTCTTGCAATGCCCGGTTCGGATCCCAAGCCTTTTGGTCGCGCATCATTGCCCAAGCGACCATTGCGATCTTGCGGGCCAATGCGATGCCGGCTTTCTTGCGTCGTGTTTTCGATCCGCCGTGAATCCGTTCAAAAGTTTTCTTGCTCCAATCGTTGTATCGAAGACTTACCCAAGCACATTCCAAAAGCATCGTGCGAGCCAGTTTCGGCCCGCGTTTACTTATCCTTCCGTTGCGATCGGTTTCACCCGATTGATATTGCTTTGGCGTCAAGCCAAGGTAACTTGAAAGATGCCGAGCACTTTTGAAGCGGTGCGGGTCATCGATAATGGCAACAAGAAGCTCAGCCGTTTTGCGTCCCACGCCAGGGATCGTCATCACCAACTGAATCATAGCGTTGTCAGCAGCGAACAATTCCAACCGATCTTCGACCGCTTGCATTTCTGCGGTCAACGCATCGAGTTGTGTCAGTTCCAAATCGAGTTGTCCTTTCCAGAGATCGTCAGCATTACACAGGGTGATCGGTGTTCGACACGAGTCGATATGGACGCGTCCGGTATGCCAAGCTCTCGCGCCAGAGTCGATTTCGATGCCGCGGTTGGCGAAGCTGGATCGAATGCCGTTTTTGATTCGATTGATTCGTCCGTCGAGGTTCTTTCGATACTTGATAATGGCTCGTTGTTCACGGATCTCTGGTTTTGGCACGTGGACCGGTGTGAGCACTCCCATGGCAGCCATTTTCGCCAGCTTGAGGGCATCGTCACGATCGGTTTTGCGTTTGGTTTTGTTCCACATCCATGCTTCGTCGTTGGTGCTGCAAACGAGCGTTTTGACTTTTCTTTGGTGAGAGACATCGCTAATCCACCCCGAGGGTCCGCATGCCTCCATGACCAGCAGGTTGATTTCGTTATCGTCCAAGAGCTTGTCGATATGCGAACGCTTGGTGAGGATGGTTTCGAAAGCATACTTGCGAGTTTTACAATCGTAGAAGCAGGCGACCGACTTGAACTTGCCAAGATCGAGAGAACAGATCATCATAGAGAGGTTCCGTGGTTTGAGGTGTGAACGAAGTAAGAAGCGTTTCATTGTGACCGATCGAGAGATCGAGATCACGGCCTGGTCAGCAGGATTCTCCAGCCGACTCGCCTCAAACCACGGACTTCATGGATTCTTTATTGGACGCGGCGCTGTCATTGCTTGGTCGATACGGATACTCGAAACTCACTGGTAAATCGATCGCGACTCAATGGATTGATTGACATTGGCTCCGCTAGACCTGACAATGAACGACACGACCAATCGGGACACTCATGTCACCGACGGGGTCGAAGACCGCAATGACCGTATTCGAATCCATCGATCGCACTTCAGGATCGATTTGGCACGCTGCGGTTACCCAATGATCGGCCAATAACCATGGGGTGAACGGGAGTCGGCCACGACGACTTTCGGCAATCTAAACGGTTTTTTTGGCCGACCACGTTAACCCAAACGTTCTGCGACTCATCCGATGGCACATCGAACATTCAAGATTGCAACGGTGATATCGGCAGCGATGCTCTCGGTCTCGGTCTTGCTGTTTCTCGTGGGTTACATCACCAGCCCATGGGATTACCATTTCTCATTCAGCGATGACTCTCACGTCGGTGTATGGGGGCGGGGACTTGATTCACGACTAGTCTTTTTTAACAACGCTGAATACGGCCCGTATCGCGGCAGCATCATCGGATTGGTTGACGCGGACGGAAGCATCTATCCGCCGCTCGAGCGCGAAGAATCATTTGGCGATTCATGGGGCATCTACTATCGGCACTTCCAATGCTCTGATTCCACGCTTTGGACTCTGATGGTGACCTTGTGGTATCCGATTGCTTTCTTTGCGATAATGCCACTCGCAAGCTTGGTGTGTTCCGCTGCTGGCCGGAACGCATCAACCGTCGCAGAACAAAGCGGTGAACGGGAGCCGCCGATCGCGCGGATTTTGAAATCATAGTTGTTTGGCGGCGGCCCCGTTACCGCAGCCGTTCTGTGGGACAAGAGGCGATTGGTTACTGACATGAACCGATCGCAACCCGCTGGTGCTGTAAACTGTACCCGCCGGACGACACAATCGCGGGAGCGAACTCTGCACGTTATCCATCCGCAAGACCCACGTATGCTCGAAGTTGGCCTGAACCATGAAAACGATACTGAAAACATACGGCAGAGGCTGGGCAAATCTGGTTACGAGTTACCTTTATGTCAGTCTGTGGATGATGGTCACGATCCTTCCCATGTACCCGTTCATGGGGTTGTTCCCCGATGAATTGCATGGCAAAGCGAGCGGAGCCTGGATCGTTCAATCTACATGCCTCGTCGCGATGCTCGTGTGGACGCCATTTGCAGCAGCAGTGATCGGCCCACTTCGGGTTCAGAAGGACCAAGAACCGAACAACCAAGAGGCCAACGCTGGTGGCTGAGATTGTCACAGAACCATGCGGTGAACGGGAGCCGCCGATGACGCGGATTTTGAAATCATACCTTTTTGGCGGCGGCCCCGTTACCGCTGTCGTTATCGGATTGATGCGCTGTAGCCGTTGCCGCAATTGATGCGCTGTAGTTGATGCCGCAATTGGTACGCTGTAGTTGTTCGGACGATGTGGATTCTCGAATCGTAACCGCTAAACTTGCTCGGTCGAACACTGACCGGAAACCCTATCCGCTATCGCTGCTCCGTCGATTGGTGCGTTCACATCCCGACTGCAATGGTTGCTCGGTCTCGCTTCGGTCGGCTACAATGGTGTTTTAACGTTCGTCGATTTAGACAACTTTATCGGCGATTCCCATACTGATCCGATAACAATCCGATGAACCGCAGTCGGCCACGAGCGTTTGCTCTGTGGTCAGCGTTAATCGGGCCGACGCGGTTATCGTCAATGTTATTTGCCTCATCTATGCGTACTGTTGAACTCAACTCATGGACTGAATTCCCTCAGGCGATCGCCGACATTCGCGATGAGTTCGGTACGCGCACGGTCGACATACCGGACAAGGAATCAGTGACGCTCGACAACCAAGTCCTCTTTCGCGGGCAGGCTGATGCCGACTGGCGTCTTCAGACAACACTTGAACGGGCATCAAATTCTCAAATCAACGTTCAGTACTACCTTCAACGCGCAGATTCATGCGTCAATGAAATCGAATCCGTAACCGGACGTGAATGGAATCTTCAGTCCTATCCCGACATCAAAAAAGAAATCGAAACGGTACAAGACTTCATGCGGGTTCATCTTCCGCACTACGATTACCTCGTGTATTTGCGGCATCATGGATTCCCGTCTCCGCTACTGGATTGGACGACCTCTCCGTACGTTGCCGCATACTTCGCGATGGAACCGTCCAACGAGGCTGATCGCTGTGCAGTATTTGCTTTTATCGAAACGCCTGAGGGCACCAAAGGTGGTCGCGGCAATTCCAGCATGATTCACACTCACGGTCCGTATGTGACAACGCACACGCGCCACTTCGCACAAAAAGCTTGGTATACAACCGCCACCCATTGGGATTTAGACGCAAACACACACACTTTCTGTTCCCATCATGACGTCACGCCATTCTCGGTCGTTACTCAAGACGTGCTCGTGAAAATCACTATCCCGCGTCGTGACCGCATCGCTGCACTCAAGCAACTGGGCGAATACAATATCAATCACTACACGCTATTCCAAACCGAGGACGCGTTGATACGAACCATGGGCTTACGTGCTTTCGATATCGACGGCAAATAACAAAAAAATGCACCCGAGTCGCGAAGTCGGGCGTTTTGACAATGGAAAATCTCTCGTCGCGACCGGGTGATTTTAGACGTTCGTCGACTAGATGCCCTCAGCAAAAAGGAGAGGAGAAACCAATGGCGACACGGACACGACTGGTATGGAAACGATATTCGATCGCAACACTTTTGTTCCTGATCTTCTTGGCTGCAGGCTCATTTGTTGGATTTCGCTACGGTTTGTCCGAAGGCGTAGAAAATCAGGTCGAACAACGATTGGCCGATCAGAAGTCCAGCTTGTACGTGGTGGCCTACCGTGTTCCGGATTTAGTGGCTGATAAGAACACCGACCAGACCAAAGCCGCGACGTTAGACAGACTGATTACCGAGATAAAAACGTCAATCGGACGTACAAGATGGGAGAATGAAAATGGACCGCGCACAGTTGTCGCTAAGGCACCGGATTCCATCATTATTTCTGCTTCGTCAACCGACCATGACCATGTTACTGCCTATTTGGAAGGTCGCCTCAAAGGCCTCGAAGAATCGACGCAGCAATGATTCATACCTGGCACTTCGGAGGCGACGAACCATCCGATGAACCGCAGTCGGCCACGAGCGTTTACTCTGTGGTCAGCGTTAATCTGGCCGACGCGGTTATCGTCGGCGTTCCGCATTGAAAAAGGACCATGCATGTATCGCTCATTACTCCTAATTACTTTTTTGGTTTCATACTGCGATCAGCTTCTGGCTCAAGACGTCAAGTCGAGCGATTCCGGCATCGTTGAGCACGTCGTTCAGATAACAGAATTCGTGTTGACAGATGACGGTCCAGATACGT
>NZ_SJPY01000009.1:0-7941 GCF_007860185.1 Novipirellula aureliae
TTGCCAACGTAAGCGGTCTGCACGACAAAGTTCAACGCACATTCTATCCGTGGACCAGGCGAAACACGTCAACCATTGATCAAGACCTTTCCACGCCTGGTCCCCGGATAGAATGCAATTCGTTATCCACATGATTTTGAAAATTCTACTTTGGCTATCGCTCCTTAAAATTCCTGAGGCTACGGCAATGCGTTCTTTAACCTTGCGGCTTCCGCTTCTTCGGTCATTCGCAATTCTACTTCTGTCTGTGAGCTTCTCTGTATCGCATTTGACAGACGCTCTCGCCGACACAAACGAAGATTTGTTTGCAGACATCAAGGCCATGCAGTCAACGCGTGAACAAACCTACGCGAATGGGCATTTTGTCTGGGAAGTGACGGATATTGACGGCTCGGACAGAACTCACACCAGGTACGAATATTGGGCAAATAGCGGCAAGTTTTTTCGCCTCGACAGCTACACCCTGAAGGATGGCAAGCCAGATGGCCAAGTTCGCCGTCTGATTTCAACGCCTGAGGCTACCACATTGGTGATTGCAAAGACGCCGGATGACTCCGGTGTTGTCTCCACATCAACATCTGTAGACATCTGTGTGAACGGCGTTTGCCCTCCGGACTTGGAAAGTATCACGGGACAGTTCTTCATTGCACACGGAAATAGATACGCAACGATTCAAGTCAAGAACCTAATCGAGAAATGGGAGACAAAAAGCTATGATCTTGTCTCATTGGATGTTACCCAAAATGACAAGAACGCTTGCGTGATTTCATTCGTTCGACAGAAACCGGAAGGGCGACGGATCGGGAGCGTTGTTATGGACCCAAAGACCTATCGCGTTCGATCTTGGACTTACAAGTTCGAGGGTGAAGACGGAAAGCGTCGTGCCGTGCAACATTCGGTCTTCGTTTATGGTGTCGCGAATGGTGACATACCAACGGAAGAACACTCGTTCGCGCGAAGCAATTTCCAGCCTATCGGTAGCACGACTGTAAAGCTGTTGGAATTTGACCTCGCGCCAACCAAGCTCGATGCATTCAACCTGCCTAAGGGATAACCAAGGATTGAACCGGAGCCGGCCACGACGGTTTTTCGGTCATCTAAGCGTTATTCGGCCGGCCCGGTTAATCCAAGCGTTATCGGACTGAAGAGACTCGTTGTATGAACGTTCGATCTATCGCGAAGTGGTTGCTGATCGGTTTCGCTGCGTTACTCGTGGCCGTCATGATTGGTGGATACGCGATGTATCGCTATCACGTTCGCACAAGTGGATTGGAAGCCGCACAGCAGTGGGCACGAATGGCTCCACTGCCTGATTCCGCATCTGGCTTGGTGATCGAAACACGCGGCGGACCGTTCACGCGAGAATTTACGATTCGGTTCAACGCACCAAGCAATGACGTCAATAGTTGGCTCGACAAGTCACCAGGCACATCCGAACTGAAGCCTGTGGTTAACGGCAACATTCGTGTTTACACTGTAGAACCAGGTGGTGGTGCAATGCATGCCGAAGTGATGGTGGACGACGATCTTGGTTCTGTATCGATCCACACTTTTTGGAGCTAAAAATTGCCGATAACCATCCGATCAACCGCAGTCGGCCACGAGCGTTTGATCTGTGGTCAGCGTTACTCTGGCCGACGCGGTTATCGTTTGCGTTCTGTGGGACAAGAGGCGATTGGTTACTGACATGAACCGATCGCAACCCGCTGGTGCTGTAAACTGTACCCGCCGGACGACGCAATCGCGGGAGCGAACTCTGCACGTTATCCATCCGCAAGACCCACGTATGCTCGAAGTTGGCCTGAACCATGAAAACGATACTGAAAACATACGGCAGAGGCTGGGCAAATCTGGTTACGAGTTACCTTTATGTCAGTCTGTGGATGATGGTCACGATCCTNCCCATGTACCCGTTCATGGGGTTGTTCCCCGATGAATTGCATGGCAAAGCGAGCGGAGCCTGGATCGTTCAATCTACATGCCTCGTCGCGATGCTCNTGTGGACGCCATTTGCAGCAGCAGTGATCGGCCCACTTCGGGTTCAGAAGGACCAAGAACCGAACAACCAAGAGGCCAACGCTGGTGGCTGAGATTGTCACAGAACCATGCGGTGAACGGGAGCCGCCGATGACGCGGGTTTTGAAATCATACCTTTTTGGCGGCGGCCCCGTTACCGCTGTCGTTATTTGGCTTGAGCATGTGGATGAGACACGGAAACAATTTCGGCACCTTGCGACAACATACGATGGCACCACAATCGCCTTTGGCGAATTCAAGCGAGTCGTCCACATCGTTGACCTTACTACCGGCGCACGTGTTTCTAAATTCGACACCGACCTTGATTTCGGCGGGTCGCGACTAGCGATCGATCCCAACGGCGCGTTCTGTGCGATCGCGTCGTACGACAACAACAGTGTAACGCTCGCCGATGTTCACGGTAAGCAAATATGGCAGAGAACAGACGTTGACGAAGTCCAGAAAGTCAGGTTCTCGCTGGATGGAGACACTCTGTTTTGCTCTCACCATCGCGGAATTGTCTCCCAATTTGACGTTCGGACCGGTGAAACGATTCGTTTTACTTGGCTCAAAAAGGATCTTTACGGTGCAAAAGACGTAATTGAGAGCCCATACGACGAACGCCTTGTAATTGACCAAATAGAACGGGACATACGAATTACGAACCAACGATTCAAACATGTTGCCACCGTGAAGCGCAAAACATTCGCCGTACTCGATTACGCGTTTGCGCCCGAGTTTATGTGTATCTCAGAAAGTGGTGGGCCGGTGACGTGTTATCATCTGGAATCCGGGAAAGAGGTCTGGGAACGACCTTTTATGGATGGCGTCCATGCATTGGATTTGCGTTACAACGAAGATTCAAAGCGTTTCTCGGCGGTTACGTGGCCCTACGAGAATGGCGGCCCGTTCACGCTGATGTCTCTTGGTCGCCACAACGGAGAAATCGTGACTGAAACGCTACTTCCCGACGCGGCCGATTTCGGTTTCGTCAACCGAGGAACAAGGCTGATTTTGACTACTGGCCAGATCGTGAGTGCAACGACCGGTGAACAAATCGGAACACTAGACATTTCCCCCGATCCTGCCAAATAACCATGCGGTGAACGGGAGCCGCCGACGACGCGAGTTTTGAAATCAAAGTTTATTGGCGGCGGCCCCGTTACCGCCGCCGTTCCCCGACTGAAAACATCCGCATCATTGGCCGCACGTAAAGACATGAATCCATATGTGCCACCAGCTGAGAACGCTGCGAGCAGTCGTGTTCGCGCTCGATGGCTTCGGCGTTTTCTGATACTGAATGGCGTCCTTCTCGCCATCCCAATTTCGATCGCGTTGTTCATTTACGGATCGATGAAAATCGAACTTGCGTTGCAACCGGATACCAACAACGGCGACCCCATCACCTACCAACAAGACTTCATGTTTGTATCCGGTCCAGTCTGGCCGATTTTCGCGCTGTTTGTGGTTCCAAACCTTATCCTATTTGCGATGCTCGCCCTGTCGGTTGCGGGTCAACGGATAGACGCCCGCGACTAGCTCGGGCACTTCGATTTGCGGATCGCAGATGCGCTCGATATGATGTGGTTCGCGTCAATCTTTGCGGTTGACGTTGAGTCCGCTGCAAAGCGGGGAACCACGCGATGCACCGAAGTCCTCGAAAACGGTTTTGCGAGTGGTGACTTGTCCGCTCGGACTCGGTGATCGCAAACGTTATTCGACTGAGGAATGCGATAGCTGATCTTCAATCCGAACTTGAACGAGCGCAACATCTGCTGCCACTTCAGAACGCTGCGGTTCGATCGCGATTGGCTGAACTCCCGCTCTGGTTCGCCACTCTCGGTACGGATCGCGGAATTGCAAGCCTCTCGCACCGTTTGCGGTGCGACATCGCCGAACCGTATCGACTGTTCTACCGTTTCCCGGCCTTGGCTTGCTGGCTAATGGACTCTGATACCGATGTGTTTCTTGACGAATACGAGCACACTACATGCCCTCCAACTGTACGCTGGTGCGGATACGATCATCTCATTGTGGGGCATCTCACACATTCTGAAATGGTAATTGCGGTTTCGACTGACGGGGATGACCCGCGAGTGGAGTGGGGGTACGATGGTACGGATCTGCCGTGTATCGCCAGCAGGCCGTTGCCGTTCTCTGAATGGCTGATTGGCTTGACTACACGATACGTAGGTTCCACGAATTGCGAATAACAATGCCATGCACTGGAGCACGGCATCTGGCTTTTTGAAATGGACAACCAGCCCGCCGTGCCCAGTGATGGCCAACGTTATTTGGCTAGACCGACCACCTAAATGCAAATGTGATGTGGATTGAATTGTCTGTTGTGCTGACGATAATGTTACTTCTCGCAATGCGATTGCTACCGCCGGGGTGGCACTACTTGTCTCGCCGCAAACGCCACGCAATACGACTCGCACTACAAGAGTTCAGGCGGACATACCAAACTGAACCGAGGGTAGGTAGCTGCAGGATCTACAAAGCTTATGCTGGACGATGCATCGTAACGATTCCTCATGCTGGGAATATAACTCCACCGATTCTGGCGTTTTACTCAATCGCAAATGATTCGGATCAGGCATGCCATATTGGTTCCGGGCAATGCGGATGGGGAATCGCAGCGGAAGACGTTTGGTACAGTCAAGAGAGTGGCAAATAACCAAGCCATGCACTGGAGCACGGCATCTGACGTATTTGAAATGGACAACCAACCCGCCGTGCCCAGTGATGGCCAACGTTATCCGACTGACATTTATGCCAATCCTTCGATTCCGATTTCGCATTGCGACTCTGCTGATTTTCACGATGATATGCGCGGTCGCGTTGGCACTTTCTCGACCCTTTAGCCCTGAAGTCGACTTCTCAATTCCTGTTGCTGCTACCTTCACCGGTATCGACGAAGGGGAGTACGCATGCTGCCATGTAACGGTTACTAACAATGGGTTACTTCCGATTTGGATTGCTGGGCACAGTGGTCTGATCTTGACATTTGCATACTACGGCGATCCTACGTCGAACCCTGTCGAAAACTATAATTTGACCGCTCAAACTCCCGTTACCTACACACCACTCTATCGAGGACAGAGCGCAGTTGCTCGCATTCCACACCATAGCAACTACACGACTGCTCGGCTCGGTGTACAATTCCACGACTGGCGTGGACGGACCGCTTATGTTTGGTCCGACAACTTCACCTTCCCTGTCGATCCAAAAAGCGGATAACCAACCGATGAACCGCAGTCGGCCACGAGCGTTTGCACTGTGGTCAGCGTTAATCTGGCCGACGCGGTTATCGTCGGCGTTACCCGACTGAGCCGCTACCATACTCCAGACCTTGCGATGACCCCGATTACTTACCTCACTGGCGACGCAACGAACCCCGTTACACCTGGTCCGAAGATCGTCGCACACATCTGCAACGACATCGGCGGATGGGGTAAAGGCTTCGTACTGGCTATCACGAAACGCTGGCCGGAACCTGAATCCAACTATCGCAATTGGTATGCTGGACGCGAATCCAACGACTTCGCGCTTGGTGGAGTTCAGTTTGTCGCAGTTGCTGACGAGTTCTGGATCGCGAACATGATCGCACAACACAAGATCAAACGTGGTAGCGACGGCACACCGCCAATCCGATACGATGCCGTGGACTCCTGCCTCGTGCATCTAGCGGCATTCGCTGCCGAACACAATGCATCGGTTCATATGCCGCGAATTGGCTGTGGTCTCGCAGGCGGCAAATGGGATGAAATCGAACCTCTGATTGATCGATCCTGCGGCGTTGCCAATGTTCCGGTGTTTGTTTACGACTTTGCCCCGTAATGGCGGGTAACCATCGCATGCAACGGAGCCGGCGGCCGGGTCGGTTTTGAAATCAACGCGTCTCGCGCCGGCCCGCTGATGCGAAGCGTTATCCGACTGAAATGCGTTTTCGACTTCGTACACTACTCGCGATACCGGCGGTTCTGGCCGTCACTGTCGTCGGCATCGCATCTATTCCGCGTACGACCACTGTTCTGAACAATGAAAACTGGTCCGCCAAATACACAGGGCTGGACTGGACTTCCGGCCGAAGCATCTTTGGACGGCGATATTACGAGTTCACTGTGAATGACTTGCCTCAACGCACCTGGGTTATTCGCTATCATGGCGGGGACTGGGGCGATGCGGTCGCAAACTATCCGAACGGAGACATTGCACTGACAGGCCGGTGCCGCATAGAACGCACTGACACGCGAGTGTATCCGCTCTTCGACGATCTTTCGGACGCCATTTCCTATACACCGAGTGGCGAATTCGCCGCCAAAGTGACTGACGGGATGGGCAAGGCGGTGCTCTTCTATCCTGACGGAACCAAAAACTGGGAGATGACCTATGATGGTTTTGAACGAACGACCTGGGTACACTTTGACGTGAACGGGAACGTCCGATCTTCGTCCTCTGTCGCGGCGGGTGACGGCGGATAACCAACGCATGCACCGGAGTCGGGCTTGCAGCCGTTTTCAAATGGAACATTAACACTCCCGACCCGGTGATGCGGGACGTTGAACTTAATCGAATCACTCCGGTGTATATCGTCTTCTCTATTACTAGGTGACTGGCCGCATCCATGCGGGAAGATGGTTGGCATCCATGCCAACCAAGAACCGGATCGATGAGCTTCGCTCGCTGTTTTTTCTGGGTCTGCCAATAGACGCTGAGCCGACTCCGCTGTCGTGATCCTTGGCCGCTGGCGAGCGACACTGTGACTCCTTCTTGAGATGGCGAACAACATCACGCTGGTGATCTCAATGTGTGATTCTTTCGTGCTCGCAAGACGGAAAATCTCGACTCGCTTGGCGATTTCAAAGGTGTTAAAGGGGACACACACTCTGTCGAATTGCAGACCATGCAGTGCTCGGGAACTATTTCACCCCTTTGACGGTTAAAACGATTAAATGACTTGCGCCGGTTACAGTTACGACCTTTACTTGAGTACTTAACGCGATCAAAAACGTCTTTGATCGCGGTTTTTAATCACTCAAGTTTGGATTGTTTACCACGTTGCAATCGGCGTGGTGATGGCATTAGAATATCGGTGTGGCGGGGTCCGTCGCGTGGATTGATTCCGCATACGTTTTCCCACGGTCGACGATCACGAGTCGACAAAGCTCAACGCACATTCTATCCGTGGACCAGGCGAAAAGCGTCAACGATTGATCAAGACCTTTCCACGCCTGGTCCCCGGATAGAATGCAATTCGTTATCCGACTGAATCGGAATCAATACGTTCTTACCGGCTCACTCCTATGACTTCACTTCCACTTGCCATCTCTGGGCGACTGCCTGAACCTGAATTGGAAGCCGTGCTGCTCCGTGCCGGATTCTCCGCCATTGTTGCGCGTTGGGCTGCTGGACATTTGACTGCTGGGCCATACACACACTACACAGTGAGTCAGCAATATCACGGCTCACAAACCATGCTATGCGTTGACACGTTCTTGCTCGATACGTGGATCCACAGCAAGACGGGTAAAACCGGGAAATCGCCACACGGAAGTTGTGAGGAATTTGAAATCGACGATGACGGGAATGTAATCGATACCGTTGAAACGCTCAATGACGATGGATCGACCATTCATTCCTTTTCACGTAGTATTTCATTCTACGGTGGCTAGACACAATTGCTCGTGTCGCTCAGGATCCAAAACGGTGGGTAACCATCCCGTTCACACGGAGGACGGCGTCACGCGGCTACAAATAGAAACTCAACTCGCCGTCCCCGGTGACGGCTGCTATTCGCCAACTGAATTACGATGAGATTGAAGCCGCAATACAAACTGTCCGCACTACTGGTGGTGACATTGGTTGCGGCAATTGCGTGTTCTCTTGCTTTGCCATTCGATCCGACCGTGACGTATCTAG
>NZ_SJPY01000009.1:8041-26215 GCF_007860185.1 Novipirellula aureliae
GATTGCCAACGTAAGCGGTCTGCACGACAAAGTTCAACGCACATTCTATCCGTGGACCAGGCGAAACACGTCAACCATTGATCAAGACCTTTCCACGCCTGGTCCCCGGATAGAATGCAATTCGTTACCCGACTGAATCATGAAGCTCCTCACATCCGCAACGTTTGTTCTGCTCCTTGCATCGACGCCAGTTCTTTCCGACGAAGTGCGGTCTGACGTAGCCTTCGGCTTCTACATTTGCAACGTTGATGCGGAAGCTATCACGAACGCGCCGCAATGGACGGACCAGAATCATGATCCACCACTCTCGATGCTTGAGGCGATACGTGCTGCAAATGCAAAACTTAAGACACTGCCAGCCAACGACGCACCGGTTGACTGGACACTGCATCGCGTAACGCTGGTGCGTAAGAACGGCACCGGCTGGTACTACATTTCCACGTTCCGCAGTAAAATCCGCCTTGATCCACCAGATGGTCGCGGACGCCTAACCACCGGATCAAACCCCTACGGAACACCGCGCGACATTAAAATCCCCGTGTTAATGGATGGTTCTGTGCCAGAGATTGCGATCCATCGACATACTGACACAATGCTAGAGTTGCTCGACGATCTCAAACTGTAAAACGGCGGGTAACCATCGCGTGAACACGGAGCGGGGCTTGCGGCCGGATTTGCAATGGACAACTTTACTCTCCCCGCCCAGTGACGCCCGACGTTATCCGACTGAACATGCAGCGAAACAAGATCACGAAACGAAGGCTCGTCCAATTCGCAGCGGTTGTGCTTGTTCTGGCTTTCGGGATTGTTGCATGGTCCGTTATCCGCACCATCCGTGAAATACCCGAGGCATATGCTGCTTGGGATACGGGTACGCTGCTCACCACCTACTTAGATCAAAACGACGGCAAATGGCCATCAGGCTGGGATGATCTCGCGACCGTGATCGACGATAACGAGCCGATGCTGTTCTCGCGATCCAACGAAGATGGCGAACAGATCTCGAATGAAGAGTACATTACAAAGTTGCAATCCATGGTTGATGTCGACTGGACATATTTCCCGGTTCCGGGCAACGCCGCTTCGCCCGTGACGCGGGTCGACGGCGGTGCTTTTCGCACTGTGTGGGTTGGTGCGGAACCTAACGAAATGGTGCGATCATTTATTGCTCACCAAGCCGAAATCCAAGACGGCGGATAACGATCCGATCAACCGCAGTCGGCCACGACCGTTTGCTCTCTGGTAAACTCAAAACTGGCCGACGCGGTTATCGTCGGCGATATGCATCTCCCCATGGCCGAAGACTCAGGACATATCGAACTTGATGGCGACGTGATTCGATACGCGTCCACGACTTACTCGGACTGGATGATTCGCGTCGAAGACCTTCGCATCATTGGTGAGGCGACTAATCAAAACGGACCGTTCGCCGACGACTATTTTCTCTGTTTTGCGACTGGGCCTTCGATGTGGTACGAAGCTTCTTTCTATGCTGACGGACGCGACACCTTCCTTGCTGACCTTGGTGCTCGGCTCGGCATTACGTTTCAACTCGGCCTCTCCTTGTCCACCGACTTCGCCAGTCGTATCCTTTGGCCAGCTGAATTGGAAAACGAACCCATGTTCAAATTCCAAGACGTACCGTCTAAAACCGTGGTTGGCCGTTTGCTTGGATCAATGCGGAACGAACAGACATATTGCGACCGTGTACTGGACGCGTTACAAAAATGATGCATATCAAATCGGTGAACGGGAGGGCTCGGCGCTGTCGGTTTTAAAGTCGAGCTCCTCTCCTCGCCCCCCGTTACCTCAATCGTTCGTCGACAGCATCGCTTTAGTATAGTTGTTTCGATGGCCGAATTGGCTCCCTGCGAGAAATGAGAAGAGCATAGTGTATTTATCACATACCGTTATTGTTGGTTGCTTCCTATGCGTGGCGACGATGGGCACAGCAAGAGGCGACGATGCCCCGCAGAGACCAATAGTTTCCGCGCGCGCCGTATCGACAACGGAGGAGGTGCGATACACGATGGCTCCTTTTCAGAATACACTCGTTTTGCTCGATGGTCGGACCGGCCAAACTTGGCTGCTCACGAAGCATGAAGGAGAGTCTGCGACTTGGGTGCTGATTTCCGTCGCAGTACCGGGGAAAGTCAAATTGGAGTCGCCGTCATCAACGATTGGTGATACGCAGATTCAATTCATTCCCGAGATGAGAGGCCCGATTATTGGTAGGTCCAAGAATAATGACGCTGCCACCACGGACTCACTGCGTGGAAACGCGAACGGTGCGTATCGAAGCTACGACGGACAAACCATACCATCCGAAGAACGACGAACCAACCGATGAACCGCAGTCGGCCACGACGGTTTGCGGTCATCTAAGCGTTAATCTGGCCGACGCGGTTATCGTCGGCGTTCTGCAATCAGACAACGCGAACTGACCCAACATCCACGGCGATTCAAATGAGACGATACGAACTCGCGGCGAACCTCGTCTTTCTTGCGCCGATGGTCCTATTCCTTGGACTCGCGATCGTCATATGGTGGCCGATCAACTACATCATCATGGGCACGCTCTATGCGTGCGGCCTCTTTGATCTTGTGTACGCGAAACTACCGCTGCTGCGTCATCACGTGTTCAACACATTCGGACCTTCGCACATTCCACGCAAACGTCGCGACACGTATTTCCGCGGATACCGCCGGATCGGGATTGGAATGGCATTCAATCTCCTTGTGGTGGTATACTATTGCGTACTGGCATCGCCTCAGTAGCAACCCGGTCACGAACGAGTGCAGAACCATGGGTTGAACGGGAGTCGGCCACGACGACTTTCGGCAATCTAAACGTTTTTTTTGGCCGACCACGTTAACCCAAACGTTCCCCGACTGACTGGCAACGATTCAAGACTACTCAATGTTTTCTGAAAATGAGGTCTGCTACGAATGCAATTGCACGGTGGTTGAGGACCGCGATTACTTGGAAATCGTAACTTGGGTGTATTTGGGATTCTTCAAGACGGAACGCAGCAGCACCGATTGCGATGTTCCGTTTCATTTCTACCGATTCGCTAAGTTCGACGATTTCCAACGTTGGAAGCAAAATGGCGGAACAAAACTTGATGCCATCAATCTCACTTCCATGGACCAAGTTCGTCGGCGGTTTGTCGACCGACAGGCGATGGTGGATTCTGTGTTAGACTGGCACAAATTCCTTTCCGGTCCCGATCCAGATTGATGACCAATGTGATTCGTGTGTTCGTCGCCAACGATGCGGGGAACCATCCAATGCACCCGAGCGGCGAAGTCGGGCGTTTTCAAATGGACAATCTCTCGTCGCCGCCGGGTGATTGGTAACGTTATCGGATTGATGCGCTGTAGTCGTTGCCGCAATTGGTGCGCTGTAGTTGCTCGGACGATGCCGATGCTCGAATCCTAACCGCTATACTTGCTCGGTCGAATCCTGACCCGAAATCCTGACCGCGAACGTTGATCTGCAATGCTTCGATCTGCTACAATGATCGCGATAACGAATCGGGACGAATGTGTCACCGAAGGGGTCGAAGACCAAAGCGACTTTGATACAATCCCGTCGCTTAGTCCATCCTTGAAGTTTTGCTTCCTTAACCTTTTCGGCGATTCCCCATACTGATCCGATAACCAACCGATGAACCGCAGTCGGCCACGAGCGTTTGCTCTAGTGGTTACGTCAATCTGGCCGACGCGGTTATCGTCGGCGTTCCCCGACTGAAAACCTCCTGCACTGTACTTTGATGGAATACCCGCTAGTCCCGAAATCAACTGGCAAGCTGTTGCCCGGGCAATACTGGGCCGTCCCCATGGCAAACGGACGTTTCGCTTGTGGCCGGGTCTTGCAACTCAACACAGAGGAGATCCCCTCCAAGACTCGTTGCTTCTTCGGTGGACTACACAACTGGACTGGCGATACGACACCAACCACCGACACGATTGCTAGATGCGGATTCATTGCCTTTGGCGTAATGCATATCAAGGCAATCACCACTACGGGTGGCGCCGTCTTGGGTGAACGTGATCTTTCGCTTGATGAAATCAAAATGCCACGGATGATTTCCTCGCATGGCGGCGCTGGCACGATGCTGCTCGATGGTTCTCGGCATCTGCGCATTGCCACCCGCGACGAATGGGGTACGTTTCCGGTGATTGGATGTTGGGGGTACAATTTCATAACCCAAGTTGCGGACCGCAAGCTTTCCGATCAACACACGATCGGGGAACCATCCGATGCACCGGAGTCGGGATTGCGGCCGTTTTCAAATGGAACCTCAACTTTCCCGACCCGGTGATCGGTACCGTTGAACTTAATCGAATCACTCTGGTTCAGGTCGTTGTCTCTGTTGCTTGGGTGACTGCCCGCATCCCTGCGGGAAGAGGGTTGGCGTCCATGCCAACCAAGAACGGGATCGATGAGCTTCGCTCGCTGTTTTTTTGAAGGCATGCGATACACGCTGCGCTGGCTCGGTTCTCGTGCATTGAGATTGTAGTAGAATTCATGAGGCTTCTTTCGCATGTATTGTCGAACCACGATGTCCAAATTGTTGGTTACGACCATTAACACCAAGTGAGCGAATCCTCGTGATTCAGCTCGTTTATTACATCGAGAGAAGCTATTTTCGTTTAAAAATCCAATCAGTCCACCTAAGAGTATGTGCACGTAACCCTAAAAACAATTTGTCCGCTCTTGATTGCGGTGCTGGTAGCCGCAGTTGCGAACGGACAAACGCAGGTCGAACCGAAGATCGCATTGAAGATGCTCAATGCGCAACAGCAACAATTCGAGCAAGGAATTGTCAAAGTCGCCGACAACGTCTTCACGGCCGTTGGGTTCCATGGAGCCAACACGTCGATGATCGTCGGCACCGACGGTGTGATTATCGTTGACACGCTGATGGGACCGACCAGTGCTGCGAATGCGTTTGAAGCTTTTCGGAAATACAGCGACAAACCGGTCAAGGCGATCCTCTACACCCACAGCCACGGCGACCACATCGGTGGAGCCAGTGCCTTTGTGGGCGGTGAGCGACCAGACATCTACGCCACCGAAAGTTTTGGATCCGCTGAAGGCGTCAACAAAGCGGTGGATCCAGTCAAGATGAAACGCAATGTGCGTCAGTTCGGACGGAAGCTCTCGCCGTCAGAAAGCACCAATCGCGGCGTTGCGCCGGCGAATACCTACGATAGCGATCGCGGCAAAGGCCACCTTCCACCTACCGTGACGGTTCCACGCAGTGGGCTAAAAACAACAATCGCGGGCGTCGAAATCGAATTTCATATCGGCCCGGGGGAAACCGACGATGCCATGTTCATCTGGCTCCCCAAGCAGAAGGTGTTGCTGGCGGGCGACAACTTCTACAGTTCGTTCCCCAACCTGTATGCGATTCGGGGCACGGCTTATCGCGATGTGCTCAGTTGGTCAGAAAGCGTTGCGAAGATGGCAGAGCTTGAGCCACACGTTGTGGTTCCCGGCCATACCATGCCCATCCAGGGACAAGAAGCTGCCACCGCCGCGTTGAAGGATTACAGCGAAGCGATTCGCAGCGTGTATGACCAAACGGTTCGTGGCATCAATGCTGGCAAGGGTCCCGACCAGCTCGCGCATGAAGTCAAACTTCCCGATCACCTAAAAGACAAACCGTATCTCATCGAGTTCTACGGATCGGTTCCGCACGCGGTCAGAGCAATCTATGCCGGCTTGTTGGGATGGTACGACGGCAATCCGACAACGTTGAATCCCCTCGCGCCAAAACTCAAGGCGCAAAAAATAGCCGACTTGGCCGGCGGCACAGAGAAACTCACCGAGCAAATGGAATCCGCTCTGGCGAAGCAAGACTTCCAGTGGGCGTTGGAGCTCGCAGACCACGTGAAATGGTTGGATGATGGCGACTTGAAACTGGCCCGCAAGGTGAAGATTACGGCACTGCGAGGTTTGGCGGCACGCGAGTACAACGCGCCGAACCGCAACTACTACCTCAGCTACGCCAATGAGCTTGAATCAGGTCAGTTAAGTGAAATTTGGTTTTAGAGTTTGACCGTAGCGGAACGCGCGAAGCGTTTCGGTAGTAAAACGTATCGGTGGCATCCTGCCGCCGTTTGATCAAGCAATTCACTCCGCGGTGGCTGGAAGCCCCCGATACTATTGAGCGCCTATGAACGAAAAGAAAATACCCTTTCGTGGTTTCGATGAGCGAGGCGAAGTCCGCGTGTACTATCACGGAATTCTTCCCCATTGGCGTCAAGAGAATTGCACCTACTTTGTGACATACAGACTTGCTGACGCGCTACCAGTCGGTGTGATTCTCGAATTTGAATACGAACGTGACCAGTGGTTGCTTCATCGAGGAATCGACCCGAAGCTGCTAAACGCGGAGGGATTCGACTGGAAGAACACCGTTGGCCAATTGCCGAGGAACGATCAGCGTCTTTATGAACGGGCCATGGCGACGAAGCTCAACAAGTATCTCGACGCGGGACACGGAAGCTGCGTGTTAAAGCGTCCTGATCTCGCAGAAATCGTCGCGAACTCGCTGACGCATTTTCACGGTGATCGCGTGCTAACCGGTAATTTCGTCGTGATGCCGAATCATGTTCATGTGCTAATGCGACCGATCAATGGCTTCGAGTTGGAAGACATCTTGCAGGCTGTGAAGAGTTTCACTGCGAACGCGATCAATCGGAAGTTGGGGGTGGAGGGATCATTATGGATGCGAGAGAGTTATGACCACATCGTGCGAGCCCCCGAACAATTGGAGGCGTTCCAGAACTACATTCGCGCAAACCCGGAGAAGGCGAAGTTGACGTCGCACGAATACATATTGCAAGACGCCACTTACCGTCTCGAATAGTATCGGTGGCATCCTGCCGCCGCGAGTGCTAGCCAGTGGCATCCTGCCACCGCGAGTGCTAGCCAGTGGCATCCTGCCGCCGCGAGTGCTAGCCGGTGGCATCCTGCCGCCGCGAGTGCTAGCCAGTGGCATCCTGCCGCCGTCCCCTGAAGCGGTGGCAGGATGCCACCGATACGTGTTGCTACCTAATTATTGGAGAGTTGCCTTGGTAAAAAACAGTCGAGCCAGATTCCTTGAGTTCCTAAAGCGATGGGGGAGCCTGTCGCGGTTCCGGCGTTGGCCGTGCGTTATACTCTCACATTCAATCTTGGGCGAAAAATGCGGATCTGCTATCGATCACAGCCGAAGTGGACGTCGATCCGCCAAATACCGTCTCATTGAACTTTCATCAGAAGGCTGGATTCGTACAAATCGGGACGCGGACACTGGACAGCGGTAAAGTTGTGTCTATGTAGATACGGTGCCTTTATCCTCGTCAACAATCTCGGCATCTTTGAAGCCGTTGACTTCTTTGACCTGACGGACGAAGCTTGGCAACACATCTTCGACATCAACGTAATGAGTGGCGTACGTCTTGCCAGGCATTACCTCAAGCAAATGCTTGAGCAAGACGCTGGACGCATCATTTTCATCAGCAGCGAATCCGGCGTCGTGCCCGCTCCTGAAATGCCCCACTACGCGATGACCAAAACAGCCCAGCTTGCCGTCTCACGTAGTATGGCTCAATTGACCAAAGGAAGCGCCGTCACGGTCAACACAGTTATGCCTGGTTCCACGTTGACACCGGGAGTGAAAGAGTTCGTCGGCAACTTATTTCCGAACGAAGAATATGACTCGGCTGAACAAAAATTCATGGCAGAAAATCGGCCAACCTCCTTGATTCAGAGATTGATCCAGCCGGAGGAGATTGCCAATTTGGTGGCGTTTGTTGCCAGCCCACTCGCCTCGGCCATTAACGGAGCACCTTTGCGAATCGACGGCGGACTTATTCCAACCATTGCCTGAAGTTGGAATGCGTCAGCAATTGCCCGCCGCCGGACCACTTCCCTGTCCTGCCCACCGAACAGGCGTTCGATAAAGGCGAACGACCAGTCAACGTCGACGCATCGGACATCGTGTGGCTTGGCCCGTCGAGTACAACGTGGATCAAACCGTCAGCTACAACAAACTCATCCGCGAAAGCCGCGTTTCTGTGGGGCGACCCGCGGTCCGGTTTTCAGTTAAAGCCCAAAGCCGTTTGGCGAGGCGGTAATCGATTTCCTTGTCCCATTTACCGGTCAAGAACTCAACAATTTGCTCTCGTCCATTGACGAACACATCGTGGTTTCGCCATTGACTGTCCACGGAGTAGGCCGGCGACACCCGTTTCGGATCACGAGTATTAGAGTCTAATGCTTCGACGGGCTTGTCGTCTTCGAGCACGCCGGTTTGATTGGTCACGCTGTCTCTGTGATTTTCATTTGACACAGTAGAAGACGGGCTCCCTGAAGCAAATCCAATAACCCAGCCCAAACGGCGGTTTGTGTGGGCTAAATCGTTAGCGAAAATGTGCAAAGAGTGTACCAACAGACCCGCGACTCCGTGTGCAAGGTTTGTTATGCCTTTTTCGCCTTGTTAAAGCCAATACCCGGCTTTTCTTCGCGGACAAGCATGTCCATGAATTCTGCAAATCGCCTCTGTCTGGTTTCGGGTTTCTTTGCACTTGTCAATCCGTACGCGATGACATAACGACTCGATTTATTGAGCGTTTCAAAAAACTGCTTCGCCTTCGATTTGCTCTCCAGTGCTGCTAGGAAATCCGCTGGCACTTTCATTTCACTTGCCACATAGGCGTTCTCCCACCGGCCGTCCGCCTTGGCGGCGCGAACATGCACGAGTCCTGACTCCATCATCCGGCCCTCGCTTATCAAACGCTCCGCATGCTCTCTGTTCCTTTTTGACCAGTTGCTTCGCGGCTTTCTTGGAGTGACCCGCTGGAGATAGACTTGGTCATCGATTGATTTCTTGACGCCGTCGATCCAGCCCCAGCACAACGTCTCAATCACGACATCGTCCCAAGTCACGCTCGGAATCCCAGTCTTCTTCTTGAATATCTTCACCCACAGTTCACTTTCGGTGGCGTGATTCACCTTGAGCCACCGGCCGAGATCTTTCGGCGATTCAAAGGACACGATTCTCGCGGGATCGGGTTGAGGCATGAAACTAAATATACTCTGGCATAACGCTACCGATCAACCGGTCCGCGCGGTTGATCTTCCTAGAGCGATCGTGCCTCTTCAGCCGCCGCGTTCAAATCGTCAAAGTGTAGTTCACGTCGTTGTTCCATACGGTTAGTTTAACGCGATAGAACATTGTTGAAACCCTAGTTGCAATCTATGTCCATGCAGAGCCAACCCTCGATACGAACTCGAAGGTCACCAGGCCTACCCGTTGATCGCCGACCTACCACCTGCCCCCAAGGCTCTCTCAATCGTCACGCCACCCGAGATCACTCGTAAAGTCGTGGTCGTTGGTGCCAACGTGAGTTATCACATCTACAAGCCGCCGATCTATCAGCATGATCGTGCGCGGCGTTTTCCAGTTTTGTATTGGCTGCATGGAACCGAAGGTGGAGAAGGGGCATTCGCCCGCTGGTTCGATTGTTTCACGACGCGATGGTCGCCGGTCGAATTGAGCCAATGTTGGTAGTGTCCGTCAACGGGCTACCTCGCCATTTGTGGAGTGATCTCATCGATGACGCGGCACCGGTGGAAACGGTCTTTATCGACGACGTGATTCCTCATGTCGACAAGACGTATCGCACCATCGCCAACCGGAATGGCCGCATCCTCGCCGCTTTAGCATGGGCGGCTTTGGTGCTGCTCGTGTAGGCATGACTCATTGGGATCATTTTGCGTATCTGGGGACGCACGGCCTGCAAACGCACGGCCTGCAAACGCTCGACGGCAAGCCCAAGCAAGCATGGACTCGCATTCGCGAGAACGTCGCAAAACGATCTCGGTGAGCCGCTACTCGACGTCGATCTAGCGGACCAAGCCCCCTTGGTGATTTGAACATTGATGTAGTGGCACGTTGGAAGTTTGAAGAGTGAAGGTTGATGTGTGAAAGATCAGAGTTTGATGGCGGCTTTGCAGAAACGCTTGACGACCTTCGCATCGACGTCGTCCAGGCTCTTGTACGTCAGGTGCCGGCGAAATTTCCCGCCACCTTCTAACAATCCATCGGGATCGTCGAGCAAAGCCCCTTGAGCGAACGACAACTGCACGTGAGCCTTGTACGGGAACACGCCGCAGAACTGCCCTTCCCTTTCATCCGGTTTCAACGTGTAAAGCGTACCACCGTATTTCGCGACCTTTGTCGCCTTCGGAAGCGACGCCTTCACCAGCGAATCGAGCAGTCCAATGAGGTTCTGTTTTTCTGCGTCAGTCATTTTAATTCTCGCTACGCCAACTTGGCGCCGTTGGGGACGACTTGTCTAGAAACCGCCAGTATCACCGATAGTCACTCATGGTGCATCTGCTGCGGTGTTTGTAAACTCGTTCGCTCAGAATCTTACCAGCCCAATCTTCGTCCCCGAAGATGGCTTGTGTTCATTGGCTCGTTCACGGAAAGCATCCATGGCAACCATGCAAAAACGAACGCTCGACTTTCACACCGGTGATGAAGTGATCGCTGAAATTCAAAGTCTACGATCAAATAGTTATACGAAGACCAAAAATTGGAACCTCACGCAAATTTGCGAACACCTGAACGCAACCATGACCGGTGGCATGGACGGTTTTGGCTTTCGTCTACCGTGGATTCTGCGAGCCACGATCATCAAATGGATCTACAATCGCATATTACGAACTCGGAAAATGTCCAGCGGACCGACGATGGATCGGTTGAAACCCAAGTCCGAGCCTGGCCCCGACGACAAGGCGATCATTGACGGCTGCATCGCGACGATCGAGCGAGCGAACGCGTTCGCTGGCCCAATCGAGGACTATCCGTTCCTGAACGAGTTGCCGGTCGATGATTGGAAACAGTTCATGTGGATGCACGCGGGCCATCACCTGGGGTTCCTTGTCCCCAACGAGCCAGCCTCATGATCCACGCGATCGTTCACTGGGAGAACTCTGGAGAAGAGATTCGGTTCAACCGCTACAGCCGAAATCGCCAATTCCGTCAAAACTGAAATCCGAATCGAGACTTGAATGAGCTCTTCCGACGGCATCCTCATTTGGCAAATCGACGCGTTCGCCGATCGACCCTTCACCGGCAACCCGGCTGCCGTTTGCATTCTTGACCGCTATCCGAGCGATGACTGGATGAAAAACCTCGCCATGGAAATAAACTTATCGGAAACCGCGTTCGTGGTTTCAACCGATGACGCAGGCAGTTTCCATCTTAGATGGTTCACGCCCGCCACTGAAGTCGACTTGTGCGGCCACGCGACCGTCGCTGCAGCACACACGCTATTTATACATTCACATTGACAAAACGAACACCGCGATACCAAGCGACACGAGCCAGCGAAAAGAAGGATGGTCCGGCGGCAGCTGCGGCCAAATGTAAATCGGTGGTGGCGATTCGATCGTGACCGGCTCTTCAGGCTCCGGTAGCCAGGGGAAAACATCGGGCTACCAGTTAGGATTATCACGAACCTTTTGCCGCTGTGATCTGTAGCATCAACATATCGGTCTGATGTGGCCAACCCTGTCCTTCACGGATTCTTCATAGATGCACGACCACGCTCATCAATTAACACTGAGCCTAGCGTTCGGACTGGGGGCACTGCATGCGCTCGAACCGGGGCATGGGAAGACGGCGATATTCGTTTACTTGGCGGGCGAACGACGTAGTTTCCTGCATCCGTTGGTAATGGGGCTTTCCAGTGCGCTAGCCCACAGCGTCTCGCTGATCGGTATTGCCGCCGCGGTTCACTTGACGCACCATATCGTGACTGGCGACCATCATCATGAGGACGAAGCGGTGACCACAGCAATGCAGTGGATCAGTTCTGGCTTGGTGCTGTGCGTTGGAGTTTGGATGTTGATCGCGGCGATTCGTTCCAAACCCTCGAAGTGTGGCTGCGCTGGCCATCAAAAGGACGATTGCGAGCAGTCTGGCGGTTTCACCAAGCAGACCAGCTATTCGATGAGTGCTTTGCTGGGGATCGCGTTCGGATTATTACCGTGTCCGTCGGCCATGGCAGCTTACTTTACGAGCATGTCCACAGGCACACCAGTTGCCGCCTACGGTGTGATCGGTTTGTTTGCCAGCGGCATCGCCTGCTCAATTACGGTGTTCGGTATCATCGTTCAGTTATTTGGGACGCAATTTTCCGGCCGTGATTCGAGATGGTCGAAGCTGCCTTGGCCGTACATCCGGGCGGCGCTGATTCTTTCCATCGGTCTGTTTTATACCGCTCGATTGGCCGTCTGAACGCAACATATGAACGGGCGGTTTTGGGTTCATGTTTCGGCGTATTGATGACGAACTCGTCATTTCGGCTATCACGGCGATAGGCCGACAGGGTATAACTGGTCCCGTCCTTGGCTCGATTGATCGTCCACCAATCAGCCTCGCAGCGGAAAATACCCTTCAGTCGAATGAGTTAGCCTCCAGCAATGCGTGGTCAATAGACACCGTTCCAAACTCGTTGATCAAGATGGACCACTTTTCACCTGCCGGTCGTTTGTCAATCAGCTTCGCAATGGCGGTCGTTTTTCCTGATCCAAGAAATCCAATGATCACGTTGGTCGGAATTCGATCATTCAATCCATGTGTCATTGACGGGCACCGTCCGCGAGTCTCAACATCTCGCCTTCAAGCAGATCAATCGAGACCGGAAAGCTACAAGTCATGACGGGTTGGCCTTGATCGAAAAGGACATACGTTGGACAGATCGTTCCACCAAGCTTCATGATTCAGTGCGTCTCAAGTACGAGTCAAAGTTGGTGGCGACTTCAAATGACAAGCCACGCCATGCCGAGGCAAACTTCTCGGCGGGAATGAAAGGACGCTCGCCGTTGTTCCACTTGGTAAGTGGCATCGACGCCACTCTCGTAGCCGCCGATGACAACAAACTCATCGCCTTCGAGGTTTTCGTAGCTGCCCACGGTCGCCGTGTGCCGACACAGTTCGCGGCCCTTGAAACCGTTCAGCCGTGGATACTGGAACTCTCCCGCCGCCCAGACAACATGCTTGGCTCGCAGAGTTCCTTCGGCGGTGTCCACTCGAAAGTGATCGCCGGCCTTCGTCACTCGCAGCACATCGGTATGTTCGCGAACGGGCAACTCAAAGTATTGAGCGACGCTAGGCAGATGCGACGCGTATTCTTCTCCGGTCCGATGCTCGACTTCGAGGCTAAACGCGGGAGACACTTCCACCGCGATCGAATTCAAGTCGATCATTCCGATTGAGTTTGTTGGGAACGACGGCGTGATGAATCGAGTCTCGGCCGGCCAAGCGGCAAACGAATCTCCAACGGTTTGCCGTTCGAGCACGACGAAATTCTCGATGCCCGCATGCTTCAGCGCAACGGACAAGCCAACCCCAGCAGGAACCATCGAAATCGAACAACACCAAGGCAACAGATGCAATACGGTTGCAAAAAGCATTGCGTTCGCAAAAACATAGATTATTTTCCAATCGATTCGAGCATCTTAATCGGAGTCGAAATTTACTCCGAAACGAACCCAGATCGACCTCGTCGCCAGCATGTAGCGTCCAGAGGTGGCAGACGCAATTCCGCCACGCAATTGCTCAATTATCCCTGACAGACGTTTCAACATCCTTGCTTGTTCCTATTTCAACTCCACGAGCGTTCCTTCGTATTTGACCTTGCCGCGGTAGAGCAGTCTAAAGCCGACGGCGAAATAATGAAGCAGTTCCCGAGGCGCCAGCCATTGATACAGCCCCGCGCTGGCCGAGGTCAATCCGATCAGCCGTTTGATCCGCAAAGGCTCTTCCGCAACATCGCAATCCGAAATTCAAGCGTGGCAACTTGTCGGCGGCAACAACCCCAAGATCACCCGAAGCGTCTTCACCATAAACTTTGGTGAATGCATCGAGTTCAATCAAACCGATGGCTCCAAACGGATCGGATGGATGTCGAACTTGGCACATTGGCCCATGAATCGACAGGGATTGTTGTGGAAGATCTCGATTGCCTCCTGAATCGAGTGACCACGCCGACGAAAGTCGCCAATGCACTCTTGAAGCGTGAATGGATCACTCGGTCCCCAGTCTGCCGACGAATTGACGAGTATCCTTTCGTGGCCATAGATCTCAAGGATATCCACGGCACGTCGTGGCGAGCACTTGGTAACGGGATAGAGCGTCAGCCCAACCCAATACCCCTGCTCGAGCGGTTCGCGGATCGTATGTTCTTCCACATGGTCGATCCACACTCGCTCGGGATTCACATTCATGTTGCGAAGCACATCCAGGGTTCGCCGGGTACCGCGGACTTTGTCCTGCAAATGAGGCGTGTGAATTAGGATAAGTTGTTCATGATCGACGGCCAACTGCACCTGCGTTTCAAAGATCTGCTCTTCGTTCTTCGTCGTTTTATGAAATCCGATCTCGCCAACGCCAAGAACTGTCGGCTTCTGGAAAAACTCAGGCATCTTCTCAAGCACTTCGCGGCTCAGTTGTGGGTTCTCCGCTTCCTTGGGATTCATCCCAACCCAGCAAAAGTGCCGAATACCGTACTCGGCCGCACGGGTCGGCTCAAATTCACTGATCTGGCGAAAGTAGTCAATAAAGGTTTCGGGGTAAGCACGTTCGAATCCCGCCCAGAACGCAGGCTCGGCAACGGCAACAACACCCGACATCGCCATCCGTTCATAATCCTGAGCGGTCCGGGCGATGCCGTGGTAATGCGGCTGGATAATCTGCATGGTTCACCTCAAGTTTGGATACTGCCAAACGAGATCACTCCGGCTCGGAAAACAGGAGCAACAAACGTTCGCTTCGGTTCGCTGCCGCTCCCCGCTGAGATAGCATCGCCAACGATTCGTACATCAGATCGATTCGGGCTTCACTCGACCGCTGAGAGTCGTCTTCGCATGCACGATCGTGCCGATCCAACACCGCCGCGATCTCCAGTAAGTGACAGCGTGCTTCCAGAAAGTAGCTGTCCAATACGTCTTCCGGTTTTTGCATGGACCGTGTTTCTCCCGCAATTGAGCCCTCTGGACACCTCGTAACAACTGAACTCTAATCGTAACTGCACAGCCGTTGCAGGTAAAGCGGCCGAAGCACATGAATCCAGATATCCGTGTCCTCACCGAATGGGTGCGTTCGCGTCGAAGTTCAAGCCCCCCCTCATTTGCACATTGGATTTTTCTGATGAACCACAAGTTGATCGCGGCATGCGCCGCACTTCTGTTTGGCTGTGGCATAAAAGCCAACGCTGCTCTTCCCGAGCTGGATCCCCCCGAAACCGAAGCCGGGACACCCTTGCTAGATCGAGATCTATTTTTTGGCAATCCGCAGATCGCTGGCGGAAAACTCAGCCCCGACGGAAGATTCATCTCTTTCATGAAGCCGTATCACGGGATCATGAATGTCTGGGTCAAAGAATTCGCGGAGCCGTTTGATCAGGCTCGTCCGTTGACCGATAGCGAGCGGCCTTTGCGAGGATACACATGGACGGAGGACGGCAAGTTCATCCTGTTCGTCAAGGATTCCGGCGGTGACGAAAATATGAACCTGTTCGCCGTTGATCCGGCAGCGAAACCGGAGCCCGGCAAAGAAACACCTCCGTCGCGGAACCTGACGCCGATGGAGGATGTGACGGCACAGACCATGCACGCCAGCCAGAACAATCCCGACTTGCTTTGGATCGGGTTAAATGACCGCGACAAAGCGTGGCACGATCTCTATCAGCTCGAAATTTCCACGGGTGACTTGAAGCTGGTCTATCAAAACGATGATCGCATCACCGGCTATGAATTCGACTGGGACGACAACCTGCGTCTGCTCAGCCGCACCGACCCGGCCGGCAACACGACACTGCTTCGTAAAGACGGCGATGACTTGGTTCCGATCTACGAAACGTCCGTCACCGAGAACGCAGGCGTCAGTGGCTGGGACGCGAAGAACGAGAACTTTTACTTGGTCACCAACAAAGGCGAACTCGACCTGTTGACCTTGTACACGATAAATCCTGACACGAAGCAGGCCGAATTGTTGGAGAGCGATCCAGAGCAGGCCGTTGACTTCGGTAGGCTTCGGCTCGACCGCAACACTCGCGAAATCATCTCGACGTCCTACACCGACGACAAGACTTGTTACTACTGGCGTGATAAAACCTGGGAAGCCAACTACAAGTTCTTGCAGCAGAAATTCCCTGGTCGCGAGATTGCGTTTCAAAGCTCGACCAACGACTACAGCAAATTCCTGATTGCCGTTCACGGCGACAAGTACGCCGCCGAAGCATGGTACTTCGACGCGGAAAAGCGCGAACTGATCCACCAGTACACTCCACGGCCTGAACTGAAAGAAGTGGAGGAGTACCTGGCACCGATGCAGTCGATTCGCTACGCCAGCAGCGACGGTTTGGAGATCCCTGCTTACCTGACCGTGCCCGCGGGCGTCGAAGCGAAGAACCTGCCCGTGGTCGTGTTGGTTCACGGCGGACCCAAAGGCCCACGCGATTCCTGGGGCTACAGCGCGACCGTTCAGTTCCTGGCCAACCGAGGCTACGCGGTGTTGCAACCGAATTTTCGAGCCAGCGGTGGCTACGGCAAGAAGTTTCTCAACGCCGGTGACCTGCAGTGGGGCAAGCTGATGCAGGACGACATCACCTGGGGTGTGAAGCATTTGATCGCCGAAGGCATCGCGGACAAAGACCGTGTCGCCATCATGGGCGGCAGCTACGGAGGTTACGCGACGTTGGCCGGACTGGCGTTCACGCCAGATCTTTATGCTTGCGGAGTCGACATTGTCGGTCCGAGCAACATCTTCACGCTGCTCGATTCGATTCCGCCTTATTGGGAATCGGGAAGAGCGTTCCTGTACGGCATGGTCGGCGATCCGAGCACCGAAGAAGGCAAACAACGGATTCGCGATGCCAGTCCGCTGTTCAGTGCCGAGAAGATCTCCCGACCGTTGCTGATCATTCAAGGAGCCAACGACCCGCGAGTCAAACAGGCCGAAGCCGATCAGATCGCGATCGCGCTGCGAGACCGCGGCCACAAGGTCAGCTACTTGCTGGCCGACGACGAAGGACACGGGTTCGCCAAACCGGTCAACCGTATGGCGATGTACGCCGAGATCGAAGCGTTCCTGGCTGGCCAAATCGGCGGTCGCTACCAAGAGGAAATGCCCGACGACGTTGCCGAACGCTTGGAGCAACTCCGGGTCGACGTAAGCCAAGTCAGCTACGAACCGACAGAGGAGTAAGCTGCCTCGATGAAATTCAGATTGTTTACGGCGAATCAAATGGGACGGGGGTTGAATTGCGGATTCAATCCTCGTCCCGGATTCAATTCAACCTTTTTTCCCCGATTCTCCCCCCGTCCCGCTTGATTCCCCAATCCTAGGGACAGAGCATCATTTCAGGTGATACAGCAACACCCCGGGCAGACGCCGTCGTGGTTTTTGCTTTGCTATTGCACTTGATCGTCAATAATCATGCATGGGAACCAGGGAGATAGGCTTTTTCCCTCGAAATGGCCGCATCGGGTGCGTACCTTCATCCTGGGGGCAGCTCAAAGAGCGTCACGAAAAGGAGGGAAATCGAAGAAGGGACGCTCAGTCCGGGAGCGTCAATAGCTCGCGGGCGCGGCGGCGGAGATGGTAGCGGCGGTGCGTGCGGTGACAACGCATCGAATCGACACTTTCCGGGCGTCCAGCAATGCTGCAGAACAATTTCCTAAAGTCCTTCACCAGTTCGCACCAAGTCGCTTGCTCGAGTCCCAACCGAACCAAAATCGGTGGTGCAGCCGAAGGCGTCGCACCGCGTTTGCCCGGCGCCACTTGCCGGGCTGTCCAATCGAGTAGCTTCAAGTAGTCCACGAGTGAAATTGGTAAGAAGCCTTTATCACTACATCGCTTGCCGCTATCGCTAGCACAGGGACCTACGGGATCAAGCTGCTCATCGATCGACAGAGGTGCCAAGAAAGCATCAGGCTTGTCTTCGCTTGGTGACTCACTTTTCATCGCCTCGATTCGTTTTTGCACCGACGTATGATCGCTCTGCTCCAGCGTTTCCGCCATCGCGGCACGAATCAGGTTCAAATCCACGTAAGCGGCACAGGCCAGCAGGGATGCTTCGTCCGTCAATCGAGTTGCA
>NZ_SJPY01000009.1:26315-299866 GCF_007860185.1 Novipirellula aureliae
GGCATAGGCGATTCTATTCTGCGCCAACTTGCATTGCGGTGGGTGCGTTCGTCGGTGTCAACGCCGCATTGTTTGCGCCGCCTGGTTACGGTGTCTACGCAACAGTCGGTGGACTACTTGGCGGCTAGGCATGCAGTGGAACCGCGACCAAGGGTGCAGTAGTGACGGCGAAGTGCTACGAGAAAAGCATAACTCCAAATTAACCGATCGATGATCTCAGCCATTAGGCTCGGTCTAGAATCGATGATCTAAAAACGCGAGAAACGGTGCCATTTCATTTCTTTCAAATCCCAATCGCAACGATTGGTCGTCGGGCACGTCGCTATTGGGCGTGAACAAGTGAGTGCCGTCGAAGTACGGCACGCACGCTGTCATCTTTTTGTCAACTTCGGCCCGCTTTTTCGCGTTGACACGTTTGGTACATGCCGTAGGCCAATTCGCGAGCAGCTTCGCCATCGACAATTAAGCTCCACGGCCCACTTTCCTGAACCTGATCCACGGTCGGCTCACGATCGCGAACCGGCTAGCTCGCTAGCGAGCGTACCGTCACTGGCACGACATTCACCTTGGCGGGGCAAACCGATCTGTGGACCAAGTGCGAGCGATGATCGAGACAGCAAAATCGGCACAGTAGCGACTTGCTAACTACTTAATCTCGCCGTTCGGTTGGTGTCGATAAACCGCCATACCCGCAATCGATTCGTGGTGTCGCTCCACACTAGTTTAAGAAAGGGCCAGGCACGTGTGTTCATAGATACCGGGGCAGTCTCTGGTGAGTTGTTTATACGCTCGTGCAGGTTGTGTCGCATGCTCTAACGCATCAACAGCTTTAAGAAATTGGATTGTTCACCGCCGCGAACATATCCGGTAAACAACAACCAAATGCAACCCTCCACTAAGCGAATTAGAGCTTCTCGCCTCAGCCAACGACACATTCGCAGGACCCCTCGAGCCGAAAAGAGCAAATAAGTAAGACGCTGAACAAAACAGGTGAATCAGTCGGTCGGGTATCGTCCCCGAAACACAGCTGTTCAATGCAGCGTAGTTCCACGTTAGTTACAGTGGCCAACGGAATCATCCGAGTCAGTCCGGCTTGCGAAAGTTGTTCGGCACGCCCCGCGTCCCATTCAATAAGCGACTCTCGGCTTCTTTTAACAGTCAGGGAATATTCTCGCGGCTGTACAACGCTCACCTCGCTACGGCGATACTCAAATTCGGGGGCAGCGGTCATCACCGTCAGATCCAGTGCAGCCGAATGTGGTCTCGGAACTCGGCCGCTGACATAGTGTTTTGAAGTCCGTCGTACGCTTCACCAGATTGTCCAAACTTCGATGCCTTACAAACGAAGACGAAGATCCCGCCCATGTACCTCGTCGCGAGTTTGGCACCTTTCGGCAACTCAATCTCGTATCCGTGTTCATCGTACGTCACTCCATCGTCCCAACCAATTCGACTAGTGTATGTGCCGTCGCGCAGCCGCACCAGCTCTTCATCTTTAATGTTCGGTGATTCGGTGTCTCCCTCCGGTGCGAGGCTGCTGCACTCGAGGCGGAAATAGGAATGTTCCAGGCTGTCTTTAAAAATTTCGCACGTCAACAACTTGGGCACCATTGTGTGGATATGGCCGTGGTCGATAATGTCAATACATCTAGAATCGGGGGAACGGGCCACTCTATCAATATCAATGCCGCCACTCGATGGAAGAAGCATATGACATATGTCTGCGGTAGTTACCAATTCTTGCAGAATGGCAAATATATCGTCCAGACGATTCCAACTGACGCTATTTGGTAAAGCGATTGGAAAAAGTTTGCGAAGTAACGTCTCCCATTGCGGAAGCATCTCACCGCGAAAATCTTGTGTGCACATCGAATAAGTCTCTGAGTTGAGGGTTTTTGGAACCACGAACATACATGACACTGGGTTACCATGGCTATCCTGCCTAAGGGCTCTAATAACGAGGTCCCTTAGCCCGGATTATTCACAAACATTTAGATTTGGGATCGTCTGGAAAAAATTTGGGTGAGATTCGCAGGGGTAGGTGCTTTGGTGCCCGATCAGCGCGGAACGCCCCCTTTCCCCCATTCAGAATTTCGTCTCGCCTCTGGCAGATTTAGGCACTGTTGAGGTCGGGCCGAGCGTAGCCCGATAGCAGATCCGCAACACGCTTGAGATGATTGGCCCACGGCCAACTCGATGAGAATTGCACGCGGACTCGCCGCGTGCGGACGATCACTCGGCACGCGACCTTGATCACGTGAGTCCGCCACGTGCAAGCGTGACCTTCTCCCAGAGGGTCGCGGCGACGGCGGCGAGTGTGATGACGACGCTTGCCCCCAGGCGACTGAGCTTCCAAAGGAATCTCAGCATTGGCGAACTGATCAATCTCAGGCACTATCTCGACAATCTGCCGAATTCGCACCAGCAAGTTCGCCGCAACGCTGTGCATCATCACGCGGAACAGATTGGCCATGTAACGATGGTCACTGAGGCGATCACAACACAATCCTGTAGGTTCCCTGGAGCGACGTCATCCCATTCAGAAAAAGTCTTAACCGCGATTGCCGCACGGATCTTTTTCTTGGGTCGAATTTGTTTTTTTCCAGTTGCCTTCTCACGTATCGGTCGGAGGAGTCGGTCGATGGTCGCGGAACTTGCCGACAGCACCCGTGTTCTCAGGGATTCGTCAAGATCCATGTGGCCATGTGATTCCACCGGTTTGATTAACTCTGGCAGAATCGCTTTGAGACGCTTTCCGCATAATCGATCCGAGGATTCCCAAAGCGTAACAAGCACTTCTTTAACCGCGCAGTCGTATATTTTTCGGCCCACTACTTCGCAATCGACAGAGACGAAGCTTCTCGGTGAGCGAACAGCCGTAATGCGTACTTGCGTTGGTGCCCGGTAATCGCGACCAACTCATCAAGTATTCGAGACTTGTCCTTTTTTCGGGCGCCGTAGTATCGCGTTCGAATTAAGTCAATCAGCTCTGCTTTTGCATGCATTTCCATGGCGGCACCTACGATTCTGGTATCTTTCACTTGAGGCAACCATTATCTTTCGGTATCCGATCCGCTGAGGCAATGCGCTTTTGATAAAGAACTCGCTCATTGAACGTCTTTTCTATTTGGGTAGTGAATACCCCCGAATATAGAGAGAGACATATTGCAGAACAACCAAAGTCGCTGTGACAAAATGCCGCTGCGACAAGTTGATAGCTAGTTGGTGTGGCGAGTTGCTTAAAGATCCGATTGCAACCAGCTACCTTGGAGAAGGCTTGAAAGCCAGTGTTTCGTTCTATGCTAACCCGCTAAGGCGACTCTTTGTCGATTTCAGTAAGCTTTTCGAACCGACTCACTTTTATTTCCTACAATGCCAGGTTGACTAAACGTTGGTATCATATCCGTTTTCCATGGAGAACTCGCTTGCACATCCCAACCAACTTTGTTCATCCAGAAAAACCGACGCCTTGCAATCGCACCTATTGGGTTATTGACGATGTTTTACTCGCTGGGGCGTACCCCGGTCGGCCAGATCCAGCTGACCATAGGCAGCGGATCGCGTCGCTCTTCAACGCCGGCATGCGGACGTTCATCAACTTGCAAGAAGAAAACGAAACCAACAATTTCGGAAAGCCGTTCGTTCGCTACGACAATGAACTGCGAAGGCTTGCAAGCGATCGTAGCGAGCAAATTGCTCACCTGCGTTTTCCGATCCCGGATGGCGGAACAACGTCTATCGACCGTATGCGGTGTATCCTCGACGCAATCGACCTATCTCTCGCTGCCGATCGCCCCGTCTATATCCACTGCTTCGGAGGAATGGGACGCACCGGTACGGCGGTCTGTTGTTGGCTGCTACGTCATCGGCTAATCTCTACTGAAAACGTTCTCGAGCGATTAACCCAACTGCGGCAAGCCGACGTGGAACGAGCGAGTTGGAAAGCACCCGAAAATGCTGATCAAGCGGCCTTCGTTTTGTCCTGGTTGGGTTAGGCAAGGCCAAATCGAGTATAACATCAGAGGATTAATGGAGTCAGCTCAAGTAAGGAACCATGTTATCAAAGCGATACTCGTAAGAATTGGAATCGATCAAGCGTTTGACAATTAGAACGCTCCCGTTGCCGAGGATGGTAGTTTCGTTTTTGTTCCCCCCCCACACGTCAATTCGACGTCGACAATCAGTACTCGATCCGGCTTGCGGCCATTTAAAAACTAACACTTCCTGGTTGACTGCTAGTCAAGCCAATACGAACACCGATCCCGAAGACGGCGGATGCTACACCGTCAAACGTTATCACTCCACCAATAGATGAACGATGACGGCTGGCAACACAACACGATCGAGCTACAACCACTCAACAGCGATTACCAGCCAATCCAAATCACCGAAGAAATGCCGATGACGTTCGGATCATCGGTGAGTTCGTCACGGTCTGTAAATCGGAGAGGTAGCTAAGAGAATTTGCATCGCCATGGTGATTTCCGAAGTGACATTTTTTAAAAAGAGAGTATATCCATGTTTGAACTACGCGGACTATCCATCCGGCAACCTTATGCTTGGGCAATTTGCGCAAATCTCAAGACGATTGAGAATCGCACTTGGACAACGGACCGCCGCGGGACGATTGCTATTCATGCATCAACAAGTCCTCAAAACGTTAATGAGATGATTCGGGAGTGCGAACTCGAATTGGTGGATCGCAACTGGTTTCCATACGGTGCCATCATCGGACTTGCTGACATCGTAGACATCGCATCCTATGGCCCTGAGCACGAAGACGATCCATTCGCCTTCGGTCCCTATTGTTGGAGGATGGGCAACGGTCGCTTGCTGAAAGAGCCACTGCCGCTGAAGGGGAAACTAAATCTGTTTAAGATGCCTGAGTCGTTTCAACGGCAGATTCTTGAAGCCGAGTCGTACGAGGTGGATGTTGATTCGAACCCCGTAGCAAGTGAAATCGCTGAGGCGATGGACGGCGAACCCGATCCGGTTCTCTGCTACATCGACCTGTTTCAGGAATATCAGGAAACGGGTAATCATCGCGGCGCCGTCGTGATCGCAGCGTCGCGGTTGGAAGATTTGGCACCAGAAGAACCAGACGCATTCATCGTTCGTGGCGAGCTGCTTATCCAAGAGGAGAACTACGAGGGGGCCGAAGAATTGTTTCGCGAAGTGGTCCGGCTCGATTCCCAGAGCATCGAAGGATGGGACCGACTCTTTTATATTTACGATGCCCTCGGGAGAAAAGCCGAACTGCTAGAAGTTGCAGAAAACCTTCTGGACATTGCACCAGAGATGGCTATTGTACACGCGATGCATGCATACTCATTCGTTATGAACAATCGTTATGAGGAAGCCGTTCAAACCTGCAACCGTTCACTTGAAATGGATCAAGAAAACCCGCTGGCTTGGCGAGTGCGAAGCGCAGCGAAACGAGGGCTGAACGACAAAAAAGGGGCACTAGATGATATTGATCAAGCAATTCGGCTTGCACCGGAAGATGACTCGCTTGTCGCAGTCAAAGAAGACTTGCTGTTGGATATGGATAACCAATAGCAAGGCAAACCGGTTGGGTGCATGCGACGTAAAGCAAGTGTGACTCGCCCCAGGCAGGTTCGGATGAGTAAAGCGACGTTCGGTTCGCCATGGTCCTACTCCTTCCAAGCCCCGAAGGCAGCGAAGCAACTGTTTTTGTGCAGCAGTTCGACGTGGGCGAATCCAACGCGGCGAAGCAAGTCGAGCTGGTACGTCATTGGTCGCGGCGAATCCTCGCGGTCGATGTATTCAAAGACTTTTTGGCGGTAATCGACGCCGCCGAGTCCCTCAAGATAATCGCCGTAGCGCGACCCCATCAATTCGTGGACGGGCATGGTTTCTTGAACAACCAGATCGGTGATCCAGAACGATCCGCCGGGACGCAACACCGAGATGATCTTTTCAAACGCGGCTCGCCAATCCTCGTCGTCACGCATGTGATGCAGCACCGCAGCGGCGAGCACGACGTCGTAGCTTTCCTTCGGTAGCTCGGCATCGCGGAGATCAGAATGCCAAGTCGTGACCGCCTCAATCCCGGCCTCGTTCACCCGCTGCCTGGCCCGCGCGAGCATTGGGACGCTCAGGTCGAGAAGGTCGCTGGCAAACGGTTTTCCGTAGACATGCCGAAGTTTCAGCATGTTGTTGCCGGCTCCACAACCGATGTCTAACACCCGCTCAATATTCGGCGTCAGTCGGACCGCGGCTTCGGTGATCAATTGCATTGAAAGGGGAGCGTCGATCGTCGCGGACTGGCCGGTTTCCAAGTTGCTGAAGCGTTCGACGTCGCCATCGAAACGCGCGGTAATAACGTCCGTGCTCGACTTCGCTGAAAAGTCCTTCACCCTGTACTTGAGTTCCGCGGATCGCTCGAAACGCAAGAAATTTTTATCGGATTCCAGACGTCCGAGCTGACGAAGCTGCTCCATTTCTTCTTCCGTGCAAGGACGGTCGAAGCCTTCTTCAGGCTTGAAATCGCCACGTTCCAGCCGTGCGATTTCTTCCGCGTCTGTGATCTCCGTGTCCTCATGGAAATTCAGAAAACGATAGCGACTCATTTCCAGCGGTGTTCGATACTCCGAATTCCCCGGCGGAATGGTCCCAAAACCGATGTGTTTGCGACGAGGATCGGAATCGTGGGGGTTGAATTGATACGAACCATCTGGCCCGAAGCACCAATGATCACCCTGGTGGCCGACGACACCTTGGCAGCGATGATTAAAGAGAATCTTCTCTGAGCATTGGACGCCCCCCACAAGCTTCAGCCACCTCCCCTTACCGTCGGAATAAAGCGTCACCTCTGGTTGTGAAGCATCATACGCTTCATCGTCCATCATTCAGTTCCTGCTGGTTGCCAAAACAGACCGTTGTCAATACGAACCCGATTCTACGACAAACGTTCGCTGGATTCGACCGGCCTAGCGGTTCGTCGATTTGGTAGAATGCCTGTTGATCCACGATCATTGTGAGGAAAACGAAATGGCATGGCGACCCGAGCGACTTTTTAAAACCGACGAACTTGGCCACTTCGCGGCTCAACTTGGCGACTTCACGTTTGATCCGAAGTCTGTGATGTCCACCCTAACGCCAGACCAAACCGCTGCATCCTTTCCCGTCGTTACACTCAAAGGCAGTGGCGATATTGGTCGGGCTTGGAGCCGAATCAACGTATTTTTGACTATCTCAAACAACTCAAATTGGCCCAAGCAAACGTGGCTAACGGACCAAAATCTTGAACGAACACCTAATCTACTCCGTTGGCACTCAGGTCGTGGCCCCAAAAAGACGTAATGGCGGTGAACGATCGTATTGCTTATCTGGCAGGTGCGATTATCCACCGCGGCGATAGCTTCTTAATCCATCTTCGGTGCCCTAATTCGTCAAGCCTTGCTCGGTGGCTTCGGTAGGTCGCCCATCAGCTTGTCGATCTGCTTGTCATTCATCTTCGCAATAATTTGAAAAACCTCTGGTCTCTCACGAATGCGTCGCCGAATGGACAAAGGTACCTTACCCGCCAACATCAAAAGCTCATCTTCATCCGCTTCCAATTCCTCGGCCAGCTTGTGGATGAACTTTTCAGAGGGGTAATCACCGGAGTGCAATCGGCCGCGTTCCACTTTGCTTATATACGACATGCTGACATCGAGCCGCCGAGCAAGCTCAGCCTGCGTTAGTTGGCAATTGTTTCGGAGCGTTTTTACGTGATCGCCAAAGTTCATCAGCTGCACCCCAACAAAATGCTTTGATCGGATCACAAACTGATCCGACCGGTGATTGTGGTCTTCTCCTACTGAACGTATACTGTTGGGACTTTTAGGTCAAGCTGCAACGTTGCTGGGGGCAAGGGTGTCCAAGTTTTTCGACGATCCCATTCTGAATTCGCCTTACGAGTACCCAAACTCCCATTGGGAACTTGACGAAACGGGTCAGCCTACGCAGCAGGTCACGTCCTCGCGACGCGTTGCATCATTCATTACGCCAATTCCTAAACCGAAAAAACGTCGAGGCAAAAAAGAATCGAAGACCGGCGTGCAAAGCGAAATGATCTTCGCCGACGAAGAAGGCCTGTCGACTGAAAAACAACAGTACGATCCAAATCCCGTCATCAACGAACTCCGTCGCGAGATCGACAAGTGGCGTCAAATCGACAATCCATCCAACTGGAAAGTCACCCCTGAAACGGCTCGCCTGCTGCTGCATTGGCGGGGTAATCACTTCAGCAGCATTCGGCCTTTTTTCTGCCAAGTCGAAGCCGCTGAAGTTGCGATTTGGCTGACCGAGGTCGCACCGAACCTCGACAATAAAGTTGGTAACCGCTTTCTCGATGCGCTCTATTCAGCCAATGAAGCGGCCAACCCAGGCCTCTCCCGACTGGCCTGCAAACTGGCAACCGGTGCCGGCAAGACCACCGTGATGGCGATGCTGATCGCATGGCAAACGATAAATTGGGTTCGCCGCAAAACCAGCAGTCGGTTCACCCGTGGATTCCTTGTCATTGCGCCTGGCCTGACGATCAAGGATCGTTTGCGAGTCTTGCAACCCAATGATCCCGACAGCTACTTCAAGTCTCGCGAACTAGTTCCTGGCGACATGCTGCCGGACCTCGAGCAGGCTCGTATCGTTATCACGAATTACCACGCCTTTAAGCTTCGCAATACGCTGGACCTGTCCTCGGGAGGCCGAGCGTTGCTTCAAGGTCGTGGGCCAGAATTGAACACGACCGAGACCGAAGGTCAGATGATCAAACGCGTCATGCCTGAACTGATGGGTATGCGGAACATCATGGTCATCAACGACGAAGCCCACCACTGCTATCGTGAAAAGCCGGCGGACGAATCCGAAGAATCCGATCTAACGGGAAAAGAAGAGAAAGACGAAGCCAAAGAGAACAATGAAGCCGCCCGGTTGTGGATCAATGGCATCGAAGCGGTCAATCGAACCATGGGCGTCAGCCGCGTCATGGATCTATCTGCGACGCCTTTCTTTCTTCGCGGCAGCGGTTACGCCGAAGGAACGCTGTTCCCTTGGACGATGAGCGACTTCTCGTTGATGGACGCGATCGAATGTGGCATCGTCAAACTGCCTCGCGTTCCGATCGCGGATAACCTGCCTGGCGGTAACGACGAGATGCCGATGTACCGCAACCTGTGGGAACACATCCGCAAAGACATGCCCAAGTCCGGCCGCAGCAAAGTGTCTGACCTCGACCCCGGCAAGATTCCAACGCCGCTCGAAACTGCACTCGACGCTCTCTATGGGCACTACGAAAAGACGTTCAAGCTTTGGCAAGAAGCCAGCATCGACGTCCCGCCCTGTTTCATCGTCGTTTGCAATAACACCTCTTCATCGAAGCTCGTTTACGACTACATCAGCGGCTATGAAATACAAAACGAAGACGGCACGTCGCACACCCGCGCCGGCCAGCTCGCGTTGTTCCGCAACTTCGACCCCGACAACCACGAGCCGTACCCGCAACCGCGAACCCTGTTGATCGACAGCGGCCAGCTCGAATCCGGCGAAGCGTTACACGCCGACTTTCGAAAATTCAATAGCGATGCCATCGAGCAATTTCGCAAAGAGATCGTCCAGCGAACCGGCGACCGCCAGAAAGCCGACAACATCAGTGACGAAGAAATCCTGCGCGAAGTCATGAACACCGTCGGCAAAAAAGGCCGGCTTGGCGAATCCATCCGCTGCGTCGTGTCTGTGTCGATGCTGACCGAAGGCTGGGACGCCAACACCGTCACGCACGTCCTGGGCGTTCGCGGCTTCACGACTCAATTGCTTTGCGAACAAGTCATCGGCCGCGCCTTGCGTCGCCAATCCTACGACCTCAACGCCGAGAACAAATTCGATGTCGAGTACGCCGACGTGCTCGGTATCCCGTTCGACTTCAACGCCAAACCCGTCGTCGCGCCACCGCAAAAGCCACGCGAAACGGTGCAGGTCAAAGCCGTCCGTCCCGAACGCGACGAACTCGAAATCCGATTCCCTCGCGTCAGCGGCTACCGCGTCGAACTACCGACCGAACGCATCAAGGCCGAGTTCACCGACGACCACCGCATGGTCGTGACACAACAAATGGTCGGCGCGACCGAGACACTCAACAGTGGCATTATCGGCGAACCGGCCGAATTGAACCTCGTCCACACCAACGAACTTCGCAACAGCCGCCTGCTTTACAAACTGACCGAACGGCTGGTCATGGTCAAATGGAAGAAGCCTGGCGAAGCACCGCGGATGGACCTGTTCATGCCGCTCAAACGCATCGCCGGCCAATGGCTCAAAGGCTACACCGAATTTCAAGGCGGCACGTATCCGGCGCAGCTCATGTACCAAGCCCTGGCCGACCAAGCTTGCGAAAAGATCAGTGCGGCGATTGTCCGCGCCCATCAAGGCGATAATCAAATCAAAGCGATGCTCGACGCGTACAATCCATCGGGCAGTTCACGGTTCGTCAACTTCAACACTTCCAAAGCCGACCGTTACCAAACCAGCGTGAATCACTCTCACGTCAACTGGGTCGTGCTGGACAGCGATTGGGAAGCCGAATTTTGCCGCATCGCTGAAAAACACCCCGCAGTGCGTGCCTATGTCAAGAATCACGGTCTCGGTTTGGAAGTCCCGTATCGGTTCATGGATGAAGCACGCAAGTATCGGCCTGACTTCATCGTCCAAATCGACGACGGCAGAGATCCGCTTTCCGACGGCACGCCCGATCTGCTCAACCTCGTCGTCGAGATCAAAGGCTATCGCGGTGAAGATGCCCGAGAGAAAGCCAACACGATGAAGACCTACTGGATCCCCGGCGTCAACAACCTTGGCTCGTTCGGACGGTGGGCCTTTGCCGAATTCACCGAAGTGTTCCAAATGGCATCTGACTTCGAGCAACAGGTCGCCGCCCAATTCGATCAGATGGTCGACGAAGCCATCCGGTCACAACCCGAACCCTCAATCCGATCCGCGGGAGCATCCCACCTTGAAAGCTAACATCCTGACGTTCTCAAAGATCGTCGATAGCACCCACGGTGCCCGGGAGCATTACCACATCCCGAAGTATCAACGCGAATACACATGGGGTAAACGCAATTGGGAAATCCTAGTTCAAGATATCGACGACAACGATCCCGGATACTTCATGGGAGCGATCATCGTCGTTCGTGATTCCGACGACGACATCAATGGCTGCCAAATAATCTTCGAGGTTGTCGACGGACAGCAACGACTGACGACCTTATCGCTTTATATGCTCGCTCTCTACGAGAAGATGGTTTCCCTGCGAGGCACAACAGACTTTGAAGACGAAGAAGAACGAAGCGACTTTGAGAATTGTCTCGCTAGTCTTCGCAACAAGCTGGTGCTCAAGGTCAAGACCGAAGAGGACTTGACCGAACCCCATCATCGCGGATGGCTCGAAAGGGGGAAGCACTGTTATCTGCGGGTTCACCCATCGACCCAGAAAGACAATTACGAAGACTACCGATACGCCATGGGGCAAATTGGGCTCGTCGGCTCCGTGGCCATACCGACACGATTTGGCAATCGCCGAATCTCTCGGGCACTCAACTTCTTTCGCGAGAACCTTCCCAACGATATCGGAGGGTGCATGTCGTTGTTCGCGAAGATAAACCAATTGCAATTCGTCTTCATCGCCGTCGGATCACAAGCCGACGCCTTCACGCTCTTCGAGACGCTTAACAATCGGGGCGTTCCGCTGTCGGCCATCGACATCGTCAAAAACAAGATGCTGGCCGAGATGCAGAAGCAACACCAAACCAGTGTGGATGAATCATTCGACCAGTGGCAGCAGATCGTCGACAACATCGAAGAAACCGACGAGCAAGAGCGGTTCCTGCGTCAGTTCTACAACGCAAATCACTGGGACGACGACATCCGAGTCGCGGGGATAAACCGGGCCAACAAATCCAAGATCATCGCGATCTATGAAAAGGTCATCTCCCGCAACCCCCAGGCCGTGTTCGACCGATTGTGCGACGCTGCGGGCCACTACGGTTCGCTAATCTCGCCGGAAGACTACGAGCTAGACACCGACATTCAATCCGCGCTAGTGGATCTGCAAAGAATCAACGCCGCACCGGCCTACCAACTGCTGCTTTATCTTTTCACCGTTGACGATGACGTCTTTGTCGAAGATGACTTTTTGCTTCGGGCGATCAACCTCCTGCGAAAGTTCTATGTGCGTCGGAATGTCACCGATACGCCAGGCACGTCCCAGCTCGACCAGTCCCATGTCGACACGATTGGTGCCTGTCAAAAAGAAATCGAGCAAACCGGCAAGCTGAGCTACGCGTTCCTGCAAGGACAAGTGCTTGCCAAAGATCGGTACGCGTCACTCGATACCTTTCGCGAGGAATTGGGCGGTTACATCTACTACGAGAACGTAGGGATGGCTCGTTACCTGCTAATCAAGCTCGACGAAGAACATCACCATCGTGAGTACAAACCCGATCTGTGGTCCCGCAACAACAAAGACAAATACATCTGGACCATCGAGCACGTCTTACCGCAAACCGAAAACCTCTCCAAAGAATGGATCGCTGATCTCGCCGATGGAGACGCCGACCGCGCTGCGGAACTTCATCTTGAATACGTCGATCGACTCGGGAACCTCACCCTCAGCGGCTACAACTCGCGACTTTCCAAAGCCTCTTTCGCTAAAAAGCAGGCTCTTGCGGGCGCGAAAAAGATTGCCGGTCAGAAAATCGCGATCGGTTACAAGAACAAATTGGCGTTGAACACGTTGCAGTTTGACTGCGATGGCCAGACAACCAGCCTCGCAGAGACTCACACCTGGAACGCCGACTTGATTCAGGCACGCACCAATCGCATGGTTGATCTGCTAATCGACATGTTCGCGTTCGACGAAGAAGCCTAACTGACAAAACAACAAGATTACGACAAGATAAGCATGGCCAAGAAAGCATCACGGAAGAAAGCCACCAAGAAAACCGTCGAGACGCTGCGGCATGCCGACAGCCGGCGGACGAACATTCCTACCGCCGAACAGCAGTCGGTGATGGAGACCGAGGACAAGTATTCAATCCGCGTCGCGTACGAGCGCCGTAATCGGGACTTGGACCCGCAATTAGTGTGGCGGGGCAAAGACGAACAGGACGCCGGACCGCTGGTCGCCAACGCGCCGCCGCTGTACATCCAGGAAAAAGTTCACCCCAAGGTTCTGATCGACGACCTGATGCGTCGGACCGATGCCTTGAAAGAGAAAGGCAAGGCGGAGCAGCTCGACTTATTCGGCGACTTCAACGGCTTGCCCGAGGAGGCACGCAGTGCCGAGTTCTACCAGCACGACGCCAACTGGACCAACCGCATGATCCTGGGCGATAGCTTGCAGGTCATGGCGTCACTGGCCGAACGTGAAGGATTGCGAGGTAAAGTCCAGTGCATCTATTTCGACCCGCCCTACGGCATCAAGTTCAACTCAAACTTTCAGTGGTCTACGGAAAACAACAGTGTCACCGATGGAAAACGAGAGCACATCACCCGTGAGCCTGAGCAAGTAAAGGCGTTTCGCGATACGTGGAGTGACGGGATTCACAGTTACCTTGCTTATCTACGAGATCGATTGATTGCGAGTCACCAACTATTGAGCGAAACCGGCTGCATCTTTTTACAAATCGGAGATAAAAACGTGCACAATGTCCGCGTTTTGCTTGATGAAGTTTTTGGTTCACAAAACTGTGTTGCGACTATCACATACAAGTCAGCTGTGGGCATGGGCGCCAAGCACCTCGATGAAGTAGCAACTTACTTACTTTTCTATGCGAAAGACAAAGCCAGCCTAAAGTATAGAACACTGTTCAAACCGCTGACCATCGGCGAGCCAGGCGCAACTCGTTACCTGATCAGTGACGAGCAGATGGTTGAGACACGCAAGAGTATCGTGGAAGCGCAGCAGGGTTACGAGGCGGGCACCTGCAACCCATTTTTCAAACAGGGTCTAACTTCGCGTTCGGGCGGTGATTCAACTCAGTATCCCGTTTCGTTCAGGGGAAAGAAATTCCGGCCAACTACCGGCGGTTGGCGAACCAATGTGAGCGGCATGAACCGTGTAAAAAAAGCATCTCGCATTGCGATTGAAGGAACCCGCTTGGCCTACAAGCGGCGATTCGGCGATTTCCCTTTTACAGGATTCGACAACATCTGGGACGACATTAGCGGAGGCATCAAGTCACGCAGCGATCCAAAAGTTTATGTAGTGCAAACGTCGACCACGCTCATTGAGCGTTGCATCTTACAAGTGACTGATCCCGGCGATCTGGTCCTCGATCCAACATGTGGAGCGGGAACCACCGGATTTGTTGCTGAGCAATGGGGGAGACGCTGGATCACAATTGATACTAGCCGCGTTGCGTTGGCACTCGCGCGCTCCCGCATTATTGGTGCTCGATATCCTTACTATCTCTTGAAAGACAGTGAAGAGGGAAAGAAGAAAGAAGCAGAACTTGGAAGCAGTGCCTCAGAAATAACGAAGCCGACCAATGACTTGCGGGTTGGGTTTAGTATGGAACGGTATGCTCGCATTTCTCTCCGCTCGATTGCGCATAACGCCGAAATCGACGTCATCTACGATGCCTTTCAAACCAAGCTCGAACCGATTCGAGAAGAACTCAACGCGGTGCTCGGTGAGTCTTGGGAAGATTGGCAAATTCCTCGCGAAGCAGGGCAGCGGTGGGAGAATGAAGCGGTCGCGCTGCACGCATCACTGATCGACCATCGCAAACGACTGGCCTCGACCCTCGAAGTGCTCGATACTGTCGAGCTGTCCCAGCACGCCGACAAAGTCCGCGAGATTATCGCTGCCGAAGTCTCCGCCGACCTGAAGAAACTCAACGCCTTGGTCGGCATGAAGGGCAAGGACGCGTTCACACTCGACACGCTGCCCGAGGAGCCTCGCGACCCGTGGCCTGACGAAGCCAAGAAGCTGCACGCGAAGTGGTGGAAGCTGCGCATCGAACGCCAAAAAGAAATCGACGCCTCGATCGCGGCCAAGGCGGACTTTGAATATCTGTACGACAAACCCTATGAAGACAAAACCAAAGTCCGCGTCGCCGGTCCCTTCACCGTCGAATCGCTCTCGCCCCACCGCACGCTATCGGTTGGAGAAAACGACGAACTGATCGACCCGCTCGATGCACCCGCCACGCGTACCGGCGGCGAGACCACCGAGATCGCCGACTTCGCTACCATGATCCTAGACAACCTGAAAAAGTCCGGCGTCCAACAGGCTCACAAAGAGGACAAGATCGACTTCACCTCCCTGGTCCCTTGGCCCGGCCAGTACATCGCCGCCGAGGGTCGGTTCAACGACGAAAGCGGCAAAGAACAACGCGCCGGCATCTTCATCGGCCCCGAGTTCGGCACGATCTCCCAGCCCGACTTGAAAGCCGCCGCCCGCGAATGTGGCGACGCCGATTTCGATGTCCTGATTGCTTGCGGCTTCAATTACGAAGCCCACGCGACCGAGTTCAACAAACTGGGCCGCATCCAAGTCTTGAAAGCCCGCATGAACGCCGACATGCACATGTCGGCCGACCTGAAGAACACCGGCAAGGGCAACCTATTCGTGATCTTCGGCGAACCGGACATCACTGTCCGCCGCAGCAAAGCCAAAGCTGCGAAGATGGACGACATCGAAGTTCAAATCAACGGCGTCGACGTCTTCCAACCCAGCACCGGCGAAGTCCGCAGCGACGGAGCCGAGGGTATCGCGTGCTGGTTCGTCGACACTGACTACAACGAAGAATCGTTCTTCGTCCGTCAAGCCTATTTCCTAGGCGCCAACGACCCCTACAAGTCCCTTAAGACCACCCTGAAAGCCGAAGTCGACAAAGAAGCCTGGGACAGCCTCAACAGCGATGTCTCCCGCCCCTTCCCCCAACCCAAATCCGGCCGCATCGCAGTGAAAGTCATCAACCACCTCGGCGACGAAGTGATGAAGGTGTTCCGCGTGAAGGAGGTACTTGAATGAGTACAGAAGGAGAACCGAAGCTCACCGCAAAAACGAATGTCCTCAAAACGCGTGACGACATACACCCAGTTCTATTTGAGCAAACCGAGTGTGAAGAGGGCATGTCGCCACCCTGTTTCAAACTCGTATCAGACAGTGGCTGTAGTTGGGTGCGGCCAGGTGAATTGTTCGGAAAGAAGAAACTGAGGGAAAGAATTGAGCCATGGTTAACATCACTTTGTCAGTCTGAGCACCTTTCTCTACTTTTGGGTTCCGGTCTCACCAATGCGGTCCATCGGCGCGCGACTGGAAGTGGCGTGCCCGGCATGGCAAAAGCAAATTTTGAAGAATTTGATGAGATTATCCAGGCCGAAGCATTGAGATCCGCACATGCATGCGGCCGAAGTGAGGGCAACATCGAGGATCAACTTAGAATTGCGAACGAGTACCATCGTGGGGTCGAGATTGCCGCCGCCCTGGGCGATGCAGAAGCAACCAGCAAGGCAATCAGGTTGCGAGAGTGCATCCAAGACGTGCTCATAATGTTCTCGACTTTCATCTACACGGGCGAACAAGGGATCGCGAACGCTGTACCAGAAAAGCGAGAAGACGCGTTTAGCTATCTCGTGAGCTTTCTCATGTCCTTTGCTTCACGATCTGGCACACGGGATCGACTCCACATATTTACTACGAATTATGATCGTTTGATTGAAGCTGGGGCTGATGCCGCTGGCATGCACCTGCTGGATCGTTTCGTTGGTTCTGTATCTCCTTTGTTTCGATCTTCGCGTCTTGATCTTGATGTTCACTACAATCCACCTGGAATACGCGGAGAACCTCGATATCTCGAAGGGGTCGCGCGGTTCACAAAACTGCACGGATCACTCGACTGGCTTGATATTGAACGGAACATTCGGCGTATTGGCTTGCCTTTTGGTGGCAAAAGCATGCAGCTTGTCTCGTCCGCGTTTGCTGAGATTGGCACAGATGCTTCGCAGTTGATGATCTTTCCAAATGCCGCAAAAGATCGAGAAACCACCTTCTATCCCTACACGGAGTTGTTCCGCGACTTCGCTGCTTCGTTGTGCCGACCCAACCATACGCTTGTGACTTTCGGTTACGGCTTTGGCGATGACCATTTGAATCGCGTGATCAAGGACATGCTTACAGTTCCTTCGACTCACTTAGTGGTGATATCGTACAACGACCCGTTGGATCGCATTATGAACATGTACGAAGAACTCGGGCGGCACGCGCAGGTGACGCTCTTGTTGGGCGACCACATCGGCGAGTTTGGAACGTTGGTCGATTCCTATCTGCCGAAACCTGCGATTGACCGAGCTACGTTCCGTATGGCGGAACTCCTGAAGGCTCGGTTCGGTACACGGTCAGCCGAAGCCACTAAAGTCGAACCCGCACCATCGCAAGTTGCAGAGCCGAAGCCAGGCGACACCGAACTTGATTTGGAGGGGCTATGAGTGAAACACCCTTCTCGCTCGCTGAAAGCCTGCGAATTGGAGCTGTCGACTTTGTCTCTCCTGACGAAATTCGAGTTCTGCTCGACATCGAAGCACCCGATTCCGTTGCTTTAAACACGGGCGGTGCGAGACCGTTTCCGCGGATCAACGGATACGTGCTGGTTCCGATCGACGACGGTTTCGTGGTAGGGCAAATTGAATGGCTAACGATCGAGCGTTCATCATTTCCAAAACGGCGTGGTGTCAAAGACTTTGGCGTGATCGACCTGCCATACCCCCTGCGGAAACTTTGCCTAAATCCACTTGGAACACTGCGCCAGACCGATACGAGTTATTCGTTTCGTCGTGGTGCCGGGCTCCTTCCCACGGTCGGATCAGCTGTCGTATTGCCAACGACTGAACAACTTCGCTCGATAGTCGAGTCGGGTGAAAATCGTCGTGTACGCATCGGAGTGAGTCCGCTAGCGGAAAACGCAGAGGTTAGCATCGACCCAGACCGTTTGTTCGGGCGACACCTTGCGGTGCTTGGAAATACGGGAAGCGGTAAGTCATGCACCGTCGCCGGATTGATTCGATGGTCGCTCGAAGCCGCCAAACGAGAGCGAGAAAGCAACGGAACAACTGGAAGGCCGAATGCTCGCTTTGTAATCCTTGATCCGAATGGAGAGTACGCAAGAGCGTTTCACAACGAGAAAGAGAAAAACACCGCCCGCGTGTTCAAACTTGACCCAGGCGACAGTGAGCATCCTCTGCACGTTCCGCTTTGGTTTTGGAACAGCGCGGAATGGTCTTCGTTCACCCAAGCCACAGCGAAAACTCAACGTCCAATGCTTCGTCGTGCATTGCGGGATGTGAAGGCAGGACGCGGGCTCACAGATGGTGATACTTACGAGGAGAAAAAGCTTGGACTGCGTCGCTATCTTACAAGCGTAGCCATTGGTGTCAGGAGAAGGCTTTCCACCGGTGAAATCCGAGATGATCCCACTAAAACAGGTTTTTGGCTGAAGTCCGCTTGTGAAGATCTGTCGGCTAAAACAATTGACTTTGATGATGTTCCTCTATCCGAGATCACTAAATGTATTAAGTCGGCCCTCGACAAGAGTTTTAGCTCGTTCCCGAAGGATGGAGAAACGATTGAATACTACAAACCATTTTCTGAGAATGACGTTCGATTAATCGTTGCTGCTATGGACGGCGCTCTGGACTGCCTCGGTGGCCTGTTGTACGAAGACGGACCGGACGAAGACATGCCGATTCGTTTCAAAGGGATTGAGCTTGCCGATCATCTTCAACTAATCGCGGCGCAAGAGAACGCCAGTCAGTTCGTCGACTTTCTCGTTTCACGTATCCGAACCTTCCTTAGCGATTCCCGCTGCAATTCAATTGTCGAGGGAGATAACTCGCCGACACTCCAGCAGTGGCTCGAAACCTATGTCGGCAGCGAGAATGAGGATGAAAGCCCGATTTCGATTCTGGATCTTTCCTTGGTTCCGACGGAGATTGTCCATGTAGTGATCGCGGTTTGCAGCCGGATGATTTTTGAATCACTTCAACGTTACCGCAAGATCCACAAGAAAGCACTGCCGACAGTTTTGGTGATGGAAGAAGCCCACACCTTCATCAAACGCTACAAGGACGATGTTGACAATCACGATGCGGCAAAGGTCTGCTGTCAAGTCTTCGAGCGAATCGCACGCGAGGGACGTAAGTTTGGCCTTGGACTGGTCCTTTCGTCTCAGCGTCCATCTGAACTCTCACAGACGGTGCTTTCGCAGTGCAATACCTTCGTTATGCACCGCATCAGCAATGACCGCGACCAAGAGCTCGTTAAGAAGCTTGTTCCCGACAACCTCCGAGGTTTGCTACGCGAATTACCGTCACTGCCTTCGCAGCACGCGATCATCCTTGGATGGGCAACGGAGTTTCCGCTTTTGGTACGGATCGACGATTTGAAGAAGGAGCAACAACCACACTCTGATGACCCGGACTTCTGGGACGTTTGGACAGGGCAAGATGACTGCAATGAACCGGTCGACCGTCCAGCAAATTGGGATTCCGTAGTTCATGACTGGCAAGGCGTGGTCAAAAAAATTACCGACGATGGTACGGGCGAAGACGCTCAATCGGTCGATCCAGACGACGCACCTTTTTAATTGACTGGCTTGAATCCAATGCAATCTCGGATCTCCGTTACCTTCACCGGCATCGTCATCCGCCTGATTTCCCACAAGCCAAAGACGATTGAGGCAACCGTGTTTATCTTGCACGTGAATTCTGCCAGTCCGGAACAGCAGCCTCAAACCGTTATGCGATACAAAGACAGTGTCATCCGGCTGATACGAAGTGGTCTAGGATTGAGAATCGGAGTTCGGGCACGATGACAACTCAACCCGCTAACAACGAACTCGCTCCGTTGCCACGACCGAAGCAGCCAGAAAACGTCACCCCTGAAAATGTGGGCACCGGAATTCTCGTGCCGCCAATCAAACTCATCCGGTTGTTCAGCCCGGACGATTGGGAGGAGTTTGTCTTGGAGTGGGCGGACTCGTTTCGCGACGATTACTTCAGCGTGAACCGATCCGGTGGTGCGGGGGACATGGGGCGTGATGTCGTGGCGAGCGTCGATGACTCGGAAACCGTCTGGGAAAATTTTCAATGCAAGCACTACAAGTCCGCCATCACGCCGTCGGATATTTGGTGCGAGTTTGGAAAATTGATTTATTACGCGTGCCGCGGTGAGTTCACTTATCCGCGAAAGTACGTGTTCGTTGCATCACAGGGAGCCGGCAACAAACTGGCGAAGTTGCTGAAGGATCCAGAGAAGCTGAAGAATGAGCTGAAAGCGAACTGGGCATCCTATTGCGAAAATGCAATCACGGAGACGACGGCGATCCCTTTGAAAGGCCAATTGCTGAAGTTTCTCGACAAAGCTGATTTTGGCATTTTTAGTGCGATTCCACCGTTGCGGCTCATCGAGCAGCATCGGAAGACTCCGTACCACGTCTACCGTTTCGGCGGTGGCTTGCCGAATCGCCCCACTGACATGCTTCCGCCCGCCGCGGTCGCAGACATCGAAGTCAGGTACGTGCGGGCCTTGCTCGATGCATACGGAAGCAATCTGTCTCGCGTCCTGAATGACGCTGATGAGTTGAAATCCTTTGCGGAGTTGCGGGCTCATTTCGATCGCTCGCGTCACGAGTTTTACAGTGCTGAGTCGTTGAAGCGTTTTTCACGTGACACGCTGCCGCCAGGTTCTTTTGAAGAGCTTCAGCGGGAGTACTTTGACGGGATTATGGACGAGGTTGATTCAGATCACAGTGATGGTTTCGCTAGGGTCAAAGCCGTGATTAAGTTGGCTCGTGTGCTTCAGATTACGTCGCATCCGCTGGTTCCGCGGATGGAGACACGTGATCGCGGAGGCATCTGCCACCAACTTGCGAACGACGAACGGGTGAGGTGGGTTAAGTGAGTACCGGATCGAATGAAACAACCGTTTCGCCATTCAATAGCCCTGTCGAGTTGGGTTTTCGAACACTGGTTTTTTTAAACGAAGCTTTCCCGAATGAATTTTCGCTTCGGCAGCTCGTTATCTTCGACTATTTGATGGTTCACTCGGATGACGTTGCGGGTGGCCCTGAAGGACTGCATCCGCAGACCCCGTACCGCAGCGGCGAGTTGCTCGTTCGCCGCGAGCCCTTGCAAGCTGGAATACAGCTTTTCCACAGCCGAGGCTTGATCGAAAAGCTCTATCGTCAGACCGGTGTTTTCTTCGCAGCGAGCGATCGCACCGAATCGTTTCTCGATGTCATTGAAGCGGATTATTCAGTCACCCTGCGGAATCGAGCGAGCTGGGTAGCCGAAACGTTCGGGGATAAGTCTGTCGAGTACCTTGACGACTTTGTAGCCGCCAACCTTGGCAAGTGGGGCGCGGAGTTTGAGATGGCCTCCGTCCTTTGGAATGGGGTTGCAGATGACTGACTACGGTTTCTACATCGAACGAGTCTGGCTGACCGGTCCGGACGTAGCGGAAGCGGCGGTCGATTTCCAAGACGGCTTGAACGTCGTTTCCGGCCCATCAAATACCGGCAAGACGTACATCTCCCAGTGCATCGACTACGCCTTTGGCCGCAAGAATGCCCCCAAGGAAATCCCTGAAGCACGCGGATATGACGAACTTCACGTTCGAATACAACCGAGGTCGAAGCCCCAATCGCTGACGATTCGACGAAGCCTGCGGTGTGGCAACACGGGAACAGTGTCGGAAATCGGAGACGAACGGGTTCTCAAAGCCACGCACTCGGATGATCGCGACGACAACATCTCAGCATTGTTGCTCGAGCTGTGCGGACTGCGAAACAAACGAATAACGACCAATGGTAAGGGCAAAACACGGAGCGTCAGTTTCCGGGACATTTCCCATCTCACGATCATCAGCGAAGAACAAATCATTCGCAACGATTCGCCGATTTGGTCCGGAAATTACCAAGAGCACACTCTTCGTCAAAGTATTTTCCGGCTTCTTCTAACCGGCGTCGACGATTCCTCGGTTATTGAAAAGAAAGAAGAGAAGGTCAGCCGTGCTGAGAATCGTGGCAAAGGCGAAGTCCTGGAGAAGATCAAATCTGACCTTCAAGTGCAAATTGCCCAGTACAATAGTCGCGGTAGCGCCGACGAACTTCGCTCGCAGCGAGATCGCTTGGCCAGAACAATTAATGAGCTGTCAGCGTTCCTTGAGACGCAGAAGCAAGACTTGGCAGGCATTGAGTCAGAACGTCTTCAGACTTGGACCGAATTGCAGCGAATCGAATCTCGGCAAGAGGTCGTCGAGCAACTCTTGGTTCGGTTTTCGCTTCTTGCGGAGCAGTACGAATCGGATCGCAGGCGGCTTGAATCCATCAACGAGGTGGGCAATCGACTCGAAGAATTGAGTGAGGAGCGTTGTCCTATCTGTGGAGCACCCTCGGAATACCATAGCGAAGATCACAAAGAGGGCTCGGTGTCGCCGGAAGAGGTTTCAGTTGCTGCGGCTGCTGAAATCACGAAGGTAAATCGGCTACAGAAGGATCTGACAGACACCATTCGGGATACGAGAAACGAAAGTGACGATCTCGCGTCTCAACGAGTCTTGCTTGAAACGTCGCTGACGCAGGTGACGCAACGGCTTCACGGTGAATATCAGCCGAAAGTCGCGGATACACTTCAGCAGTACCAGCAACTGCTCAAGCAACAGACAAGTATTGCTGAATTGATTGGTCTTTACGATCGTCTGGAGCAACTTGAAGCGATCGAGTTCGAAGCAAAGGCGATTCTGGCCGCAGAGACTAGCGGTGATCCAATCATCACTAAAATTTCGAGTGATCTCGCCGCTCCGTTCTGTTTGGAAGTCGAACGTTTGCTGGAGGCGTGGCAGCTTCCCGATCGCGGGCGTGTCGCGTTCAGTGAAAGCAGCCAAGATATCGTCATTGGCGACCGTGCCCGAAGAGTCGACGGGAAGGGAATCCGTGCCATTACCCATGCAGCATTCTCGTTCGCCCTGAACAATTATTGCGTTAATCGAAAGCTTCCCACGTCCTCGATCGTCATCCTTGACTCGCCGCTTGTCGTCTACCGTGAACCCGATGAAACGGAATTGGAATTCTCACTTGACGTCAAAGCCAACTTCTATAGCCAGCTAGCGAACGGTTCGGACGATCGGCAAGTCGTCATATTCGAGAATGATGATCCACCCACCGACCTATCAGAAACTGTCAACATGATTCACTTCACAAAATCAGAGGATGGGCGGTACGGCTTCATTCCAAGAAACCTCGATGCCGCAGATAGCGGGGAGTAATGATGCAATTCCGAATCTCCGACACGTTCACCGACAGCCTGACGCGGTTGACCGGCGATGAACAGAAAGCGGTCAAGACGACCGCGTTCGACTTGCAGGTGAATCCGGCCAATCCCGGATTGCAGTTCCATCGCATCGAGCGTTGCAAAGACAATCATTTTTGGTCAATCCGTGCGGGCCGTGATATCCGTGTGATTGTTCACAAGACGGACGCGAGCTTGCTGCTGTGCTATGTCGATCACCATGACAAGGCGTACCAGTGGGCCGAAAAACGGAAACTGGAACGACATCCGAAAACGGGCGCGGCGCAATTGGTAGAGATTCGCGAGACGGTGCGCGAGATCGAGGTGCCGACATACGTGGAGGCGACTCCGCAACCATCACCACCATGCTTGGCAGGTATGGTCCGCGAGGACTTGCTGACTTATGGTGTACCGGATCAATGGGTCGACGATTGCCTCGCCGCCGACGAAGACCGCTTGCTAACAATCGCAGACCGGTTGCCCGGCGAAGCTGCCGAGGCGTTGTTGATTCTGGCGACGGGGGGACGACCGGAACCGCGGACGGTGGCCGATGTCGATGATGATCCGTTCAACCACCCGGACGCACTGACGCGATTCCGCGTTCTGGACGATGCTGATGAACTGGCGGCGGCGCTCGATGCCCCGTGGGAAAAGTGGATTGTCTTTTTGCATCCGGCCCAACAGGGCTTTGTCGATCGACGCTTCAACGGTCCGGCCCGCGTGTCAGGCAGTGCCGGAACAGGGAAGACCATCGTGGCGATTCACCGCGCAGCGGCGGCCTTGAAGTCGGCGCCCCTTAAAGCGGCGACGATGCACGTTTTGTTGACAACGTTCTCCGAAGATTTGGCGAAGGCTTTGGTGCAGAAGGTGCGGTACCTGATACCTTCCGAACGGATCTCGCGTACTTTGCCAAAGCCGGACGGCGAACCGAAACTGGTGGTGGCTTCGCTTGATGAAATCGCTAAACAATTCCACGCCATGCAACATGGGACGCCGGCCGACTGCATTGACGACGAGAAACTGCTTGACCGGATTGAGGCGATCATCGCTAAATCCGACGGTGTATCGCTTACGCCGCGGTTCCTCTTGGATGAATGGAACGATGTGGTTGACGGCTGGAAATTGGCATCGTGGTCGGACTATCGGGATTTCAAGCGGCTAGGACGTAAAACGCGTTTAAGTGAATCCGGACGCGAGCAGGCTTGGGGCGTCTTTGAAGAATTGCGTGCCACCCTTCGATCAAGGGGACAAAGCACGCCGGCAATGTTGTACGCCGATTTGGGTCAGTCGGAGCATCGCCCGTTTCACAGCGTGATCGTCGACGAGTGCCAAGACGTTAGCCCGGCACAATTGCGATTCCTGGCCAACCTGACTAAGAATCATTCTGGTGAATTGTTCTTTGCCGGCGATTTGGGACAACGAATATTTCGTACACCGTTCTCGTGGTCCTCTCTTGGCGTCGAGGTTCGCGGACGAAGCCGGACACTAAGAATCAACTACCGAACGTCACACCAGATTCGGCGGATGGCAGACAGGTTGCTCGACGGATCATTGACGGATGTTGATGGCAACGAAGAACATCGAGATGGGACCATCAGCGTGTTCAACGGCCCCCGTCCATCGGTTTACATGGCCGATGATGAAAACGCCGAATCCGATCACGTCGCAGACTGGCTGCTCGCGCGGATCAACGAGAACGTCGATCCTTCAGAAATCGCGATTTTTGGACGCACGATCGATCAATTGGCCCGTGCTCGCGACGCAGTCCGAAAAGCATCGGACATTTCCGGTCACGGTTTGGGAGCCATTCGTTTGGCGACGATGCACGGAGCGAAAGGTCTCGAATTTCGCTGCGTCTGCGTGATGGCTTGCGATGACGACATCGTCCCACTGGAAGAACGTATTCGGGCAATCGGTGATCATGCGGACCTCGAAGACATCTACAACACCGAGCGCCACTTGCTTTACGTCGCCTGCACCCGAGCCCGCGATCAACTGATGATTACCGGCGTCGATCCGGCATCGGAGTTTCTTGAGGACTTCAATTGTTGACATGGGCTGAAGCGAACTCGTGATTCCGTCAGTCGATGCCGATGATTTCGCGGCATTGGGGGTAGTTGTTACAGGCCCAGAAGCGTTTGTCGGAGTGTTTGCCTTTGGCTGCTTTTCGCTGGATTTTCGCGGGATTGCATTTGGGGCAAGCGGGTTCGTTTGACCGAGCATGCAATGGTCGTGGATAGCCAACCTCGATTGCCGACTTCGGCGTTGCATCGGTCGATGAGTGCATTGTCGGATAAATTCGATAGTTGGTCGGCAAAACCGTAATTCGCTTCGAGTTCGGATCGCGTGGGTTTGTTCGCGTTGTTCTTGTTCATGATCGTGACTCCGAATATTGGGTCTTATCTTGTTTCCAGAGTGTAAACCACGACGGATGTGGAGTGGACCAGTGGTCGATGTTGTTTTCACACACCAACAGGTAGCCACGCCATTGCATCGCGGCCGGTTCGCCTCGTGGAATACGAGCAGGAACGGTAAACGCGTGTCCGCCTCTCGAAACGAACTGACCATCAACAAAGAACTGGGTGTCGTGGACGCCACTACCGGGGCCAGATGAGCTTTGTTTGATGTAATCGACGTGAACCGAGTGACCATCAAGATCAAACGTCGTGTGGTAGTGCGAGCGTTGACCACCGTGCCGAGGTGGTGATGCGTTAGCGTCTACCCATTTATGATTTGGCACGGAAGCTCGCCGCCAACAAACGCCATTGACGCAGACCTCGTTTACTAGCTTGTCACTGCAAGCGGTGTTGATGACCTTTCGGCAAGACAATACCTGCGGATCGTCCCAGCCGGTCGTCTCACGATAAGTCGGGTCATTTTCTTCTCGTCGACGGTAGAAGTTGGAAGCTTCCTCGAACGCTGCGGTCAGGTCCCCGAGAGGACAGCAGTGCTCAGTGTTGTCTTTTTGGGTTTTCTTCGTCATCAAATTCTCTCCACAGAGTTAGTGAGAAGAACTGACGCAAGTGGGTCCGCTTTGTTGCCAAGCTCGGCCACATGCCTGTGTTGCAGATCGCAATGACCTGGACGCAGGGACCACCTTGCCCGGACAGGGCAGGTTGGCGAGGGCGTCAGCCCTACTCTTCATGAAATAAGCGGAGAGCGACATCTACTCTCCTCCTATACGATAGTGATATTCGATGAGAATTCAGGGCGCGATATTTATTGATATCTCATAAAAGAAATCCCCGCGACTGATTGCTCTGCTGCGGGTGTTTTGGTTTGTGTCGCCAGGAAGGATCACGTTGCGGATAACGTCCGACGTTGCTCGAAGATTCGTCTGCGAACCTACAATGCGTCGCTCCATGCTGCTAAATTAGGCTTCGGGAACGACGCAATGTCGTACCTTGCCGGACTCGTCATCCTCTTCGGCAAAGCTGATGCTGCTCGTCCAGTCTGCTTGCAAACCCTTAGCTGAGCTACGTCCACCCTATTCGATCGGTCGTGACATAATCGAAGCTTCAGAATTGATCGTCTGTAAAAGCATCATTCTCATCATCTTCATCGTCATCGTCCATATCGTCGTCGTTCGCGCGTTCTATAAACTTTTCTATTACCGTATCTTGCATGCTTAGCAAGTCTTTTGCGTCGTCCATGGAAAGTCGATACTCGAATCGTACCGGATTTTTAGTCATTGGATCGTTGCGCCAAAGGCGTAGGATAAAAACACCGGGCGTGTCTTCAGACTCGTGAAGAATATCGAGCATTGCTTGTTGCGCAGGCTCCGTATCAGGTTCCGACTCGCAAAATCTCCTTAGGTAGTCCCTGGGACTGATTTCTCCCAGCAATAACCCGAGAGCAGAAAAAAGCTGCTGCAGCTCTAGAGCAGAAAGAGGGAACCTAATTCGATCGTTAGTAATTTGGAAACTACCTCTACAAAATTCGATATTCCACATTTTCTAAACTCCTAAACCGGAAAAAAACAATCTAAATCCTGAACGTCGTACTAGCTTGACGCCGAACGCCGAATCAGGGAGTAAACGATAGAGCATTAAAAATTCGTTGCAGCAAAGGCTGCGGTGAACAAAAAACACAACTTGCTATAGTAGGCACTGACGGGAATCGCACGGAATCGAGAGCAATGTTAGTAGTGTCAAATATTTCGCTGTCCTGCTAATACCCCGAACTTGCTAATAGCCCGAATACGAGTAACCTACACAAGCCGATCAAGACGGACTCGGGCGAACCTTCGACGACGGTTCGGTGAGGCGGCGAGATTCTTGCATCGCGGCAATTAGGTCTGCAACGTCCGCAAACGCCGCCCTGCGCTCGCGCACCGACATTAAGCCCTTTTGCCTTATTTTGCCGTTTGCCGCACTGGCGGCCTTCCCCTGGTCGGTTCTCGGGCCTGTTGACTGTTCCCACGGGCGATTCGCCAGAGCTGCGGCACGAAGCCGTTCGCGGCCCTCGTCGGTTAAGTCACCGCGCAGCGACCGGTTGCGCTTCCCGGCTGCGACTCGGCGCGGATTGGTTAAAGGCTGAGTTGTCTTCGGCATAGCCGATTCCTTTCTGGTGCTTACTTCCTACTTCGGTGTCATGGTTCTTTTTTTCTGTTCCCTCACTGCCTTCGACATAAGCGATCTGCTGATTGGTTGCTAGATTTTGCTGGCCGACGACTGTGACCTGCTTCGCCGGAGTTGGTTCCCGATATTTTTTGATCGCCAAACAAAGCCTCCGAAACTCGCCAAGCAATGCTACGATCATCCGTTGATAAGTTTCTATCTTTTCGGGTACATCCGCAGTCGCTGCAAGGACATACAAACGACCAACTCGATGGTGAGCCATCGCTGCTTGCTCGACCATCATCACCGCCATCGGATCCTCGGGATGCCCCGCATCCGCGAGTAACTGATTTCGCATGGCAACGAAACTATGGGCGTCTGCGGCTGCCCCAAACATGTCGCGGCCAATTGCATAAAGATAAGCGCCGCCAGCCCCCTCTTTGACCCTAATCGCACCCACTTGCGCGCTGCTAAGGTGCGTTTGTGCGTTAACCTCAGTAGAGCGGTCCGCAGGAGGCGCAACGTAATGGTCTTCCATGACCTAACTCCAATTAAAAAAAGTAATTTTAGTAGTGGTGCTCGAATAACATATTCGAGATCGGCAAGCATTCAAATAAAAATAATGGGGAGTGATTCATCGACATCCGAACCAGGAATGACAGAAAACGTAACATCAATCGCGTCAGCGTCGACCGAATCATCGAGGGGATCGATTGGTGGCCCCATTGACGCAATTGACAATGCGTCAAACAAATGGTTGGCCGTGATTAAAGAATTGCGACCCACGGGAGTCGCATGCGAGTTTTGGCTTACAGTTGAACCTCGCGCGATGTTAACCAACTCGCGTGAGCAGAACGTCTTTTTGAAAAAATCGATCATGAGGCATCCATTGAAAGCACTGCGTTTTAATCAATAAGAGCCGAGGATATCGGCTAACGCTACACTGTGCTGCCTGCCTTCACTACAACCTCATCGCCATCATTAATACCGTGGATACTAAACATGTCTGATGACTTCACATCGGCTCTAAAAGTATAACCAGATAACCGCGCGAGTACAATGCGCATTCGATTTGATCTTCCCGTCATATGTCGACACGGCGTGTTCCTCGTTCGCGCGTTCGACCCGATGGAACGTTGTGCTTCGGAAAACAATCGGTCAAAGGGACGACGAGCAAGGCGGCACTCGCTTCGCCGCTCTGCTGCGTCAACATGACTGTTACCTCAGTGGAGGAAGCCACTGTCGCACTCGTTCCGTCCCATACCAAAACAACATCATATCCGTTGCCTGCCAGACGGTGAGCCTTATCCACAAGCTCCTCTGGAAACAGTGTAGATGCCGTCGGCGTCGCGTTGCGATCCCGAAATGCTCGCACGGCAGCAAGCACGATCTTCCGCGCCGCAAGCAATTCACGCTTTACGCCGCTTGAATCGGATCCCGGTTTCGACTTGCTTTTTGGCTTCTTGTTTGTGAACTCAGCGTCGATCTTTTGCTTCACTTCCGCGACCGACCTGCCGTCCATGAAAAGCTCTTGCAAGCGAATGCAAAGTGCGACGATTGCCCGGTCCCATACAGCAACGCGTCCCTTCTTGCCTGCGAGTGCGATACGCTGCGGCGGCGGGATTAACCCCGCCTGCCGCCATCGCGTCAGTGTGCGTCGATCGACGCCAATTGCAGAAGCTAAATCAGCGGTACTAATTTTTTCGGACAACTGGGCTTGCCTTTTCGGGACATGGTGTCAACAATGTCCCATGCACAGGGTTTGAAAAAACAAATTAACGGGAACCAAAAATGCGATCGAAAAAAGTAAGAATTGAGAACCTTACCCATCATCAGTGGCAAGGCAGTATTATATCAGACTTGCAACCGAAAGAATTCGCCTCGCTAAAAAATGATATTGAACAGCGAGGACTGCAAACCCCCATCCTCGTCACTCGCGATTTTATGGTGATCGACGGACATCAGCGGCTGCGGGCGTGTGTCGAATTGAAATTCGACGAGATCGATGCTGTTTATTTTGAGCCCACGTCAGAGCACGAACGTGATCAAGCATTCTTATTAAACAATATCCAACGACGGCAGATGGGTGTCGTCGCGCGAGCCCGAGCGATCCAAAAACTTGTAGAAATAGAACGCGCGAAAATGTTTGGTTGTCGCAGTCGTCCGACGGCATCACAACTCCGTGATCGCATTGCTAAATCGATCGGTGGCTCAATGAGCGGTCGTACCGTCGACCGCTATATCCAACTGCTCAGGCTGCCGACTTGGTTGCAAGACTGCGTCGACCGCGGCGAGGTCGGTTTGGTCCTGGCCCTCAAATGCGAGCGATTAGATCGCGCAACCTTAGAGTCGATCGAGGCCAAAATACTAACTGGAGTGCATCCGAAAAAACTTATTAAATCCGCGCTCGATGAAAAACCGACAAGCCACGCCGTGGGCGTCGAAACGGACACCGAGGTCAATCCGTACGACGAATTTCTGGACACCGCGGCATGGTTTCTGAACTGGCTCGACGACGATATCGATTCAATCGTAGGCACAGCTGCCGTGGATTTGGATATTGTCGCAACGCTTGATCGAATGATCCAAACATGCACTGCTGTTCGCGACGGCGAAGCGACGCTATGTGAGAGTTCGTAACGCCGCAAACTGTGTTTCAAAACAGATAATGCCAAAAGCAAATTTGGCGGTTTTTGTTTACCATTTCCACACTTAGCCGGACACGGTGTCCGAGCGACAACCCTGACGGTTTTTAACTGCCGTCCTCACGAGATATTATGTCGACACAATCAGGCCATTACCTCGCGCTTTTCGACGGGGCCTCGCCCGCTCCGTATACGATCGAGATCCTTGGAACCTTTTCTAAGGTCGGCGATCAGTTACAAGCTATCGCCTCCGAGACGCTGGTCTATGAAACGATAGAGCCGAGTGCAATTGACGTCGGCACGATCCAGTTTAAGATGCGTCCAATCAGCCTTTGTTGGCAAAAACACGGCACGTTTTTTATACCTACTGGCTTAGTGCCGCGACTGAATCGCGAACTGCAAAATCGAGCCGTCGCAGCGAGCATTGTCGATCGACGGTATTTCGATCCGCGTTGGTTTAAGGTTTCCGAATCGGACGCAAAGACCGTAGAGGGCGTTGCCTCCGGATTTGCGGACGCAATCCGTCTTCCCACCGAATCGGTTATTGAGGTGCTGCGTGGCCGCCGACGTTGGAAGCTGATTGCAGCGGTTTGTAGTTTCTTTCGTTGTGCCAAGGTCTTCGTTATCACGGCGAGGAAAGCAGACGCGGCTGAGGGGGCGGATTGCATAAGTGAGTTTGGTAGCCAAGCCAAGGCCGTCCATGGAACCGCATGGCGCGACACCACTCGCGTGGTTGTTGGCACCCACCGTGCATTCGCAAACTGCTACCAGGAGGATTGGCACGCTATCATTTTGGAGGATGCGGCTGAGTCATACCGCTACGAGATCCTTGAGCAGCTTTCGGTTTGCTATCGGCATCGGGTTTTTGCGTTCGCCAACCCTGGCGAGACAGCGAGAACGAAAGCGAACCTCATGCGTTTCGAGCATCTTGCCGGTCCGGTCATCTACCCACCTCTTGCTGCGAAAAACTTGCCGCCTATTCTGCATGCCGCGTCTTATCGAGCGCCGCAGCGAATCATCTCGCAGAATCGCCGAACACGAACGGAAGAAATCTATCGGTTTGAGGATAGAAACCTGGCGATTGCGAGGATGGCTGATGCCGTTGCGCGACGTGATCCCGAGAGTTTGCTCGAGTACGGTTTGGATTTTGGCCCGTCGCTAGGCGTGGCAGGGCAGATGATCAAGATTTGGGTGGAATCGAGGGCTCATGGTGAGATCTTGAAACGCATGCTACCATCAGCATGGATGATTCGATCCATCTCTGACGCTTATCAAGAAATCGACGACATTGATACAGAGCTGAGCCCTCGTGACATCGTAACTAGCACGGCGATAGCCCACCAGGGTCGAATCGCTGCTGATTTTATCATTGTCGCAAGCGGCAGCCTACCGCTTTCCTTACTGCGAATCTCACGGTTCAGCGCAACGCGTACCACGATCATCGACCTTTTGGACGAAAGCAACGACATCCTCGCAGCCGAGTGTCGGCAGCGATTCGAGGGTTACAGGCAGGCCGGTTTCGAGTTGGCAAACCTTAGTCGGCTTACGGCGCTCGACGCATGGAGTACTCAAGACACGGAAGACACCCAAGGAGCTCGCATCCGTAACTCAAATTCATCTTATTCCCGCCGAAAGCGATCGCGACGCAATCGGCAATCCGCATCAACGAATCAAAGGAGACCTAACAATGTATGACCGGCCGGCCTGGCGGGCGGCCTCAATCAGCCCCGCCAGCGCTCATGCCCGCCATGATCCTTATGCGATCCGTCACACGGACCGCGAAGGTTTCTTGCGCCGTCATGAAGTAGAAGCCAACCAAGCCGCCCGGAGCAGCAAATGCGAACGCAACGCATTCGCTCAAAAACTGCTGGCCCGGGCAGTTGATGCTAAGAATATCCGTATTGCAATCGATAAGTGCGCCGTCCCAGGCAAAGCTCCGGGACCAAGCGGCGTAAGGGGTGAAGACCTAGATGACAAGTCGCGGTGGGAGCTTGCAAATGTGCTCTCCGCCGCGATGAAGTCTGAAAGTTTCTGCCCCGGACCGACCCGCAGCGTTCGCATCCCGAAGATTGCTACCGATACCACGCCCCCGGGGCACGCCCCAACGGATTTCCGCGAACTGCGGATCCAAAATATTGAGGACCGCGTGGTAGAGCGAGCGATCTTACAAGCTATACGGCCGTACCTAAGTCCGACCTACTCCGATCTATGTTTTGGGTCTCGCTACCCAGGACGATCAAGGGAAGAGGCACTAGCGGTAGCCGAACATTTGAGCCACGACCAAAACAGATGGGTCTGGCTGTGCGAGGACATCCGTGGTGCATTTGACCATGTTCCCATTGGCCGGTTGATGGACGTCATACGGAAACGCATCCCGTGTGACGCCCTCTGCCGGCTGATGGAAACTGTTATCCGTGGTAATGTCTTGAGTAGAATAGGAATAAGACAAGGCAGCCCACTTTCAGGCGAAATGCTAAACCTATTCCTAGATCACACACTTTACCGATGGTGGAATAAACACCATGGCGAAACCCCAATACTGAGCTTTGTGGATGATCTTCTGATCCTAACCACAAATAAACAAGAGGCAACAACCCTTTGTAAGCAATTAAGAAACAGACTCCTGGATATAGGTCTTCAGCTAAAGGGAGACCCGGGAAAAACTGCTATTAACATGCAGCACGGGAAGAGTGCCGAATGGCTCGGTTATAGTGTGAGGAAAGTGTCAGGACGGTTAAGCGTACGGATAGCTGCCAAAGCGTGGTCCAAACTAAGAGCTAACCTGTATCAGTGCTGGGAAAAAGACTTACCGTCTATCCGAGCTAATCAGGTAATCGAGGGATGGATTAGGCAGATGGGGGCAGCTTACCAGCAATTAGACGTTAATCCTACATATGACCGGATCACTCTGGAGGCGAGGATGATGGGATTCGATGAAACCCCTAATATCCAAACTATCCAAAAATGGTGGAGTATAGCCCATAGTCACCATTGGATCCGTACGAGACGGTATGTAGCTATTACACGACCTAGGAGCGTGATAGGACAGCATCAGTGTTTTGCGAATGGCTTCGCCGATTCACATGTTTTTTTTGAGCAATTACCGATTGGACAGCAGTCAATCGAAGATTCAGTAAGGCCGGAGCAGAATCGCCCAGGGCAACACCAGCACCGCGAGCTGGAACTGTTCTGCGGCGGTCACTGTTCCAATCGCGGCCAAGTCGGGGGCTGGGCGTTTTCGCTCCAGACCCCCGCTGGTCGCGTTTTACAAGAGGCGGCGGATTCGCATCCTCGGGCGTCTCTACAGCGAATGCACTTGATGGCAATTGACCGCGGCCTACGACATTGTTCCGGCGGCGCTATCGTGACCCTGGTTGTGACGGACCAACTGGTCGAGGACATAATGGCACGCCACCTTCGCGACTGGCTCCGACACGGGTGGCGGTCAATTCGGCATCGAGCCAATGCGAGGCTTTGGACACGCATCGGCGGGCAACTCCGTCGTGTCAATCTACGGGTACAATTCGTCAAAGCGGAGCATGGCAATCGACGCGTCCAGTCGGTTTGCGATAGGGCCAAGATGGCATCGTCTCATACTGAGCAAATTGCGGTGGCGAATGAAACATAATCCGGACGTTGGTGCCACCAGAACCATTGTAGACGCGAGTGTTAAGGTGATGGGTTTCGCCACGTTTCTCAAACGGGAGATCCTATGTCTCAAACCAATGCCGCCCAAGCTTGGGACGATCGGCTCGCTCGATTCGATCGCCTCGACATCACTGTTCGTCAGTTCTGCCTCAACGTAGGTGTCTCGCAGGTATCTTTCTATTACTGGCGCGCGAAGCGTTGCGGCAGCCGCTCTGACATCGAGCATCACCAACCCAAATCGTTAGCAAGATGCATTCCGGTTTCTTTGGCCGTGCCTGAACCGCCAAAGCCGCAATCGGCGATGGCTGTGAAGATGGCTGTGGATCTGCCCGGTAGCATTCGTATCCGATGTTGGCCCTCCGCCGTTAGTTCCATTGTCTGTCTCTGGTCGGGGAACGTTTCGAGCAACACGAGTGAGAGGCTTGCCGCCAGATCGACAATGCAGGCTGACTAGCCCGGATTATTCACGAGCGTTCTGATTTGAGAACGTTTGAAAGAATTTGGGTGAGATTCGCTGGGGTAGGTGCTTTGGTGCTCGATCCGCGCGGACCGCCCCCTTACCCCCATTCAGAATTTCGTCTCGCCTCTGGCAGATTTAGGCACTGTTGAGGTCGGGCCGAGCGTAGCCCGATAGCAGATCCGCAACACGCCCCAGATGATTGGCCCACGGCCAACTCGATGAGAATTGCACGCGGACTCGCCGCGTGCGGACGATCACTCGGCACGCGACCTTGATCACGTGAGTCCGCCACGTGCAAGCGTGACCCTCTCCCAAAGGGTCGCGGCGACGGCGGCGAGTGTGATGACGACGCTTGACCCCAGGCGACTGAGCTTCTAAAGGAATCTCAGCATTGGCGAACTCATCAATCTCAGGCACTCTCTCGACAATCTGCCGAATTCGCACCAGCAAGTTCGCCGCAACGCTGTGCATCATCACGCGGAACAGATTGGCCATGTAACGATGGTCACTGAGGCGATCACAACACAATTCACACTTGAGTTCCTTGTTACGATTTTCGCTCTCGCCACGATCGGCGTACTCGTCATAAACGCCGCCCGGACAAACACTCACACCCGGGCGATTGGTAACCACAGCGCGGCGGTTAGTCCCTTGGGATTGAACCTCGCACTTGACCACGATGCTGCGAGATCGCGGCCAACCTTTCGCTCGGTAATCAAGCAAGAGGAAGTTCCGTTGAGACTCGCCGGAGGATTCGAACGCGGCCACACTTTGCTGCAAAAGCTCGCTACTTTCGCGTTTGACGCGTGCATTCATCTGATAGCCGATGCTGTAGAGAACGCCATCGAGCCGTTCCAATGTGTCATACATTTCAGGGACCGCGAACCCTGAATCGGCACGAACGTGAATGGTCACATGCGGGAATCGCTGGCGAATCTTTTCAATGACTCGGGCCAGATCGTCGGCAGCTCCCAAGCTGGCGTGAGCCGAGCCGAACAGCAAACTTGGCAACACGATCATGTCGTTCTCGGCACACGTGATCGCACGGACTTGATACTGGTACTGGTTGTAGAAACCGTGAAAGAGGACGAGTTGTTGATTACCGTGAGCAGGATCATCAAACGTATCGATATCCAGCGTGAGCTCGTTAGGCTCTTCGGTGAAGGACTCCACAAAACGATCGATGAACCAGTCTTCCATTTTGAGGAGATCGCCTGCAGTGACCGAGTTTTCCAATCGTGAGATCGTCGGTTGGCTGGCCAAGTCGTCGCCGTCGGGTGATTGTTCGGCGATAAGTTTGAAGACAGGATCGCTTCGCAAGGAGTCGTGGTCGTTCTGATCTTCGTATCCCGCGATGATCCCGAAGATGCGTTGACGAACGATCGACAGAGCGGTGTGAGTGGGGTCGGATCGCGGGTCGGAGATGAGGTTCGCCAGGGATTTTGTCCAACCGAGTTTTTGATCGAGCTGATAGAAGGCGATCAGTCCGCCATCGGAGGATAGATTCTCCTCGACTTGCTCAAATTCGATCGGTTTATTGTCCCAAAAGCCCAAGACAAATTGCTGCGCAGACTGTAAACTCATGAAGGGTCTTCCTTGTTTGTCGAAAGTGCTTTGTTGTTAAACACTTAGACGCAAGAAAGGCCCTTTTTGTTTGGTGTCTCGTGAATAATCCGGGCTAGGGGTTTTATGACCGAATCAGTCATGCATGGGATCTGATCGCGGACGGGAGAGAGTGCGTGGCTCGCGAGCGTGATCCGGAATCACTTGCATTGAATCAGGGCGAGTCGGTTTTGGAGATCGGATTTGGAACCGGCCATTCCTTGGTCGCGTTGGTCGATGCGGTTGGCAATGCGGACAGTGTTGCGAGCGTCGATACTTCCTGGGGAATGCGGGACGTTGCAATGAAACGACTGGCAGCGATCGGCAAGACCAGCGTTGGCCGAGATCAATTGGTAAGTCAAGTTTCACCCTAGCCCGGAGCCCGAAACATCCGCTGCCGGTGGCGCGTGTCACCGGAATGGATGGCAACCGAACCATTCGTGGTGCGTCAAGGTCTCGTTTTGGGGCGTGGACGAGGTAACGAGTCCTTACCGATGTGACCGCCGAATCGGAGGCGTCGTCCTGACTTTGGACGATGGAAAGACCATCCCGCTTGCACCGTCGTCGCACCGTCGTAATCGACGGCTTCGCGAACGTTCAGATTAACAGCTGCAAACGGAGCGCCCCATTTTGTCGCCTTCGGGATCGGTGTGTACTCGGCACCCGTTTGAAACTGGTGTCGCTTCGCTCCGCCAGCCGCATGAAACGAGTTAACGACTCACCTTTTCCGCACAAGCGACCGATCCAGCGGTTCGGATAACTCGTGTCGCTTGATAGACGTGTTGGTGTCGCGGCGAGGCGGTCAACCGATGTGTTGCTTCAAGCTTCTGGCGAGTCCGTTCGATCCGAGCGTCGTCAGTGACCAGAATAAAATCGTCTTGTTCTGCCGCGAAGCCAACGAATTCTTCTTCGCACTCGATCGGAAAGGCTAACGTTTGCTGTGTCGACAAATGAAACCTCGCGCCGTGCGAGTTTTCGCCAAAGAATACAATCACCGCCTTCGGATGGGTGCCCGCTACTCGCTGTGTTTCGACAAAAACCGATCGTTCGTTTGAAATCGTTGGTAGCAAAACCGTCGACACGAGCATCAACACTCCGACCGCAACCGCTGTGGTACCGGCCCAAGCCAAGCGACCGAAAGCGATGTCGCGATTCCAATGGATGACGACAAAAATGCATGATGCAACGCAAACGATCGACGCGAGCACATCGACAAGGAAAACACTGTCGTTGAGGAAGATATTGACGCCCGTTACCGCCGCACAAGAGGCCAACAGAATCAGCGTTGCTCGCTGCGGGAATGGCTTTAAATAGTTCGTGATCCGATCGACGGACCCGGCTCGAAATACGGTCTGATCTAGCATGACGCCCATCGTCAGACAAAGAAATGGTAATGCGGGCAAAATGTACGTTGGCAATTTGCAACGGGCTGCCGAAAAGAAGGCCAACATCCAGAACGCGGCGCAAACGAGAAAGCCGAGATCCTTTGACCTTAGCGAGCGTTTCCGATTGCTCGAACTGACTAAAAACACGCCGACCGACGGTAACAACAACGAGGCTGGGAACATCGCCGCGAATACCACTGGCACATAGAACCAAAACGGTTGTTCGTGGTTTGATCCCTGCATGAAACGTTGGTAGTTATGTTCCCAGAAGAAATAGTCCAGGAACTGGGGATTGAATTTCGCCACTGCGACGTACCACGGAACGCACACTGCGACCATCGGCATGACAAACGCGACCCAGTGCAAGACCCGAGTGCGACTGTGATCGGCTCGCAGCCAACCGCTCACCACGAAAGGCGGCGCACACAACACGAATGCCAAAGGGCCTTTGGTTAGCACCCCCAAAGCGCAAGCTACCCCCGAGACCATCCACCAACCCGGGCGATGGTCTTTGCCTCGCACGGCGATGTAGCCGGAAAGCAAACAAGTGGTCGTAAGGAACGCCAGCAGCGAATCCAAAATGAGAAACCGACCCGCTAGCATAAATCCGCCACATAGCGATAACGACATTGCGCCCAGCCAAGCCGAACGACGTCCGACAATACGACTGCCCCAACCGAACGTCAGGCTTATCGTCGCGAGGGCCGCTAACATCGACGGCAGTCTCGCTGCCGTTTCGTTCGTACCGAACATCTGGAACGACAATGCCGTCAACCAATACATCAAAGGAGGCTTATCCAGATATGCTCGCCCGTCAAGCGTCGGCGTAACCCAATCACGAGCTTCATTCATCTCAATCGCAATCTGTGCGTACCGTGTCTCATCAGGTTCGATCAACGGGTATGCCAAGTTTGGCATCAACACCACGCAGGCAGTTAGTATCAACGTTGCCCAGGCAACGAGCCGTTGCTGTCGGGACCAGCTCGAAGCGACGGAAGCTGCGTGCTGAGTTCGGGCGGGAAAGTGCTCTCTCCATACTCGCCGCAATTTCGATTTGTAAGGTACATACATAAGAAGTCACGCGGGTTGATAAACAAGTCGGCGCATCATCATGATACTGACGACGATAAACAGTAAATTGGCGATCCAAACACCTTGTGGGAACAATTGGCCGCCCTTCGCCATGTCCAACGTCAAAGCGAAGATTGGGTAATAGATCAGCACCGTTGGAAGAAAGACGAGGCCAAACGTCGTCATGGTGTCGGACGTTTTCATGCGGATCGCCAGTGGAATGCCAATCATCGACATTGCCAGACAAGTGAATCCGCTGGCCCAACGCCGATTCATTTCCGTATCGAGACGATGCACACGTTTTCGGCTTTGCTCGACACCAGCGTCACGTGCAATCGCATCGGAATCGCTGATTTCGTCGAGGTGGGAGGACAGCAGACTGAAGCCAACGCGGACGGCGATTTCGTTCTCTCGGCACCGCACGTCGTCGGATTGGCGCAGCGACGCCTTTGGCAAATCTCGCATGGACATATGAGAGGGATGTGCGGTCAGCAAGTTGTGACTCGATTCCAACCCCAGTGGAATGGTTTGCACAAACGTGTCTGGGAAATGGAACGACGCCACACCACCGATGTCTGCTTTCCCGCTGGTAATACTTACTTGCAGGCTTTCGTCGTCAGGACGATAGGTCAGTTGTGCGGTGCGGGCGGTGATATGGACTGGTTCGGCCCCCGTTCGCAGGATTTTGATTTTCGGTTCAACCAAATCACGTCCTTGGACATCGCGAACCGAGATGGAAAAGCAGTCGTGCTGAAAGTTATGATCACGGCGGAGTTTGTTGTAAGCGATTTTCTCGACCGATGATAAGGCAACACGCTGAACCCCATGGAATCCCCAAGTAAACGCAACGTTAATCAGCCCCACGGTCGCGATGCTTATGATGGCGGTCAACACGATGGCGGGAACCATCGCCGGCAACAACGAGATCCCCACCGACTGCATCGCAACCAATTCGTTGTCTGCTGACATACGACCATAAACGCTGCAAACACTGAACAAAGCTGTACCGGGAACCGCTAACGAGAGAGCATTGGGAAGAGAAAACGGTATCAGCTGCATCACGCCCACTGGCCCGAGTCCTTGATTGATCGCCTCACGTGCTACACCGACGAACATCACCAACGTCGTGATGACAAACAACGACACACAAAATAGGGTGATGAGGTCGCGAGTGATCCGAAGCGGGATCGTCCCCAATATGCTGATCTGGCCAACCCCTTTCGTCTCCACTCTCCCATCCTTATGCCACGCCCGACGGGCGTTTGTACACTGGATTGAAGCTTGACGACGGACCTTATCTCTTGCCTCCAATCGTCCTGCCATCTGCTGAATGAGCAGCGAATCACGAGGGTTGCATTCATCCGAGCAGCGGAACAAAGGTCGCACTGCAAAGAACCATCGAATCAACCACATCATCGCTGGGCTCCTTGGGCTTGGCCATCGGGCACCAAGGCCATTTGCGGCGGGCTTGCTGTGTTGGTTGCTTGGTAGATCAGCGCCGATCCGCGGTGCCCAATTTTGGTCAGTTTTGCAGTCTTAGGCAACTGATCGGCTAGATCGTTCGGCCCGATGAGGTCATCGACGATCAAGATCGACATTCCTGCCTGCGAAACGAAGTCGGCTACACCCGTGTCATTCACATTCAAAAAGTTCGGGATATCTCGCCTTTCCAAATAGAATGGCACTTCGGAAAATTCATGGTCGATGGTTGCAATCGGCAAAGACTTCGCAACCGCCAACTGATCGCCCAAAGGCGAGGTTTCGCCAAACAGCGTTTGCGAGCGACTATACGCAGGCACCATTTGGTGCATCACCATCACGGTGAAAAGGAAAGCTGCTCCGGTCGAAGAAGCCCATGCAATCTTGGCTTGATGACGGTCGGCCATTGGCAGCAATGAAACCATCAACCACATCGCCCAAATGGTTGCCCACCCGAACAACGCAAAGTTGGAATCTCCGGTCCAAACGACGACGAACAAGACGAACGAGACTCCTGCGACACAAGTGGTGGCGGTCGCCGTTCGTGCAGACCACAACCGAGCGAAGAAGAATTCGGTCGGGTTGCCCGAGTCTTGTAGAATTTCATTCAGGTAGTGTCCGAGCATCAGCGCCAAAGGTGGTGCGGCAGGCAACAAATAGGTTGGCAACTTGCAAGCGGAGATCGAAAAGAACGCAAAGCACCAAAGACTGTACAGCAACATAAATCCCAACGCCGGTGGACGTCTGGCTCGAGTCGTTTCACCACGTCCAACTAAAAACTTGGCGTAGGGTATTGTCAAGAACGACCAAGGATGGCCGGCAATCAGCAGGACCGGAACAAAGAACCAGATCGGCTTTGGATGAAACTCTCCGGCGAAACGTGCGAAATGATGTTTGTAGAAGAATTGGCATAAGAAAGTCGGATCTTGCTGATGGGCGAGGATGAACCACGGCATGGCAATCATTGCCGCGACAGCACCGAGTAAACCATAGTGCCACCACCGCGGTTTCGCGTCTGCTTCCGATAGCCAGGCAAACGCAAACACCGGCGGCAGCCAAAGCGCGATTGCAATCGGACCTTTCGTTAGCAACGCCAAACCGATGAAAACGGACGACGCGATCCACCAGCCGAGCACTAATTTCCCCCTGCCGCTCGGAACGCTTCGAGAAGAAGGGTTCACGCGGATCGCTTCATAGGCAGTGAACAATGACAGGGAAACGAACAGCGTCAAAACGCCGTCGAGCAATAGGTACCGACTCGTAAACGCAAAGCCGACCGACAAGAACAACACCACTCCGGCGAACAGACCAACTCGCCGCCCAAATATCCGTGAACCAAAGAACATTGTGCAAGCGAGAGTCGCCAGTGCTGCTAGCGACGGAACCAATCTCGCCGATGCTTCACTGATGCCGAACAATTTAAAGCTGATCGCACACAACCAATACACCAGCGGCGGCTTGTCGTAATAGGTATGGAAATTCAACTGAGGCAAAATCCAATTGCCCGTTGCAATCATCTCTCTGGGGATTTCGGCGTACCGCGTTTCGTCGCGGTCAATGAGAGGGTAACTGAGATTCGTCAGCATGAAGACCGCAGCAATCAGAAGTAGTCCAATTTGCAGCATAGGAAGTCGCCAGGACTTTCGATCCTCCGCCTCGTCGGCCGAGATGGCGACACTCTTCACCCAATTGTCTACGGGGCGTGGCGCCACAACCGCTGGGAACTGAATCTCGTTCCACCAATATCGAGTCAGCGACGTGAGGACCTTCGGGATGTGCTGTACCGACACGGTGCTCTCGCCCAACATTCGCGGTCGATGCGACACGCCGACTTCACAGACACTGCAACCGATTCGCCGAGCCTGAACCAACATCTCGGAGCTTACCAGAAAACCATTGCCGGCAATCTGAATCCTCTTGGCCACATCGCGGTGAAACAATTTCAACGCGCAATCAACGTCGCGAACACCCGTTCCTAGCGTTAACCGAACCAGTAAGTTGTAGACCTTCGAGTACAAACAACGTAGCGGTGTGTCCTTGCGGTCGATGCGATAACCACAAACGATGTCGTAGCGATTCGACAACAGCACGAACCGATCGAGTTCTGTCAAATCGAACTGGCAATCCGCATCTGTAAACACGACCAAGTCGCTGTCGGCCGACGCAAATCCCGATCGGATTGCAGCGCCGTAGCCCTGGTTGGGCGAATGCTCTACCAACCGCACGTGATCATTCGCCATCGCCAACTTGCGAACAATACTTCCTGTGTCATCCGTGCTCCCATCGTCGACCACGATAATTTCATAGTCAACGGTGAGTTGTGAGAGTGCAGCGTCCGCTTCCGCGACGGCCGTGGCAATCACCTCGGCTTCGTTCCAAGCTGGTAAGATCAGTGAGATTGACTTTTGGTTTTGATCGTTGTCGTGCATCCTTGCACCCTTTTCTACGATGGTCTTAGTAATTCAGCCGATGCGAAAAGTACGATGGGTGACGGCATTGCCGCAACCCCAACTTTTAAGTAGTTAGTAATTCGATGCGAATTGCCGCTCGCCTTCATCGGTCCGGTTATCATTTTTCCGCGCGGGCGAGGCCCATCGCGGTGGGCCGTTTGCGCTCGTGGTCCCAATCGCCACGCCGTAGAACGAAAGAAGAAAGCTTCACAGCGTGTCCGGCTTAGATATCCTCGTACAGCAGTTCATGCATGTGCACGCCGTCTTCGAACATTTCAAAATCGCGAACATGCAGGTTTGCTTGATGCAATACCCCGGCTGTCCATGTCGGCCATGGCGACCAATCACTTCGCTGTGACGCCATTGCGTTGGTCGGCAACCAAATTTGCTGCATGATCGCCGTGCAAAGCAATAGGCCAGCCATTGCCGCGATCGGTCGCCATCGCGATTGTGGCTTTTCACTCTCGGCCAATTTGACCAATCGGTTACTGCGACGGATCAAGGCACTGGGCTGATTGCCGAATGCCAATGTCCCCTCCGGTGCGTTGGTACACGATACGCCACTGCAACGCTCGGCAACTTTGGCTAGCGTCCGCAAATAGGCGCTGAACTTACCGGCGGTCTTCGCTGCCACCTCATCACATAGGTACTCTCGTGTCAGTTCGGCTCTATCAGCAGCCATCCAGACCAACGGATGAAACCAGAACAGCGTCGAACAAACGCCCTGCAGGAAATGTTGCATCGGGTGCTGCGTTCGTAAGTGCTCGATCTCGTGTAACAGAACGTGTCGCAACGTGAGTTCATCATCGCTGAGCAGAAAACTCGGCAAGACGATCACCGGTTGGTGCAACTGCCAACAGAACGGCCCCTGGATTTTATCGCTCGTTAGAATTGAAAGTTTGTCGTCGTCATGCGACGTTACGTTAGCTCGTGCCAGCAACTCCACTGCATCAATGGGCTCACAGTGCATTTTCAAGAACCGCAACACCTCGAAGCATAAAATCACGCGACGCAAAATCGAACGAGTGGCACCAATCATCCAAACGCTAGCCAGGACAATCGAAAATCGGGTTTGCCAAACGACGACGCCTAACATGGTTTCGCGAGAAAAGCCACCAGGGAAATGCAACAGTCGACGATGTGGCAATAGAAATGCGGTGGCGACCAGGACAATCACACCAACGAAACAGATCGTCCACAACCGGCACTGTGATCTGGCGTCCGCGACCCATCGCTGCAACAGAAACGTGGCCAAGATCACAACCGTGATTTGCAAGCACAATGCGCAACCAACTTCAAACACAAGCCGGGAATCCACTACGAATCTCCCAACTGGTCAGCCGCTTGCTTCACTGCAGCGATATCGTCAGCAGAAACCGAATTGGATTGCAGCAGGCTGAGCACTAACGACCGCGTCGAACCACCGAACAATTGGTTGGCCAACGATTTGATCATGCCCTCGCGAACCTGCTCTCGCGACACCATGGCTATGTAAGTGAACGCTCGGCCGATCTTGGGCCCGCGGCGAACGATCTTTTTGTCTTCCAAGATTTTCATCGTCGTCAGCACGGTCGTATACGCCAGATCACGGTCGATTGCTTCGACAACATCACTAACGGTCACGCTGGCCTTGTCCCAGACAATGTCCATGACTTCCGCTTCACACTTGGTCAACTCAACGAGTTTTTCGGTTCGTGACATTTTGGAAATATATCGTAATGAATTTATGGATTTAGAAATGGAATGCTGCGAGAGAGGGGCGAGCAAATCACCGGTCACGCAACTTCGCCCATTGGTGATACAAAGGCAAGTCAACGTCTTCGGTGACAAACGATACGTGCCCATCACCCCACAAGAAGTTCGCACCACTGGGATGACGGCTCGAATAATCACACTCATCCGCCAGCGGGTTGTTGATACCTTCGAGAGCCGATCCGACCAAACGCGCCGCAGCGTCTTCACCGGCCAAATCAACACCCAACCAAGTCGAGGGCACTTGCGCCATCATGCGTTCGCCAACGATGATCGTGTTGGAAAGTCCGCGAGCGAAATCGCGAAATCGAACCGGCCTGTTTTCAAGAAATGCACCGTCCCCGAGCGGGGCGGGAACCGAATCGTCGGCTTCCATCGTTCCAAACATCCCGACGTAGTTGGCGGTGGGTAAGCGAACCAAAGGTGACGTTATCGAAGGCTCTAACACGTGCAACATGGCAGCCGAAAAGTCATTGCCTTCTTTCTCGTCATCCTCTTTATCCCCATCCTCTTCGTATAACACGAAGGTTGGCTCGGTGATATCTGACGGGCAAAGCATGATCGGCAACGGAGTCGCGCGGACGGCGTCGTGAACGGGAGCGCCAACGCGTTGTTGACAATCCATGCGGCTGAACAACGCGGGCTGCTCCAGATACGGAAGCAATGGCACGGCCCAACCGTATGCTGACTGGATACTGGGATCGAACTTCCATCCGACCGGCAAAGTCCCGTTGGCGTCGTGATGGTTGTGTAAAGCCAGCCCAATCTCGCGCAGATGGCTGGTGCATTGAACTCGCCGAGCCGATTCGCGTGCAGACCCGAGCCCCGGAAGCAAAAGGCCGGCAAGCACGCCAATTATCGATACGGTAACCAACAATTCAAGCACGGTGAAGCCAGCTTGCGGAGCAAACGGGGAAGCGTCGAGGTGCCAGCGGGTAGGTGGTTGGTGCATCGTCGATTGTCCACGTCCTTGCGGGTTGAAAAGACAATAATACGAAACCTTTAGTTGTTTCACAACCCCGTTTTCTTATCCCCTAGCCCGGATGATTCGCAGACTGTTTTTCGAGCAATGAACGTAAACGCTTGAAGGCGTAGACGTTGGCAAAACAATTTGCAAGCCCATGAATCATCCGGGCTAGGCAACCGGGCGGGCTTCGCCGGAGAGATTTTCCAACAAAGCGGTTAACGATTCGCGGATCGATGTCAAAATGGGGTCTTCGACTCCGCGCGGAGCTTTTTCAGCGGGAACATTGATCGATTCATCGACTTCGATCACCGCATGCAGCGGGATACTCGAATCCGCTTTTCCAAACAGGGTTTCCTGCATCCTCTGGATCGTCTCGACAAGTCGCATGTCGGTAACGGTTTCCTCCTGCAAGTAATTATCGGGGTACGAGAATAATTCCTGAGCCAAATCGGCGGCAGCCAAATCCCCTCTTAGCGCTCGTTTCTCTTGGTCGTTTGGATTCCTCGAGAACCATCGCGTGTGGACTTCGCTTCGGATAACTCGCACTCGAGCGCGAACGTTTGATTCATTGGCGTCCGATACGGCATTCTCCAACTTCATCCGCTGTTCAGTGCTTGAGAGCAAATGTTCAATCAATTCGTCTCGTCTTGCCGGCAAAGGCCCGGTGCGCGACTTGCCGAAGTACTCGACTTCTCGCAATGCTAGCAGTGCTTCGACAACACGAAGGGTTCGCCCCAACAGTGGTAGGCTCACCGGTTTCTGCCAGCCCAATTGCGATTCGATTTGGCTAAGCTGAGCATTGGCCCAATCATCAATTTTGTCAACGCTGAGGTATTTGATTGCGACCGGATGAACGACGGTTTTGCCACCATCTTTTTTGTGTCGGCGGCGCGATGCCGTACGAGCAATAAAGGTGACACCTTCAAGCAGCGGCTTCAGTGCATCGTTGGTTCGATTGGTAGTGCCTTCGGGAAAGAGGATCAAGGCCCGATGGGCTTCGACAAGTATTTCGATGGCCGTTTCGAGTGCTTGTCGATCGGAGCCTTCACGAAAAATGCTAAAACCGCCCATTCGGTTAATGGCAAACGCATCAAACCACCCATTGTTAAACAGGTGCCATGACGCCATGGCGTAAACATGACGTCCGGAATGTCGAGAGCACCACCCCAGTACCAATGGATCGGCATAACGGCAATGATTTGGAGCCAACAAGACGCCAGCACCCGATGCAATTGATTGTTTCAACCGCTCGATGTTGCGGCAATCATAGCTGACCACCCCCTCTTTCTTTCGCAAATAATAATCGAAGATGCGAAATTTTTGGATGAACGCTGGCCATAGGTCGTTGCGGTTTGGCGGGATAAATTGGTAGGGCCGATCAAGAATGACAGTCAAGGCTGGGAACTCTCTTCGTGGCGACGAGGCTTTGTCAAAAGGGGGCTGACCCTTTGCAGGCCATTCGTTTTGGTCATTTGGGGTTTACTTGGAGGGGGAGCCCTCCGGTTCGGACAAAGCCTAGGAAGTCAGACGCGCCAAGTAAAAACCGATGGCGATGGCGATGATGAACAGCGCAAATGCTACCGCACCGAGTAGCAAGGGGTCGACCCCATTTTGTTTTCGGTAGCGGCCCGACCGATTTCCCGATTTGCTGCCTCGACCGCTTCGCTCGTCGGGATGCCCATAGATGTCTGATTCATCGCCGAGGTGGACGCCCGAACGCCCGGACCGGCCAAGGGTAGACGGCGATTGTGTGAACTTGGACGATTCATCTACTTTCGATGCATCGCTCGCTCGGGATGAGGAGGATCGGATGCTTGAACTTGGACGATACCCAGACTCGGCTTGAATATCAATAAAGCTACCATCCAATAAATCGGGACGCGGTCGCACGTTGACCATTCGCCCACTATCACTGCTGCTGATCCCATCACCGTGGAGCAATGCGGAGCGAGCACTCGAGATCGAACCTGAAGATTCTCCTGCCGGGTTCGTGGATTTCGAACTATCGTCCAAGCCTAGTGACGAAGAACTTGCCGATTCGTCGTACGAGGGCGTTTCTCCCAAACCAGCGACCAAGTTCGCGCCACGTGGCACCCGAGCAACAAATCTCTCCAGGACTTCCGCGATATCCTTTGCCGTTTGATAACGATACACAGGGTCTTTTTGTATCATCTTGACGCAAATGCCTTCTAGCTCGCCTGCGCAATCAGGACGCAAGGTGCGAATCGAGGTAGGCATTTCGGTTTGATGTTTCGCAATCCTTTGGGCCAACGTACCCTCACTAAACGGCGGACGCCCGGTAAGCAGATAATAGAACGTGCATCCGAGTCCGTAGATGTCGACACGATGATCGACCGTATGACTGTTGAGCGCCTGTTCGGGTGCTAGGTAGTCAGCGGTGCCCAGCACGTTTTCGTTGTTGGCGACCGTTAGTGAGTCTTCTTCGCCAGCCAAAACGAGTGCCAATCCCATGTCGAGTAGCCGCACCCGGCCGCTTTCATCAATCAATAGGTTGGCTGGCTTGACGTCGCGGTGGATCACGCCACGCGAATGAGCATGCTCAAGCCCTCGTGCCGCTTGAGCAATCAGGTCGGCAGCCGTTGAAAAATCGAGCGGCCCATCACGTTTCACGAGTTGATGTAAATCGAGGCCGTCAACATATTCCATGACAATAAAGTGAACGTCCCCTTCGTTGTCGATGTCGTAGGCCGTGACAATATTGGGATGATTCAGCGAAGCAATCGCCTGCGCTTCCAATTGGAACCGGGCTAAATAAGTCGAATCGTGAACTCGTTTTTTGGGCAGTACTTTTAAAGCCCGTTTGTCGTGCAATCCAACGTGTTCGCCAACGTAGACACTGCTCATTCCGCCGGTGCCGATGTGCCCGAGCAACTTGTAGCGGCCAAGGAAAAAACCTTTGTATTTTCCAGCCAGTAACTTATCGAGATGCCACTGCGTCAAAAGGCCTTGCTTTTTGAACACCATTGCCAACTTACGAGCATCTTCGGGCAACCCCCCGTCTAGCTTCGCGCGGACCTTCATGATCAAGCGATCGGATTTCGCTTTACTCACAAGACCGCTTTTCTCGACCATTTCGAGGAATCGTTGCGAGGTGATTTTAGGCATTTAGAAAGTAGGTAGAGCGTGGCACAGGGGGGGTGTGACAGCCTAAAACGGGATGGACGATTTGCATAAAGCATATACCATTAACGGCTTGCCGGTGTGTATCGTAACGAAAAACTCTTCATACGCTAACGTCTAGCACACCATGAGCCTAGTTTTAGCTGATCGGATGTAAAGATGCAAAACCGTTCGAACCGAAAAAACGGATATGCGACAATCGCGATCATGGCGAAATACTGGAATGCTGGGGACGTCAAAACTCGACTTGGAAGTTCGATTGGGATGGCCGCGGCAGCTCATCTACATCGAATTTTCACGCTTTTTCTCTGTCAAACACTAAACGATGCCGCTGACCGTCACCTGCTTGCGATCACACCGCTGTCACAGCAATCCCATTTTGCCAATGCCTTGAAAACTCACGTCCCTAACAATAAATGGCATTTAGTCGATCAGGGCATTGGCGATTTAGGCTCACGGATGTCCAATCTTTTTCAAACCCAATTCACCAATCTCGCCGATTCCGCTCCGCTGGTTCTGATCGGGGCCGATTGTCCACTGATTGACCCTTCCACCGTTCGCGAAGCCACCGATCGTTTGGCCGAGCATGATGTCGTTCTGGGGCCGGCTGTCGACGGTGGTTACTATCTAATCGGTCTGGCGGCACCTTGGCGTGATTCCTACGATCGTCTATTTAGAGAGATGCCTTGGGGATCAAGCCACGTGCTCGAAACGACTCGAAAACGTATTCAGACGGGTCGTTTGACCTGCCATCTGCTTTGTGAACGAGAGGATGTTGATACGGTAATTGAACTGAATCGTTTACGGTCTCATCTCAAATCCGCTCGAAAATCAAACGATCGACTTGCCAAGCTTGCTAATTCCATCGATCGCATACTGATTGAATGATCTCGGCCGCTCGCGTCGCGAAAGATGACGATGTTCACTCCACCAAATTAAATCTGTTATGTCTACTAAAAAAACTGATTCCAACCAACGTTCGACGATGAGCCCCGACAGCCCTCTGGTTACCGTCGTCGGTGGTGGAGCGATCGGTATGTCAATCGCTTGGGAATTGAGACGTCGTGGCAAGCAAGTCCGACTTATCGAACGCAATCGCATTGGCGATTCAACGTCACGCGTTGCGGCCGGAATTTTGCCACCCGCGAATTTAGAAACGGCAACGGATGCGATCGATCGACTACGTGGATACAGTCATATGCTGTTTCCAAAGTGGGCGAACGAATTGTCCGAAACGACCGGAATGGATATCGGACTACGTCGCTGTGGCGGTTTCTACCTTGGCAACACGGCGGGCGAGAAGGCTGTCATGGCGGGCATGGTCCATTTTTGGAATGACATGCAAATTGAATGCGACCACATTTCAATCGACCAATTGGTGGCTGCGGAACCGGCAATCGCCCGGTGGCTTTCAAAACTCTCAAATGTTTCGGCATGGTGGGTGCCCGATGAGTACCAGGTTTGTACCCCCGCGTACCTCCAGGCTCTTCATCAAGCGTGCCAGCAAACTGGCGTTGAGATCATCGAGCAAACCAACGTGACAGACTTGCGATTCAGTGCGGATTCGACCGCCGTTTGCACCGAGTCCGGCTGGATTGAATCCGCGTCCGTCGTCTTGTGCGGCGGAAGTTGGACAGGGTTGGTTTGTGAATCGCTGGGACTCTCCGAAGCGCTGATTCCGATCCGCGGCCAGATTTTGGTATTCAAAACCGATCAACCGCTTCTTCGATCGATTGTCAACATCGGAAATCGTTATCTGCTTTCCCGCGACGATGGGCATTTGTTGGTCGGTTCGTGCGAAGAGGAAACCGGTTTCGATTGTCGCACGACCAAACCGATGATCGAATCGCTGAAGCAATTTGCGATCTCGATCATTCCAGAATTGGAAGCCGCAACCATTGTCGAAGATTGTGCAGGGCTCCGACCACTTACGTTTGATGGGTTCCCTATGATCGGTCGACACCCCAAAGCCTCAAACCTCTTCGTCGCAGCCGGCCATTACCGTAGCGGAATTCATTTGTCGCCCGCGACGGCCGTGTGTATGGCGGATATCGTATTAGGCAAAAAGCCGCCACTTAATCTAGATGCCTTCCGTGTTGGTTCATCCTGACGACGAGGGGCCTTATCAAGACCCGCTACGCTCTTTCATCCGTTCGTACAACTCGGCGTGACGATGCACCATTGACTCCACTGAAAATTGATCACGAATGCGTTTTATGGCACTCTCTTTGAATTGTGCCCTTCGGGAAGGATCGTCAAACAATTGGTTTGTCTGGCGTGCTAAATCCGCTGTATCCCCCACCGCAAAAAAACAACCCGTTTGATTTGGGACAACCAAATCGCGATTGCCAGGGATATCGGATGCAATCACAGGAACTCCGGCCTGCATCGCTTCGATTACCGCATTGCTTTGTCCTTCATAATCGCTCCCGATCCAAAATGCGTCCGCGTGTGGCAATAGCTCGGCAACATCGTGGCGCAAACCGCAGAATCGAACTCGATCGGGAGTCGTCACCGAATCACGAAAACGCAATAATTCACCACGCTGAGGCCCATCACCCACAATCACTAGCGACGTATCCTCGCGAGCGGTCGCCAATAATTCGGCAGCCCAAATCAAATCACGATAGCGTTTTTGCGGCCACAAACGGCCTACCGCCAAGATCAAACGGCGTTTTGGGTCGACACCCAAACGGCGACATGCTTCGTCACGATCAATGTCGGTGCCGCCACGTGGCATGATCCCATTTGGGATCACATGAAACAGAGTCCTTGAAATTCCATGCGATGCATAAAAATCAACCACCCCGTTGCTATTGCTTGTTATCGCGCTGGAGCATTTGGCCAACTGACGATCAATCATAAAATGCGCCTCCGTTTTCCAGGGGTCAACGCATCGTTCGCTGCCGATAATGGTTGGTACGTTCGCCATCCGTGCTGCCGCGCGGCCAAAACTATTTGCGGCGAACAACCAGGTATGAACGATATCAGGGCGAAGCGACTTGAGTTTTCGGCGCAACCGGAACAGGGCACTTGGGTCGGCTTTGAAGCGTTTACCAATCAGCGTCACCGGAATTCCCGCAGCCCGCAGCCATTCGCTTCGCGGACCGTCACGCGTCAATAGGACGACGTGGACATCAAACGAATCACGCGGCAAATGGTTTGCCAATAAGCATAGTTGTTTCTCCGCACCACCCCGATCCATCGTTGGTATGACAAGAGCCACTCGAACCATCATGAAGCTGCCTCGATGGAGGAATTGGAAGAGCGATTTGACCGTTTTGGCGAATCCGAAGAACGTTTCAGTCGCTGAAACAAATCGAGGTAGCTTTCGATAACTTGACTTTGAGGCCGAGTACGGAGCAAGTGCCGTTTTAGCTCGATCGCTTTCGCTCGCCCCGCTGGTAAATCGTCAAGAATTTCACGAAGGCCCGCTCGTAACGACTTCGTCGTCGCGCCAGAAAACAGGCGTGCAAGGTTGGGTCCATTCCCAATCTTTTCATTCCCGATCGAAGCGTTTCCAATGGCGGATCGATTCATCCCCAACACCGAACGCACCGCTGGTGTGTCGATTGCGACGATCGGAAGCGCTGCCGAAACCGCTGTGGGAAGAAACGAGTCCAGTCCATCCTCATCGGCTTGAACGTACACATCCGCCGCCGTGTACACGTCCGATAAATCATTAAACGATCCGGGCATCGAGATCGAGTTACGAACCCCATCCCCTCGAACAAAATCGTGCATTGAATGGCGATTCGGGCCATCACCAATAAACCAAATCCTCAAATCGGGATATCGAGCAATCAAAAGCCGTGCGGAACGAGCGAGCAAATCCATTCCTGAATCTCGCTGAAACCTACCACAACATACGACGACGGGCGTGTCAGGCATCGTTCGTAAATCAGTGTTGATATTTCCAAGTCGCCGCCGGGCGATGGTCTTCTCGCCGCTCGGTTTCCGATCGTCCGCCTCATCTAAAATCCCCAAAGTCAACTCATTGGGCAACCCGATCGATCCAGTGAATCCGATTGGAATTCGCTGGATTTTCTCGGCGGCGATCCCTTTGCCCAACAGCAACCGTTCGCTTTGGGCGTCCTTCACGACGACACAATGAGCCAGGTTTGCCGCTCCCGCACATCGCCGCGCCAGTCGTGAAGACTGCCACCAAGCAGGGTCACTTTGGCTCCCATATTGAGAGCTGATTAAGACGATTTTCGCAGCGGAACCAGCAGCCGCTTCGACGACGGCCAGTGCCTCTTCACGAATCGAATCGCAAACCACGATATCGAACGATTGGATATTCGTTTTTAGCCAGGTTGTCAGATGACGGACATAGCGGCCCATCGACCAATCACTTCGCGGAGCCATTGCCGGTCGATGCACCACCATCTCGCGGTAAACAAATCGCTCAGGACACGAAGCCGAATAGCGTGGCGTAAGGACTTCAACACGATGTCCGGACCGATCCTCTGCGCGATGCAAGTCGGTTGCCAATTGAACCAAAAAGCCTGAGGAATCAAAACATGCCAATGGCCAAAAGTGACGGCCGACCAATAGAATTCGCCCCGTATGATTCACCGTTGTTGTTCCGCTGCGGTTGCTGCAATCTCATCGGGTTCGAGGACCGCCAAATAGGGTAAATTCCGATACATGTCTAAATAGTCCAAGCCGTAACCAACGACGAATTCATCGGGAATCTCAAAAGCGACAAAATCGGGTCGCAATTCGACGCAATGAGCTCGCTGCTTGTGAAGCAAGACCGCCGTCTTGATGCTTGAAGCACCACATTCCTCAAACATCATCGTTTTCAATCGGTCGAGTGTCCTGCCAGTATCGAAGATATCATCGACTAGTAACACATCTTTTCCAGCAACGTCAATCATCATTTGCGAATCAACGTGTAATTCCCCCGAAACCGTGCCGCCCCGGTAGCTCGATGCCTGAACCACTCCTACTCGCTGTGGCATCGACAAACGGCGGATCAAATCAGCAAACAGCACTAAGCTTCCTGTCATCACAGCGATTACCGTAAGTGGATGACGGCTACCATAGAACTGGTCAATTTCATCCGCCAAACGGTGGACGCCGTCATTTAACTCGGTCTCATCAAGAAGAACACGCATTGTAATCTAGGGGGTTTAGGTTTGGGTTGCCAGCTGATTCGAAAATCGCGGTTATCAGAATTATAAAATGCCGATGAAAGAACGACACGATTCTTTCCCTTGTTGCCAATTTTTTATCGTATGACAAATTCTCAACGTTTGGCAGTCGTTCGCAACCACCTCAGCCGCTGGATCGCAGGCGTTTCCGGTAGATCATTGCAGGAAAATGGCGATTCGGGAATAGTGTCTGAATCGATGTTGATCCGCGACGGTTTCTTCTGCGGTCGCTGTTTCCAAGCCAATGGATTTCGTGCTGTGTGGTTTATGGAAGAAGATGAGCTGAAAATCTACGCCGACGATGGCAAACTTCAGCGGGTTTTTAGCGGTACAGAAATCACGGCAAGTGCAGAAAACCAAGTCGTCAAACCAGAAACCGGGCGAGAAAGGATCTTGACCATTCCTCAACAACAGCCCGAGGAAGAACAACAACAAACGCACCGCCGAGCCGCTTAATCGAAGCGGGGGCGCCCAAAAGCTTGGTGTGGAGGCGTTCGACCTCCCTAAGCTTCGCTTCAGAGAGCTGCTTAGGTTCTTCAGCGAAACGGATAAGTTGCATGAATTCTAAATCGGACGATCGGTAACGGTGGGACAAAAAGGTTTCGGATGGCTACTGTACCAAACCCGAATCTTGAGCACTCGCGTCCGACACATCCACCTAGGCTTTGGTTACGTTTTGGGTACGTTCTAACTTCGCGGTCACGTTTCGTGTGTCGATGACAAGTTGTGACCAATCGACGAGTTGTTGATGGTCAACATTGGCGTGAGCGGTCGAGATGATCGCCGCATCGAAACCGGCTACGGTAGCCTGGTCCCATGCAACACTTTTTTTCCCAGCCCAATGGCCATGTTCGCGGCTCGGTCGAATCACTGGGACGTACGGGTCGTAATAAGCCACGTCAGCACCGGCAGCCTTTAACGCATCCATCAAAACATAAGTTGGTGATTCGCGGTCATCGTCCACGTTGGCTTTGTAAGCAAGACCGACAAGCAGGATTTTGCTACCGTTGATCGGCTTCTTCACTCCATTGAGTGCATCACCTGTTTTTCGCACAACGTGCTGGGGCATCGACGTATTGATCTCGCCCGCCAATTCGATAAACCGCGTCGCTTGGCCAAACTCACGTGCCTTCCAGGTCAAATAGAACGGGTCGATTGGAATGCAATGACCACCGAGACCAGGGCCAGGATAAAACGCCATGTAGCCGAACGGTTTCGTTTTGGCCGCTTCGATGACTTCCCAGACGTCAATTCCCATCGCGTCGTAAACGACCTTCAGTTCATTGACGAGCGCAATGTTAACGCTTCGAAAGATATTCTCGAGGAGCTTGGTCGCTTCCGCCGCCCGACAACTACTGACAGGCACAATTTTCTTGATCGCCCTGCCGTACCACTCTTGCGCTTTTTCGCTGCAAGCCGGCGTGAGCCCGCCAACCACTTTGGGGATAATCGCCACTTGGCTATCGGGGTTACCGGGATCTTCACGCTCAGGAGAAAACGCCAGATGAAAATCCTTGCCCGCCTTCATGCCCGATCCGCTTTCGAGAACCGCTCGTAAGTCTTCGTCCGTCGTCCCGGGATAGGTGGTTGATTCCAGAACGACCAAGGTACCTGTTTTTAGGTACGGCGCGATCGCTTTACCAGTCTCTAGAATGTAAGAAATATCGGGTTCGCGGTTCTTGCCTAGTGGGCTTGGCACACAGATCAGGACCGCGCCACACTCGGCAACACGGGAAAAATCGGTTGAAGCTGACAAACGACCCGCCGAGACCTGCTCCTCAATGGACTCCGCCGTGATGTGATGGATATACGACTTACCCGCGTTGATTGCGTCCGTTTTCGCAGGATCGATGTCTAAGCCTAGGACATCCGTTCCGCAGCGAGCGAATTGAAGTCCAAGGGGTAAACCAACGTAGCCAAGGCCAACGATGCCAAGCAGCGATTGTGTCATGAGAAAGCCAAACCGGACGATAGGATGAAGAGGAATATGCAGGATAGCGATTGAAGGGTAGTCTGATTTCCACTCGCTTCCATTGCAACACGACGAAGTTCGATCGGTGGCGAATCAATGAGCCACGAAAACGAAGCTAACGATTCTGCTGATTAACCGGATATGGTTTCAGGCGAACTCGTTCAATCGCACGCCCTGTCAGACGGCGTGATGCCAAATGCAGAGCGCGTGGGGGGGACCCACGCGATGAAGCTAACCAACAAACCGATGCAGCATCGATAAACCTATTGGAACGTTGGATCGTTGTCTCGTCCGTAGACCGCTAACACCGTTTCGAACGTTTCCGATTTGATCTGATAGTCGGGTTGCGAATCGGTGTGCCGATTGCAATGGTCAACCAACACTCGGTAAAGGAAGCGAAATAGATGCCGTGGGACGCGCAGCGATTGAAACGCTGCCAGCATTCGTTGGTAGCTCAAGTCGTCTTCAAAAAGGTCTTTGGGCTCCGGCGACTTGCCTTCTTGCGAACAGGCAATCATACGGGATCGTGCCACATCGTAGAGCGCCTCTCCCGTCCACTGAAACGCCGGAATGACATTCTGTTTGTCCAAACGCGCACGCTCATGAAACTCTCTCGTTTCCCGTTCCACTTCTCGATGTAGCTCCTGCGGCAGCATCATCTTGAAACCCATGCCGGGATGTTTGAGTAGTTTGTTATCCAACAGAGGCCAAACGAACTTTTGCATCCGCTCAGGTTTGCCGCCCGTCATATGCGGCTCATCCACTCGGTCCATCAAAACGATGATCCCGGTGTAGCCAAGATGGTTCAAGATGCCTTGAAATTTGTTAAGCAATTCGTATCGGTCGTCCGTCCGATCGAATCGCGGCAATGGTTGACTCGCTAACTCTCCGGGTGGGATCGCTTCAAGTAATTTCCGTACGGAGTTGGTTTCACGTTTACCAACTCGCATATGCTTATGAATCCCTAACGCGGCGGTTTGGCATTTGAACATGCGGATCAAGTGCGGAGCCCAACCGATGAGAAGCAAGATCGGTAGTAGCCAAAGCGTTGCTAGTGAACGGGTGGCCCCTTCGGCGACCGGCCGGGTAAACATCCACAAGACAAAAATCACGCTTAACAGCGACCAAGCAATCGCGCCATAAAACGGAATCTTGGTCTGCCAGTTCGTGTATTGCAAATGCTTACGTAGCGAGTCCCAGCGATCTTGAAAAGTCGAATCGGTCGATTGATCGTAACAGGCGGCGAGTAAAAGTAGGTCCCGCGACGATGTGCGATCGAGCGTACGGATCGAGGCGTCGTCAAGCGTTTGTTTCTTGGAATCCGAGTTTCCCTTCAAAATCCGGTCAACCAAATCGGTCACGCCAATGCACAAGATGGAGTCGACATGATCCCACAATCGCCATGCATCGAGCACTTTTTCCGGTTTCTTGGCGACTCGCCGACTCAGCCGTCCACTAAAATGATCTAGGAACGGATTGAAGTCATCGTAGCGAATGACAAATACCCGTTTGCCTGGATTCTCGTCGTTGTACCTGGTGAGATGACGATCGATTTGCAAACGCATCGCGGTTTTACCGGAGCCTTTCGGACCAAAAATGATTGAGGTCGATGGTTCCGTTGGATCGCCGTAGACTTTATCCCAAATCGGATGATAGGCATTGCGAATACAATGCTCTTTGAAGACCTGGTCGGTCTGAGCATCCTCTTCGGCAAACGGGTTGCGAACGATGCCGTGATGTTCGAGAAAAGATTGAATATTCATGCTGATTTCGTTGATGGAGTCGTCGTGTCTCTCCGAGCCACAAAATATCGCGTCTCGGAGAGACGCGGCTACTGAGCATATCGCGTCTCGGCGAGACGCGGCTACTGAACTATCGCGTCTCGGCGAGACGCGGCTACTGAACTATCGCGTCTCGGCGAGACGCGGCTACTGAACTATCGCGTCTCGGAGAGACGCGGCTACTGAGCATATCGCGTCTCGGCGAGACGCGGCTACTGAGCATATCGCGTCTCGGCGAGACGCGGCTACTGAGCATATCGCGTCTCGGTGAGACGCGGATAGTGAGCATATCGCGTCTCGGCGAGACGCGGCTACTGAACATTTTGCCAGATGAAAGCAAAATACAGTAGGGGGGCGTTGCCGAAGAGCCTTTACCTACCTCTTTGCCTCAATGATGGCGTCTAGTTCCTGTTGCAACTTCGGCAGAATTTCATCGTATCCAAACGCACCGAGTGCCTCGGTACCGCGTTTCAGATTCACTTTGGTCGGACCGCACCACAAACCAAGATCCGCGTCGTCCGTTTCTCCAGGGCCGTTGACCCGGCATCCCATCACGGCAATCGTGATCGCGTAATCCTTTGCATACTCGGTCATCTCTTTGACATTGGCAGCCAGATCGATGAACGCTTCGTTCTCCACTCGCGAGCAACTTGGGCAACTGATGATATTCAGTTTCGTGTCATCAAACACGACCACCGAGCGAACACGTCCCGCATAAATATCTTCGATGATCGATTTGCCAGCAGCAATCTCTTCGGGTTTTCGATCATTGGGAAGAGTCAGTGAAACGCGGACGGTATCGCCAATACCTTTGCCAATCAATTGCTCGAACGCGATTCGCGTTTTGACGATTCCATCGGGCGGCATCCCGGCTTCGGTGACGCCGAGGTGTAGAGGAACATCGGGCCGCCGCTGAGCAAATCGTTTGTTGACTTCGATCACGTGACGCGGATCGCTGTCTTTCAGTGAAACGACGTAGCGATCAAAGCCAAGCGAGTCGACAAACTCACAATGCTCCAGTGCGCTTTCGAGCATTGGCGTGATCGAATCACTGGGGTCGTATTTCTCTTTTTTCTCTGGATCGACGCTTCCACAGTTCACTCCGATGCGAATCGCACAATCATGCTCCTTCGCTTGGTTGATAATGAAGCCGACCTTTTCTTGCCATGATTTGTCGCGTTGATGATGATACAAATGCCCTGGGTTGTAACGTATTTTATCGACAAACGGTGCCACAAGCTGGGCTAGGCGAAAATTTTCCTGCAGATCAACGGCTAGGTTGGCCGTGGTTTGTTTGCGAATTTCAGCAAGAGCGGCAGCATCTTTTTCACTGTCAACTGCAATGCGGACCACCCCAGCACCACGAACGCGAAGGGCTTCTGATTGAGCAACCGTGGCGTCAATATCTTGCGTCTTTGTGGCTGTCATACTTTGTACAGCTATTGGGTGCCTGGAACCAATGTGTACACTTCCAATGCGAACGGGACGCGTTTCGTTTCTCTCGATAGTCATGAATGCCAATATTTTGCGTGCGTGGCGGGTTGTGTATGTTTTTAACGATTTAGACAGTGTGGCGTTTTGACTCAGCACTTCTTTTGGGTCTGAATTCGATGGCATGCGCTTCACCGACGAACTTTAATCACTGCTTCGCTAGTCGAGCGGCTTTCTTTGTCATTTGCCCCATGGCATTTTAAGTCGCTCGCTAGCCTTCATTGACAGCTTCGCTTTCTTCAAACTCTCCCAACGGTGTGCCACATCGGTAGCAGTAGCGTGCTTCATCAGGGTGATCGGACGTTTCACAGGTTTGGCAGATTCGCCGCGATTTCAGCCCGTTTACTTTGGCCCCAACAATTTCCGCACTGACAAACCCCGTGGGCACGATGATCAAACTGTAACCAAGCAGTATCAAGGCAGCGGATATAAACTTACCGATTACGGTCCTAGGCACAACATCTCCGTAGCCAACGGTTGTCATCGTCACGGTGGCCCAGTACATCGCCTGAGGAATCGACGTAAACTGCGTATCTGGTGTGACGCCGGTATCCGGGTCAACATTAAACGTCAACGTCTCGACGTGGTACATCAGCGATCCGCTAATGGTGACGGCAACCAAAATCACGGCCAAAAAAACCACGATTTTGTTTCTTGCCCTCCAGATCGCTGTCGACAATTCGTCCGCCTCGTTCATCATCCGCCACAGCTTCATGACTCGGAAAACTCGAAGCAAACGGATGCTCCGGAGCGTCATCAGCGATCGCGACGAGTTGCCAATGACAATTTCCAAGTAGCCAGGGACGACGCTTAGCAGATCGATAACCCCCCAAAAACTAAAGGCGTATCGCAGTGGGTGCCGCGAACAGATGAGTCGGAGCACGTACTCGATCGAAAACAAGACGGTCAACCCCCACTCGGCATAATAGATCGCCGGTTGTTGATTCCGCTTAAATCCTTCAACGGTTTCGAGAGAAACGAAAAAGATGCTCGCCAGGATCGCGACGAGCAAACCGATGTCGAACCATCGTCCCGCGGGGGTTTCCGCTTCGAAAATGACGTCATACATCTGCTGCCGCCACGGCGACGAGAGCGGTCTTTGGCTCATTCGCCGCCTTGCGGTTTTCACCCCATGCGTCGACGACATTTGGTTGGAACTGACCATCAAGTTAAAATCTGGCAACTCGGCATCAGGTGTCGATCAGGTCTTCCGGTGCCAAAATTGGGACCTCGTTCTCTTTGACCTCTTGAACTTCACGCCAAGGTTTGTTTTCCTGATAGCTTTTCACCTCGTCTTTCAATTGGTCGAGTTGTTCGTCATCGTCTTCATCCGCCATTTCGACGGCTTTGCTACTCCATTCGATCGCTTTTTCGAAGTCACCCGTTTCGGCGTATCCGGCCGCCAACGTGCTGAGAATGTGTGCCTGTTTGTACTCGGTCAATTCGCAGGCACGCAGTCCCAATTCGACCGCTCGCTTCCCATCACGAATCTCATCGGTTGGCGAGGTTGCTAAGACCCATGCCAAATTGTTTAGGATTCCTGCCAAATCAACATTGCTTTCATCCGCAAGTTCCATAGCACGTTCGTAGTCCGCAATCGCTTCTTTATGGTCGCCAACGCTTAGCAACGCATCGGCTCGCGAACGGTAGATTGCGGCGTTATTTGGATCACGATCGAGGACGCCTGTGAGCGTTTCGATTGCTTTACGAGGCCGATCGTCTCGGAGGTACAGATTGGCAAGTTGCAATTGTCGCTCGATACTGGCAGGATCGCGGGCGGCAAGCAACTTCATATCATTGATCGCATCGGCAAGCCGGCCTTCCTCCACCGCGATTAAACAGCGAACAAAGACGGTTTGATCCGCCTCGGCGATCTGCGGTGCAATTCGAATCGCCGCACGAAGGTCTTGTTTGGCCCCTTTCACGTCGCCGCGTGACAATGCGATTCCAGCTCGTTGTAACAGCGAAACAGGATCTTTGGGCTGCATCGCCAACGCTTTGTTAAGATCCGCAAGCGCTTCGTCCTCTTTTCCCTGCATCCGGTACAAAATCGCGCGGATACGATACATGCCTTCGCTCGGCTTCGCTTCCAAAGATTTGCTTACGAGCGCCAATGCATCGTCCATCCGTTCGCGGTCGATCAATTCGTTCACGGCGGCTTGAGCGATCAACTGGTTCCCCGGTTGTTCGATTAGAATTTGCTCGAGGTCGGCGATCGCTCCGTCGACATCATCTTTCTGCATTCGAAGCGCCGCCCGCGCTTGCAATGCTTCAATGTTGGTCGCATCCGCTTCGATGGCAGAATCGAGATCCTCCAGTTTCTTGTCGTCCGATTCTTGCGTCAGGGCACGTAGCAAATAGGCTCCACTTTGCTGTTCCGGTTCGTCACCAAGCAGCTCAATCGCCTTGGTCGTCGCCTCGGTAACACGACCGCGGTCGCCGTCGAGCACTAGGTTCAGACGAGCAATCAACAAATGACCCTCGACCAACGTCGGATCATTTTCAACCGCTTTTTCCAACACTTTCAACGCTTCGTCGCGCAATTCGAGTTGCCGTCGCCCGCGGACTCGCGTCATCACGGCAGCCAATTGTTGGCTTCGCTGCAACAACACACTACCGAGAATCTTCTTGGCAAATGCCGTGTTCTCTTGGTTGAGTCCTTTGGCGAGAGCCGATTCGAGCAACATCGAAACCGCTTCGAGTTGCTGAGGCGTTTCGGCATCAATGCGTGCCAAAACCGCTTCGTCAAAATCTGCCTGGCCCGGATCGGGCGTGAAGGTTGGCGACGGTTGGGTCGTATCGACCGTGCCTGATTCCGTTGTGCCGCTCTCGCTGGTCTGCTGATCGTCAGCGTTCATTTCGGTATCCGAATCGACGACCGTTGTCGATTCTTCCGCGGGATGGGCTTTCGCTACCATGTTCTCAAAGGAAAGCACAAAGCTAAAAACCGCCAAAGAGACACAGAGATTTTTAATAAACGCAGCATTCGCTGCTCGCAAAATACGGCTTCGATCCATCAGTTGTTTATTCATCTTTTCTAGCTCGTCACAAAGAGAGGCAAACGTTTTACGTCGGTGTCGTATCACGTTGGCATTATGACGTTAAGCAAGCGTTTCGCGAAGTCGACGAAGCCCAATCGACGCCGAAAAGATCAAATTAGTGCAAAAACCCATGCGAAACCCAGAGTGGATGGTCGATTCCAAGCTCCCGACTGGAAACCAGCGTGGTCGCTGCAGGCTGGGGCAATTCGCTTGCTTTCGAAACGACGCAGACCCGGTAGCCACAGCTTACGCGGATTTTGAAAAAGAGAATCTCTCGGTTTCGAAAAACCTACGTTGCACTCACTCTTTCGAGGCGTAGAGATTGATTTTCAAGGCGGAGTCGCTCATTTTCCGCTTGCAACGTGTTGTATTCCTCAAGCATTGTCGTGAAGTCCGCCGCCACTTGAGGCCAAAAATCGCGTTTTCGAAACTGAATCGCAGTCACTTTTTCACCCTGAATGACCGATTTTATCGCCGATCGCAGTCGATACATTGGCCCGACAAAGCGGATACTCAAGGAAAGCGTGTCGCGGATAAAAACAGGCAGCAAGACGAACATGATGAGCATGATCGGGGCTTGGGCCTTGACCGCCGACATTACCGCTTCCTCAAAGGGTTGCTCGACGACGTTTACAAAAACTCGCACCGAAATGCTGACACCGATCAAACAGACAGCAAACAGAGCCCAATGGGCCATGACCCGACCAATAATCGTCCATTGAACTTGAGGGTCAACGAGTATTCGAGTTCTTTTGTTCATCGGTTTATTGTTTCATGGGATAAGTGTTTTTGGCCAAGCCTGTTTGATTTGTATTTCACGCCAAGTGAACACTAGGTCATCAACTCTCAACTTTCTGATCTCTACGCTGCAAACTGCCAATGAAAGTGTGATTTTTCTAATCTATCGGTTGGAAGAGCCGCCGTAATCGTTAAGACCAACACCAGATAGAGCAAAACCGGGGCTCGAAAACGATCGATGGACGATCGTTCCTAGCGAAAGAACCGATTGAATCAATCAGGTCGATGATCATCCGGTCGTTTCGTATTCACCCAAATATTGCTTCTCATGAATCGAAAAGTTCAATCATTCGCTATCGTGGCTACGGCGATCGTTTGTTGCGGCGGACAGGTCGGTGCCCAACAAGTCGGTGCCCAAGGAGTCGATACCCAACAAACGGTACGGTTCGCGGCCTACTCAAAGATCCAGCAATGGGGTCGGTGGTGTGGTTGGGGATGGGGCGATGGGTATCATGCGTGCCAGGACTCGTCCTGTCGCCCGCTTGCCGATTTGCCACCAAAATCGTTCTCTGAGAAATTTCGGCCGTCGCAAGCTTACGCTCCTCAACCGATGTATCATCCAGCGGCATCGACCAGGTTCCAACCGACAATGCCGGCTGGCCATCCAATACCGCCATTGATGATGTCGAGCCAGTCGAACAGCGATATCGGTGTGTTCGGACCACCTTTAGTGCCACCTCAGCGTGACTTCGAGAGCAGGCCCTCGGAGCAAAATACGAAGACAGATTCCTACGAATCGAAGGAAGAAGAGGCTTCAAAGAACCGAAAATCCACCGGTGCTGAGTCCGACGCGGATGATTTGTCTGAACCTCTTAGAAATCTCGATCGGTTGGACGCTCGCACAAACCGATCGGTGGAGCAAAGTTTGGCGGCAGCCCGACTGCCGCAGCCCAGCAAGCCATCCAACAAGCAGCCAGATAGTGAGCTGCAAAGTTCTCGCCCGATGCCCAAGCGACTCCCTGCTGCAACGCCAAAATCGCTTCGTTCGGCTCGACTGCCACGACCTCAGATACCCGCGTTTTAGCAGCTAACCTAGAAGGTTTTAGCAGCTGGCCTGATGACTGGCCTGATGAATCGAGCAGGCTATTTGGGATCCGTTGCTGATACCGTGTTGCTGATTACGCGAGCGAACCCTACTCACCCATTTCCCGTTGCAGCCAGGCTCTGGCATAGGCCCAGTTTCGCTTGGTCGTTCGTGGGGAAACGTCGAGCACCTTCGCCGTTTCTTCGATCGTGAGACCGGTAAAGTAGCGTAGCTCAACCAGCTTTGCTAATGGTGGGTCTTCGGCCGCGAGTTTGTTGAGTGCGTCGTCAAGGCAAAGCAGTTCATCGACATTATCGGGATCCACGACCGCTGCGTCGTCATGCAAATCGTGGCGATTTAGTTCTCCACCGCGTTTCGCTCTCCCTTTACGACGTGCGTTTTCAATAAGGATTCTTCGCATCGCTTCGGCAGCAGCGGCAAAAAAATGGCCTCGGCCATCCCACTGTTGAGAGCCGTCACCGCCGACAAGCCGCATGAAAACTTCATGAACGAGAGCCGTAGGCTGCAACGTCTGCCCTGACTTTTCCTGTTTCATACGGCTGGCCGCCAGCCGCCGGAGCTCTTCGTAGACAAGTGGCAACAGGTCATGCGTCGCACGGGGGTCACCCGCTTCGATCGCCGATAAGATTTGCGTGATATCTCGGTTCATTGCTCGTTACCACTACCATCGCGATCGAATCCGGTCCCGAAACCAGATCTGTCTCTACCGATCAGACCCATTGGATGGGGACCCGCAAGCCATCGGTCTTTTCGAATCGTCCGCTTGGTAGACAATCCTTGTGACCGACCGTAGACGACATTGATCGCAGCCTCGCTGCGGCCAGTTGGTTCGTATGTCGTACGGGGCCAACAATACGGATGCTTCACTTCGATAAGTGCATCACGAATCGGTGTCACTTTAAAAAGGGGGACGCTTGCCGTTGAGTTGGTTGTATCGGGCGAACGTGTGAAATCAACGTCTCGACACACAAAGTCAAAATAGCTCGTTTCATTGATCGGTTTCCGATCCGAGTTAATGGCGTTATCAATGTCGATATCTTCGCCACGAAACAGGATGAGAGGGGGGATTCCTTTGATGGCAGGTAGACGCCAATTGTCAGAATGTCGCTGTTGGTCAACGACAACGGCTGAGTCGCTCTCGGCGATACACGGCAAATGGAAAGAGCTGAACATGAATGCCATTCCTAGTAAACACTTTGCAACACTCATCAATTCGGATCCTCTCTCATCCATTGGGCCAATGTCTAGGAAATGGCCCAGTCTCGATAAGAACGGCAGCAGTTTCTAAGGCACCACTCGGACGATCGGAGATCGCTGCCGCCCCTATCCGGGGCCTCCTGGATCATTTTACCCTAAGCCGGGGGCTTTGCGTCCCCGGCTTTGAGCGATCGTCCCCATCGGGGACGAAACGAAACTTAGCAGACGCCTTAGGTGTGCTTTTCAGGCCCAAATGCCAGGCTTGTAAAATCTTGCTGGGAATTTGGCCCATGCTACACCCTACTCAGACGCAGGACGCCTTCAGCGGGATGGACGACTCTGATCAGGGCGGCCGTCTTCAGGACGATCTGCTAGTTCTCGACGTTTTGCAACCTCTGTCGAAAATTTCAGCAATTCATCTTTGCTCAGCTTGCCATCTTGATCGGCATCAAATTGCATGACAAGTGCAACGAATCTCGCGGGATCGGGTGGACCAACAAGCCCAGCTCCGCCGAGTGGCGAGCCAACTCGCTCACCGCCGCGTGCCTGTTCCGCGCGATCACCGTCGCGTGGCGAGCCAACTCGCTCAACGCCGCGTGCCTGTTCCGTGCGATCTCCGTCGCGTGGCGAACCAACTCGCTCACCGCCGCGTGCTCGTTCCGTGCGATCTCCGTCGCGTGGCGAACCAACGCGCTCACCGCCACGTGCTGGTCCGGTGCGATCTCCGTCGCGTGGCGAGCCAACTCGCTCACCGCCGCGTGCTCGTTCGGCACGATCTCCGTCGCGTGGCGAGCCAACTCGCTCACCGCCGCGTGCTCGTTCCGCGCGATCTCCGTCGCGTGGCGAGCCAACTCGCTCACCGCCGCGTGCTCGTTCCGCGCGATCTCCGTCGCGTGGCGAACCAACTCGCTCACCGCCACGTGCTGGTCCGGTGCGATCTCCGTCGCGTGGCGAGCCAACTCGGTCACCGCCACGTGCTCGTTCCGTGCGATCTCCGTCGCGTGGCGAGCCAACTCGCTCACCGCCGCGTGCTCGTTCCGTGCGATCTCCGTCGCGTGGCGAGCCAACACGCTCACCGCCGCGTGCTCGTTCGGCACGATCTCCGTCGCGTGGCGAGCCAACTCGCTCACCGCCGCGTGCCCGTTCGGCACGATCTCCGTCGCGTGGCGAGCCAACTCGCTCACCGCCGCGTGCCCGTTCCGTGCGATCTCCGTCGCGTGGCGAACCAACTCGCTCACCGCCACGTGCTCGTTCAGGCCGATCGCCATCGCCTGCCCGTCCAGGTCGATCAGCGTCGCGTGGTGTGTCAATCCGGTCAGCATTACGCAGCAGTCCAGGGCGACCGGCGGCTAGCATGGGAAACATTTCCTCGCGAGTCAGCTTGCCATCGCCATTCTTATCTAGCTTCTTCAGCGCCTCCGCAGCGGAAACCATTTCTTCTGCAGAGATTTCAAAATCTCCGTCTGCATCTAATGCTTGCATCATTGAATTCGCTGGCAAGCCCATCTCTGGACCAGTACCTCCTGGGGCACGGCTGCTATCAGCCATCGGCCCACCACGTCCAGGACCGCCGCCAAGTCCTCGACCGCTAAGTCCACGACCGCCTTGTCCACGGCCGCCAAGCCCTTGACCGCCTTGTCCACGGCCCGCGGGCGGTTGCGCAAGGGCGACGAGAGATGTCGCACTCACTAACCATAGGGTTGCTAAAAACAAGGTTCGTTTCATGTTGAACTCCTCCGAGAAAAGACGATTTGCATGCACCGAACTGCTCGATGCATTCTTTTTTCGTAGGGCAGCGATGCTGCGACGAAAGGTAGTGGATCTTGAAAAAAATCCAGTTCGATGGGATTTTAACAAGATCCGCTACCAACGTATTTCCGAGATCGCCGTAAACAACCCTACAATAGACTAGTTGCGACAGCGATCAAGAACCGCCGCTACATTTCTGAAATGCAATAGAGATAGCGTCCAGATCGGAGCACCATCCGATCTCCAGCGATCGCAGGGGTGCCGCTGCTGTCACTCTCGTCCGATTCAAATCGATTGGTGGACAGAATTTCAAAAGTCGGTTTTGCTGGCAAGACGAATGTCCCCTGGTAGCGGCTGAGCACATACAATCGATCGCCCACCCGCACGGGCGATGCGTAGACAGGCTTGCCACTGCCGCTCAAGTCAGGAACACGCTCGCGGTAGACCGACTCGCCCGTTTTCGCATCAAGGCAGTGAGCTTGCCCGCGGTCATCGATCCAATAGAGGTGCCCCTCGTGCAAGAGCGGCGTGGCGACATACGAACTCTCGCGACTGGACCATACCATATGCGTGTCGGTAACGTCGTCTTTTCCTCCCGCACGAATTGCGTGGCTGCCCGCTGAGCGATAGCCGCCGAACGTATAAACAATTCCATCGTGTGCGATCACAGACGGGCAAATGTTGCCAGTCAAGTTTGTTTCGGCGTACCATTTCAACTTGCCTGTGTCTGGATTCAGTCCCCATACTTCACCTGGCACCGAGATTACCAATTCCGCTGTCGCATCCGACAACTCAACAATCAGAGGCGTTCCGTAGGCAAGCTCTAGCGAATTGGCTTCCGACTTCCAAACTTCACGGCCCGTTTTCTTGTCCAGTGCAAGGATCGCGCGGCTCTCTTCCGATGCGTTCACGATCACCATATCCTTGTACAACACGGGACTGGCGGCGGATCCCCAACGACGATTGCTCGATTCCTTCCCCACGCCGACTCGCCATTGCTCATTTCCGTCCATGTCAAACGCTAATACCCCGCTCTTGCCGAAAAAAACAAACACTTGATTGCCGTCGGTTACTGGCGTGTTGCTTGCATAACCATGCTCCGTGATGTAACCATGGCTGTCATCCTCCGGCATTTCGGCAGCAACCGTTTTTGTCCAAAGTGACTTGCCATCGGATAAATTCACGCAAACCAGGTGTCGCTTTAGATTTTCTTTCGAGCCTGTCGTTTCGCTTGCGACTCCATAACCCGAATAGCAGGTGACAAAAACTCGGTCTCCCCAAACCACCGGCGATGAGGATCCTGGGCCAGGCAAAGCGGTTCGCCAAGCCAGGTTTTCGGTTTCACTCCAAGAAAGCGGGATCTTCGAGTCTGCTCCATCGCCATCGCCATCGTTTCCGCGAAATCGAGGCCAATCGGCGGCGGTGGAAACTTTGGGTAGAAAAAGGCTGAGTATCAATAAGAGGAATGTCAGTGATCGGTTCATCTCAATTCTCTTTTTGGTTGTCGCTTGGGACCAAGTGGCACAGGCTTCTAGCCTGTGTTTTTCAGATCACAGGCTGGAAGCCTGTGCCACGAATCGGTTGCTGTCTTATAAATCACAGGCTGGAAGCCTGTGCCACGAATCGGTTGCTGTTTTATAAATCACAGGCTGGAAGCCTGTGCCACGAATCGGTTGCTGTTTTATAAATCACAGGCTGGAAGCCTGTGCCACGAATCGGTTGCTGTCTTATAAATCACAGGCTGGAAGCCTGTGCCACGAATCGGTTGCTGTCTTATAAATCACAGGCTGGAAGCCTGTGCCACGAATCTGCTGCTGTCTTATAAATCACAGGCTGGAAGCCTGTGCCACGAATCGGTTGCTGTCTTATAAATCACAGGCTGGAAGCCTGTGCCACGAATCGGTTGCTGTCTTATAAATCACAGGCTGGAAGCCTGTGCCACGAATCTGCTGCTGTCTTATAAATCACAGGCTGGAAGCCTGTGCCACGAATCGGTTGCTGTCTTATAAATCACAGGCTGGAAGCCTGTGCCACGAATCGGTTGCTGTCTTATAAATCACAGGCTGGAAGCCTGTGCCACGAATCTGCTGCTGTCTTATAAATCACAGGCTGGAAGCCTGTGCCACGAATCGGTTGCTGTCTTATAAATCACAGGCTGGAAGCCTGTGCCACGAATCGGTTGCTGTCTTATAAATCACAGGCTGGAAGCCTGTGCCACGAATCGGTTGCTGTCTTATAAATCACAGGCTGGAAGCCTGTGCCACGAATCGGTTGCTGTCTTATAAATCACAGGCTGGAAGCCTGTGCCACGAATCGGTTGCTGTCTTATAAATCACAGGCTGGAAGCCTGTGCCACGAATCTGCTGCTGTCTTATAAATCACAGGCTGGAAGCCTGTGCCACGAATCTGCTGCTGTCTTATAAATCACAGGCTGGAAGCCTGTGCCACGAATCTGCTGCTGTCTTATAAATCACAGGCTGGAAGCCTGTGCCACGAATCGGTTGCTGTCCTATAAATCACAGGCTGGAAGCCTGTGCCACGAATCGGTTGCGAGCAGATCGATGTCGTTTTCGGAAATCGGACTGTCCGCATAGTCATCGCCGATCACCTCATCAAGCAGCTGCACTTGGGCAAGATTGGCATTCGGCATTGGCTCCGCTACCAGTCTATCCGATTCTGACGCGAGTATTGTAGGCAGTTCGTCAAAAATTCTCGTCTCAGCGAGTTCTTCGACTTGGTTGCTGACGGCAATCACCGACTGCGGAATCATGGAACCGCCGGATTCACCTTCGCCAGCACTCGATAATGGTTCAACTCCGCTGTTGAGTCGGTTGATGACGATGAGCGCGTCCAATGCTGAAATCCGATCATCCCCATTCACGTCCAGCAAAGCAGCAGCTTCGGATGCCGTTTCGCCTTCTGTCGCGAGGGTGTCCGCATCGCGACTGAGGTAGTTGATCACCGACAAAGCATCCATTGCTGTGGTGAATCCGTCCCCAGTCGTATCCGTCGGTTGCAGAATGTTTGTTGGAGAGGTCGGTGAGAACGCATCCGTTCCCGAGGTCGAGCGAATCGTGAAGATGCGTTGTTCCGTTTGTGCCTCAAAGAGAATAGCGTAGATTCGACCCGCCACGACCGTCACACTCGTGCTACCACCTTCGTAAACATCGATGCGTTCTGAACTCGCGTCAACAACTCGAACAATTTCGCTAATCGAAGCGGTTCCAACCGGGAACACGGATAGGGTCGTGTCAGCGAACGCCTCAAAGATTATCGCTGATCGCATACTGCTCGCGGGAATCACATGCACCCTAACGACAACGTCAGGCCTGAAGATCTGAGTAGGAATCGTTGGTGTCTCAATATTTTCATTTGTAACATTTACAGCCACGCTATCGAGTGCAGCGTAGGCCGCATCGTCACTGGTCATCGCAAATGTCAAGGCGACCACTTGGCTGCCATCCGAAACACCATCTTCTACTCCCGTAACAGTAACGGTTTGAGCCACATTCCAATTCTCGGATGTGAACGTCAATGTTGAAGGGCTAGCGGTTACTTCACCGACGTTTGCACTGGTTACCGTGACGACAACATCAGCCGTTGGTTGGCTGGTAAGCATCACGCTAACTGTGTCACTCGATCCGTTCTCATCGACCGTTGTTGTGCCACCGCTTTGTGTCACAACCAACCCGGGGGTAGGTGCAGCGTCGGAAACAGTGATCGTCTCCGTATCGGTGCTGGTTGCCCCATCATCGTCGGTGACTTGCAGACCAACCGTGAAGGTCCCGGCGGTCGTCGCATCGAACGTTGTCGTGACTCCGGTGGCGTCGTCGTATTGGCCATCGTTATCCAAGTCCCATGCATACGTCGTGATCGTGCCATCGGTATCCGATGAAGTCGCCGCGCTGAGCGTGATCATATCTCCAACGCTTCCCATGTATGGGCCACCAGCGTCGGCGGTTGGAGCGACGTTCTCAATCACGTCGTTGGTGTTTGCAGCACCGGGGGTGGCGGCCGACAACACGGTCAATGTCGAGGAACCATCGGGGAAACGACCATAAGAGACGTCCGTTGTCTGCTCACCAAAGGTGATCGAATCGACCAGTGTGGCTCCATCGACATTGTAGAGTAAGACAGACTCGCCACTGGCGGACAGTTTGAATGCCGCGTGAGTGTCCCCTTGATCGGTATCGCCATCGGCCCAGATAACTAGATAACCGCCTGCATCGATCGTTGATCCGTCGGGGAATTGCCACTGCGTCGGATCGGCAGCATCGTCGGTCAGGTAGAAACCACTGAGGTCAATCGAAGTCGTTCCTGGATTGTACAGTTCGACCCAATCCTCGAACGCCCCCGCTTCGTCGGGATCTTCGATGACCGAGTCATTGTCGGCCATGATCTCGTTGACGTAGACCACTGGTGTTTCGAGAGTCACACCAACCGTCGCTGTGTCGGTGCTGGTTGCCCCACCATCGTCGGTGACTTGCAGACCAACCGTTAGGGTCCCGGCGGTCGTCGCATCGAACGTTGTCGTGACTCCGGTGGCGTCGTCGTATTGGCCATCGTTATCCAAGTCCCATGCATACGTCGTGATCGTGCCATCGGTATCCGATGAAGTCGCCGCGCTGAGCGTGATCATGTCGCCAACGCTTCCCGTGTATGGTCCACCAGCGTCGGCGGTTGGAGCGACGTTCTCAATCACGTCGTTGGTGTTTGCAGCACCGGGGGTGGCGGCCGACAACACGGTCAATGTCGAAGAACCATCGGGGAAACGACCATAAGAGACGTCCGTTGTCTGCTCACCAAAGGTGATCGAATCGACCAGTGTGGCTCCATCGACATTGTAGAGTAAGACAGACTCGCCACTGGCGGACAGTTTGAATGCCGCGTGAGTGTCCCCTTGATCGGTATCGCCATCGGCCCAGATAACTAGATAACCGCCTGCATCGATCGTTGATCCGTCGGGGAATTGCCACTGCGTCGGATCGGCAGCATCGTCGGTCAGGTAGAAACCACTGAGGTCAATCGAAGTCGTCCCTGGATTGTACAGTTCGACCCAATCCTCGAATGCCCCCGCTTCGTCGGGATCTTCGATGACCGAGTCATTGTCGGCCATGATCTCGTTGATAGAGACCTCCACCGATTCCGGTTCCAGATCGTAGGTTGCCAAGACCGAAGATAGGTACGTTGATCGTTCTGAAATAAAGCTGGTCAATCCGTAGATCGTTCTGCCGCCCGAGGTCCCGGTGGTCGTCAAGTTCATTTCGAATGCTTCGGTCGTGAACTGCTTGTTCGGGTCCGCATCAACATCCTCGCGAATCAAATCGGCCAGTTCGTTGATTCGAGCGGTGGCCGTCGTGGCATCGAAGCCCTCTTGCAACATTTCGTTGAGATCGCGGAGATAGGCGAGGCTATAGTCATCGACCGCCCATAGGTTTTCCATCAGCGGTCGTTCTTCGTCCTCAATCGGTGTGCCGGGTGGCCCCATCGTCGTTGCTGTGGGCAGCCAGAACGGATCGATCTCGACCGGGTTTTGGAAGCGGTCGACGAACTGCGTGAACGTGCCGAACGATTCGTTCGCATCCCAGAGGATGTGAGTGAATTGCCCGGTGTCGTCGCGATCATAGAGGTAGTAATTATGAGCCGCACCTGAGTAGGAATCCAAGTTCACAAAGAGATTGTTGATCGCCAGCGCGGCCAGAGTGTCATCCACATCCAGCAATGGTTCGATCGCATCGGTCAATTGGGCGGTCGGAGTGTTGTTGAGCACATCGATGAATTCAATCAACTGTGAGTAATCGTTCTCTGTTTCGTTGGTCTTCAGTTCGTAGAAGGCTTCATATTCGGTTTGGTCGGTACCCAAGTAAGTCAAATCCGAGCCAAAGTCGGCTTGTGGATCACTGAGCACGGCATCATCCGACGCGGTACCTTTGTACAAATTGCCGTCTTCGTCCTCGCCAAATCGAGTTTCCACGTAAGTCGAGTCGACTTGTTCGACCGCCGTGTACAGGCCGTAGTACTCACCGTTGATATAGACCTTGGTGAAAACCGCGCGACCGGCACCTTCGACAAAATTGGAAGCGAAATCATAGACCAACTTCTCTCGCAGCATCGTCGGGTCGTTGTAGTTGTTGTTCAGATTCAGCTTCTTCAAGCCCATGAACGTCAGATCTTCAAATTCGTTGAAGTCAATTTTGATCGACTTCTTGACGCCGGCGCCGTCAAACGACGAGTTTCCTTTAAAACGAACCCCCACCGAGTCCAACGCGACCCCATCTGCAACAAAATCGGCTACAAAATAGGGGTCGTCTGCATCGGTAGAGTGCGATGTGTAGAGTGTGTTGTACCAATCGTCATCATCAAACGTGATCGAGACCTCATGGACATAGGTGTCATCGAAGAATGCGGCCGCCTCATCATCGATTGTGACGGGATCCCAGGCTGACGGCACGTCTCCCACCTGCGTCACCTTAATCGTCCCCGTGTCCACGCTGATCGCACCATCATCGTCTGTCACTTGCAAACCGACGACGAACGTCCCCACCGTTGCCGACGAAAAGCTGACCGTCTCCCCCGTTGCGTCGTCATAAACGCCGTCGTAATCCAAATCCCAAGCGTAATTCGAGATCGTTCCGTCAGCGTCGGAAGAAGCTGATCCGCTCAGCGAAATCGTATCCGCGGTCGTGCCGAAATAAGGGCCGCCTGCATTGGCGGTCGGAGCGAGGTTTGCATCGCCAACGATGGAGTTGGCCGCACCAGGTGTCGGCGTCGTTAGTATACTGAGCGTCTCGCTGCCATCGGGAGAACGCCCGTAAGAAACATCGGTCACCTGAGCACCGAACTCGAGTGAGTCGACCTGGGTCGTGCCGTCGGTGTCGTAGAGAGCAACCGTTTCGCCGCCTGCCGACAATTTGAACGAAGCGTGATTGTCACCCTGTTCGGGTTCACCATCAGCCCAAATCAACAGGAAGCCACCGGCGGCGACGGACGATCCGGCCGGAATTTGCCACTGCGTGGGATCGCTAACGTCGTCGGTCAGATACATGCCCCCGAGGTCGACTGCCGCTGTACCCGCATTGTAGATTTCAAACCAATCCTCGAACGCCCCCGCCTCATCGGGATCTTCGATGATGGCATCGTTGTCAGCCATGATCTCGTTGATAAAGAGGTCTCCGGCGAGCAATTGACGTGCCTCTAGGGCCTCCGCCCGCAGGCGACGCGAGGGCCGACGGCGGCGAGAACGCTTGCGATCCTGCGAGCGGCCTAATCTTGATAATGTGCGGCTGAAAAAACTCTGTGATTTTGGCATCGTGGCTATGGCTTCAATTCAATCGTTGATTAGACCACCCCGAGTTAGGGGGGTTCAGCAGACCGTTTGCTGAACGACGGAGTGGGGGCGGATTTTCTTCGCTGGTTGACAATGCGTCATCCACTTCAGGAAAGGGCCATTTTTTGAACTCGCCGCCACGATTATTTTTTTTCGGAGGGCGAAAAATACCAGACGGTAAAAAAATGAACGATCAAAGCCAACTTCCATGTTGCATGCCTATTTTAAAACCCCGATGATTCATGTGCCGAGCTGACGGCACAACGTCGTGGACGACAAGGCAAAACTTACGTTTTTGTTAAAAAAATTGGCCCTCTCCAAGCACGTTTAACGCATAACAGGTTCTGAGCTGACAGCCGCCAGAAACCTTGTGCCCAGATATTCGTACCCAGAATTTGATAAATGAAAAAAAAACTTCTTTCGCTACTGATTGTTGGTGTGGCCGTTGCAGGGATCGTCTATGCGAAACGAGCCGAACGGTTTGGTTTGGGCGGACCGGGTGGGCCAGATCGCACGGAACGAAAAATCGTCGAGGAGTATGATGCCGACGAGAGCGGCTGGCTCGATGCGAACGAACGACAGCTGGCCCGCAAAGCAATCGCGTCCAATCAGGGCCGAAGAGCCGGCCTTGGCGGTGGACCCAAAGGACCGGGCCATGGCGAAGCGACGCTGCCGGGAACGCCCGGACCGAAGGTGGCAGTGAGCGATGTGGATACCTATCCGGACCATTCGCTGTACGACACCAGCATCTTGCGAACGGTGTTCTTGCAATTCGGCAATCCTGACTGGGAATCCGAGTTGGAAGATTTTTATTCCACCGATGTGGATGTCCCGGCTACCATGATCCTAGATGGAAAGACCTACGAGAACGTCGGAGTTCACTTTCGCGGTGCTTCGTCATTTGACCACGTCCCGCGTGGTGGCAAGCGGTCGGTCAATATATCGCTGGACATGATTCATGGCGACCAAAACATTGACGGATACAAAACGTTGAACCTACTGAACTGCCATTGTGATCCGTCCATGATGAGCAGTGTCGTTTATTCGTACATCGCTCGCCAATACATCCCGGCTCCCAAAGCCAACTTCGTTCATCTCGTCATCAATGGTGAAAGTTGGGGGTTGTACAACAATGTTCAGCAATTCGACAAAAAGTTTTTGGAAGAAAACTATAACGGATCAAAAGGGACACGTTGGAAGGTCAGCGGCAACCCGCAAGCGGATGGTGGCCTGCGTTATCTAGGCGATGATCTGGAACCGTACAAGGAGCGGTTTGAGATGAAGTCGAACGATGGCAAGAAAGCTTGGACGGCCCTGGTGCAGCTATGCAAGACCTTGAACCAAACCCCGACTGAACAGCTCGTGCCCGCACTCGAGCCAATCCTTGATATTGACGAAACCCTTAAATTCCTCGCGTTAGACGTCACGCTAGCCAATAACGACGGCTATTGGACACGGGCGAGTGACTACAATCTTTTCCGAGATAGCGAAGGAAGATTCCACGTCCTCCCGCACGACATGAATGAAGCCTTTGCGTTGTCAGGCCCCGGACCAGGTGGTCCCGGACCAGGTGGCCCCAGACCAGGTGGCCCTGGGCCAGGTGGCCCTGGACCAGGCGGCCCCGGACCAGGTGGCCCTGGGCCAGGAGACGTTGGTGGTAGAAGGGGGCCCGGCGATGGACCAAGCGGACCGGGCGGTCCCGATCACAAGCCAGGCCTGATCGGTGACCTCTTCGGAAGCCTGATTGGCGGATTGGGTGATAGACCACTTCGCGCCCAGGTGGACACGGACCCTCTGGTCAACATCAAGAATGATCGCATGCCGCTGCGAAGCCGCCTGTTGGCGGTGCCCGAATTGCAGAAGCGTTATCTTCAATACGTTCAGCAAATCGCGAGCGAATCGGTTGCCTGGGAGAAATTGGGCCCGGTCGTCGAGGGTTACCGACAACTCGTCGATCCGCTCGTCAAAGCCGATACCCGAAAGTTGTCATCCTATGAGGACTTTCAAGCGGCAATCGATCCTGAAAAGCCGTCAGCGGATCAACCAATGTCTTTACGGAAGTTCGCGGAGGAGCGACCCGCGTTTCTCATCTCTGCTATTGACAAAGCCGAACACTGATTCATTGGATAAATGAGAGGCTCTTCTGAAGAAATTGTGGGTTAGAAGGAAGTTGCGGAAGGTTTCCTTATGCCCACGCCGTGCGAGGAAAGCTCGGCTGAGGAGCAACTGACTTAGGGACAACGGGCACTTGCGTTTGCTATGTCGGGCACGCGGCCCGATGGGCTCGCGGATGAACAGGAAAGGAAGGGTTACACCAGACGGTCTAGGAACGATCCCGTAGCACCGAGTTGCTCACCGAGTGATTGTTCGAACTCACTAAAGCTAACGCCATTCTCCTCGAACAGGCTGGTCAAGGCGGAGCGAAGTTTGTCTTGGGAGACTTCGCTGCCTGCATCCGCCGTTAACTCTTGGATGGTTTCGAGCATTTGGCTGATCAGCTCATCGGTTGAGGACTCTTCCAAACCACTGGAGAGCAGAGCGGATTCCACAGCGCTGGTATCGCTTTCGTCTTCTCTGCGTGGTGGCGGTGGTCCATTTGGGCGTCCCCCGCCTGATGGTCCGCCGGGACCTGCCGGCCCATCCACACCTGACACGCCGCCCGCGACCGACACACCGCTCGAGTTCGCGGCACTGCCCGCTTGAATCGCTTCCTCGACTTCTCCCGAATCGATGCCGTTGGCTTCGAGCACATCATTGACCGCCGTCTTCAGCGCTGGGCGGCTTGCCATCCCCGAGGAAGACTCGGATTTGAGTGCTGAGATCGCTTCGTCCACTTGCTCAAGTACATTGGCCGCTGTCGAATCATCGACGCCAATCGACTTGAGTGCCGATGCAAGATGCTCTTCGTTTTTTGGTGGACCTTGAGGACGTGAAGAGAACGCCGAAGCTTGGCTGGAAGAGGATGCGATCGAGTTGGAAATGTTCATTTTAGTACTTTGCTAATTGTTGTGTTGGCCGAAACACTTGACGCTTTTCCGCTACCGGAAAACGGAGTCGTGGCTGACTACTTTTCGGGTCCTGTTGCCCAAACTCTTGCACATAAAACATAGGAAAACGAGGGATTTCCGATAGTTTCTTGGCTTTTCAACTATTTGCGGAAATAGCCTGTAAAGCTTGGCCCCTTCCATCCTCGGGTGACGCATTAACACCGTGGCGGAACGTATCAAGACTTTCGGCAAGCTGAAAAAACAAACGTTTTGACGACTTTCGTTGGATCGAAAACCACTGGTTGCCAATCTTATCTCTCTCTTAGGAACCGAGCCATGAATCGCGTCTTTCAATTCTCCATCTTCGCTAGCATTGCACTGAGCACGAGTCTATTGTTTGCCCAGCCGCCGGGACGCGGTGGAGCCTCTGGGATGGGGCGTGGGGGACCGCCGCTGGAAATGATCATTCAATTGTTTACGCAAGCGGATTCAGACCACAACGGTAGCGTGACCAAGGCGGAACTGATGGCGGTTCTGCAAAACCAAGGTCAAGGCAATCAATTGGGTCGCGGTGGTCCGCCTCTGCAAAATAACAACTTCGGACAAGCCAACCAGCAAGCTGCCAATCAACCACGGCCCGAGGGGGCACCGGAAGGTCCGCCGCCAACACCCGGTCAAGTCTTGCCGGAACGCCTGACGCAGTCGCTCAACCTGAGTGTCCGGCAAGAGCGTCAACTTGCCGCCCTGCAAGCCGACGTTGACAAACGGCTCGCCGCAATCCTGACGGACGAGCAAGAAGAACAGCTTCAAAACTTTCAGCCATCGCATGGCCCCGACCATGCCGAAGGCGGTGATGCCGACGTCGAAAATGGTAGGCCTCAACGCCCTGAGTGAAGCGCCTTTCCCGTTGTCGATCGCTGTGGATGACTTGCGTGACATCTGTCATCGCGACCGCCGCGGCGAAGACACCTTAAGATGATTTCAGACTCTTGCTATAATCGTTCTGTAGAATGGAAAGAACGTATGCATCCATTTTTAATCGTACAGGTCGAGACAACTTGATGCCGAATCCGACGGAACGAGCGATCTTTCTACAAGCCATCGACGAGGAAAACCTCGACGATCGTTTGGCCTATCTCGATTCCGCTTGTGGTGACGATGCAACGCTCCGTGCGTCGGTCGAGGCTTTGTTAGCAGCTCATGAACGACCGGCCGTGCTGTTGGATCATCCTATCGGCAGCGATCGGACTCGATTCTCAATTCCCAGCGAGCTTGCTGAGCAGCCGCTCGAGCACATCGGGATGCAGATCGGTCCTTACAAGTTGATGGAACAGATCGGTGAGGGAGGTTTTGGTCTTGTCTTTGTTGCTGAGCAAGAGCAACCGGTTCGGCGACGAGTCGCATTAAAGATTGTCAAGCCTGGTGCGGCATCCAAAGAGATCATTGCTCGTTTCGAGGGCGAACGCCAAGCCGTTGCGATGATGAACCATCCCAACATTGCGCAGGTGTTCGATGCCGGAGTGACAACGGACCATCGACCGTACTTCGTGATGGAACTGGTGCGGGGGCTTCCGATCACGGAATTCTGCGACAAAAAACAAATGAATGTCCGCGAACGTTTGAAGCTAATGATCGACGTTTGCTCGGCCGTCCACCATGCGCATCAAAAAGGTGTCATCCATCGCGACATTAAGCCATCCAACGTGATGGTCACGCTACACGACAGCAAACCGGTTGCGAAAGTGATCGACTTCGGCGTCGCCAAGGCAATTGGACAAAGGCTGACCGACAAAACGGTCTACACTCGTTTTCACTCGATGATCGGCACACCGCTTTACATGAGCCCCGAACAGGCGGAGATGAGTGGGCTAGACGTCGACACGCGGAGCGATATTTATTCGCTCGGTGTACTGTTGTACGAATTACTCGCTGGCACAACGCCTTTTGACCGAGGACGGATGGACTCGGCAGGCCTGGATGAAATGCGCCGGATCATTCGTGAAGAAGAACCACCACGGCCAAGCACACGACTTTCGACGCAAGACAAGGCGCTGTCCACGATCGCGGATCGGCGTCGGGTCGATTTGCATCGCTTGGCATCCACCTTGCGTGGCGATCTCGATTGGATCGTCATGAAGTCGCTCGAAAAAGACCGCTCGCGGCGATACGACTCCGCAGCATCGTTAGCGGATGACGTTCGCCATTACCTGAGTGGAGAACCGATCGTCGCGCGACCGCCAAGCGCTGTCTACCAATTTCAAAAATTTGCACGCCGTCATCGTGTCGCCATCATTACGGCTGTTCTGGTTGGTTGTACGATGATCGCAGGGACGGCGGCGAGTTTGTGGCAAATGTCCAAGGCAATCAAGGCCCAACAGGAACTTGAGACATTCGCGGCGAATTTGACGCAGGCGAGTGTTTTGGTCGCTAGCGGCCAGACACACGCCGACGCGGGTCGGTGGAGCGAAGCAGCGCGAGACTACGACGACGCCATTTCGATCCAACCGACCTTCTTCCTGCCACGCGTTCAACGGGCCCACCTTTATGCTCGGATTTACCTCTGGCCGGAAGCCGCGAAAGACTACTTGATTGCCTTGGATACCGGGGCTTCGACATCTCATCCTCAGTGGTGGGGAGTGCCTGCTCTGTTTCTTTATACCGGACACAATGAGGGATTCGCACGACTGACGGAACAGTATCGGCACGACATACTCCAGAATACCGACGAACCCAAGTGGTCGATGCTGCGTGGATTGGTTGTCAGCGATCAAGCCGATCCGTCGAAGCACGGGCAAGCCCTCGCTGAATTGGCGCAAAGTTGGCTGGAAATGCCTCCGCCGGGGCCGCCACCCGGCTTTGATGATCCGCTTGGCTTTGATGATCCAATGAGCCAGTACGAAGGTCCGCCCCCGGGCCCACCGGGTGACGGGCGACCACGCGAAATCCTGCCACCGTTGATGTGTCAATACATTACTGCGTTGGCAGAGCTGCGCGTCAATCATTTCGATTTAGCGATCAATTTGCTCCTCGATGCAGAGGCCGCCCCGCATTGGCCCGACCGATACCTGGTACATGCACCATTAGCATTGGCCTATCACTACAACGGCAAGAGTGAACTGGCCAAACGGTCGCTTGATCTCTCAAGTGAATCGATCCGTGATGTGCTAAGCGAACTTCAAGAGCATCCACAGGAAAGCGGATCGACACAGTGGAACGACGTTGTCGAATCGCTGCTAATTCACGACGAAGCATCGAGGGCCATTCTTGGCACCCCCTCTTCATTGGGGGCAAACGTCTATCAAGTTCGAAATGCGTCGCTGGATGAAATCATGCGGCCGAATACCCTACAATCCGAATAGGTACCGTCCAAGCGGGGACAGCCAACGTGCGTGATGTTCGAAAGGACCGCGAATTCAGTAACCTTCCTCATTCGCGGAGCGTTCCTTTTTCGTGAATGTCGCACAGATCCGATAGGCTTTGCGATCGAGATTCGGTTTCGGTTAGCACGTTCATACTTCGCAAAATCTTCGCGACGCTTTCGCGTTGAGGATCTAGGAATCGATGAAACGGATCTGCAGGCAGGTCGCTACAAATACCAAGTAGTGACAATGCGGACTTGGTCGCCTTGATGTGACGCGATGCGTATTTCCCGATGTCATATATCTTTTGGAAGACAAGGATCTGAGCTTGCTTCTCTGCAACGGTCTGGTCGTCGCCACTGCATAGTGCTCGATGGCACTCGACGAACAGTTGGGGCAACACGTTGGCACCGCCGCAAACGCCGCCGTCACCGCCAAGCCGATGAGCTTCGACCAATTTAGCTTCGGGACCGATCAGGATTGACCAATCGGGACGCTTCAGCTTCAACTTGCAGAGCTGAGCAAAGTAGCCAAGGTCACCACTACTGTCTTTTACGCCGACAATCGATTCGATACGTGACAGTTTGCCGAGCGTGTCGATCTCAAACCAGACTTTTGTCAGATCAGGCATGTTGTAGAGCATCAACGGCAGCGGAATCCGTGGAGCGATCTCCTGAACATAGGCGGTCAGCTCGGTCTGTCCGGCAGGGAAATAGTAGGGTGTCGTCAGAACGGCGGCCGATGCACCGCAATCCGCTGCGTCTTTCGCTAGTTCGACCGATTCGACAAACGCGGTGTCCGTCACTCCGACTAGCACTGGTACACGGCCGTTCACGATTCCCAAGGTTTTCCGAATCATCTCACGCCGTAGTCGGTAACTCAGACTCGGTGCCTCGCCAGTGGTTCCGAGAATGAAGATTCCAGCCACGCCGGCATCGATGACACGATCAAGAAGTCTTTCCAATCCTTCTAGGTCGAGTTCATCTCGCTGCGCAAGCGGCGTGATCAATGGCGGCACGATGCCTCGCAGTTGGCGTCGATCTTGGTTCATGTGTAAACTGTCTCGGGTTGGTTTCGCGTGGAGGATGTCGCACCCAAATAATTCGCGTCTATCCACCGCGTCTATCTACTCCGAACGGTGCGAGCGTCGTATCCGATGTTTACCTTACATGGACGCACCATGGAATTCCAGGTGTGATAAAAATGAATATCGATGAGGTGGCTTGATTGAATTCGTCTGTCGAGCGACAACTGACGCACGCCCCCTATGGACATCTATTGACAAACGCCGGGACATGGTCGGCGGATGGGCAATGGATTGTGTACGATATTCGAAGCACTGCGGACGGCAGTGACTTTAACGGTACCCGCATTGAACGAGTCAACACGAAAAGCGGTAGAGTAGAGATTCTTTATCAATCGCAAGCGGATGCTTGTTGTGGTGTGGTTACCGCTTCACCTACCGACGATCGTATCGTCTTCATCCACGGTCCCGAGAATCCAACGTCCGATTGGACCTACAACGCTTGTCATCGCCGAGGGGTCATCGTCCGAATGGACGATCCGGAAACAGCAATCACTTTGGATGCCCGCGATCTGACGCCTCCGTTCACCGCCGGAGCGCTGCGTGGCGGATCCCATGTGCATACCTTTTCACCTGACGGCAAATGGATAGCCTTCACCTACGAGGACCATCTACTTTGGACATTGGGAGATTCTGGCACGCATGACGTGAACCAGCGTGGTATCGGCATTAGCGTGCCGGCAGGTCCAGTCGTTGTCGGGCGTGGGCATGCTCGCAACCACGACGGGTCGCATTTCACCGTCCTAGTCACACGTACCGCGAATCATCCGATACCAGGGTCCGATGAAATCAGCCGTGCTTTTGAGGACGGATGGGTGGGCCTCGACGGCTATCTTCGCCTCGATGGCAAACGCCAACATCGAGCGATCGCTTTTCAAGGACAAGTCGTTACGGCGGAGGGTGAGTCGGTCAGCGAAGCCTTTATCGTTGACCTGCCAGAGGATCTAACTCGTGAACAGGGTGCCCCCTTGGAAGGAACAGCTACCACTCGCCCGGCTCCGCCCGATGGCGTTGTACAAAGACGGCTAACCTTTACTTCGGACCGCAAGCATCCAGGCATTCAAGGAGTTCGGCATTGGTTGCGAAGTTCACCCGACGGCACTCAGATCGCTTTCTTAATGAAGGATGACCAGGGCATCGTCCAACTTTGGACCGTTTCACCAAACGGCGGTTCGCCAAAGCAACTCACCGATAACCCAAATGACATCGCTTCGGCATTCACTTGGAGCTGCGACGGCCAGTGGATCGCTCACGCCATGGATCAAGACGTGTGCGTTACCAATGCAAGTACCGGAGAAACCGTTCGGCTAACGCAGCAATCCAACGCGGGGCAAGCACCCAGCGTACCGTCACCAAAGGACTCCCGGGCTGGCAGCCTACGCCACCCGCCGCGTCCTGAAGCATTCGTGTTTTCACCCGATGGAAAACGGATTGCTTATGTCCGGCCGGTAACCGCGAACGGGCAAACCTGGAACCAAATCTTTGTTTGTGAGGTTAGTGATCAATGAACCTATGGCCTCAGATAACGATACCGTCGCGAAATAGCATCCATTGGGACGATAGCGGATGCAAAGCGGTGGCGCACAAAAAGAGTGGGTTGAAGCAATGTGAGTAGGAGACGGATTGCAGAAACCCGAATAGGATCGTTTTTCGTCATTGCAGCACCTTGTCAACGGAATGAATTCCGTTTTACGTCGGCTCATGGTTTTAAGAAAGAAAGATATTTTGATGAAATTGAACATGAAGCAAATGATCGGATTGGAACTCTTGATTCTCCTGCTTGCCATGTTACTTCAACCATCCGCATTCGCTGAGGACATGGTTGCCAAGAGTCCGTTTCGTTCGATTTTCCTCGGCAATGATCTGACCCATTGGCATGGCGAAGCGACGATGGACCCGCGAGTGCTCTCGGCGATGCCGGACGCGGAGCGGGCGATCAAGATGGATGAGTGGCAAAAGGATGCTGTCGCACATTGGACCGCGAAAGACGGTGAGTTAATCAACGATGGCCACGGCGTCTTTCTGACATCCGATGAAGTTTATGGTGACTTCGAATTGTTGATCCAGTACAAGACGATCCCTTCCGCCGATAGCGGGATCTATCTCAAGTCGAATCCTCAAGTGCAGATTTGGAACCACAAGGCCGAAAAACTCTCCGCTGGACAGGACAAGGGATCGGGTGGACTCTGGAATAACTCACCCGGTGCTGCGGGCAAAGATCCAAGTCAGATCGCTGATCGCCCCTTTGGCGAGTGGAACGAGTTTAGGATCCAGCAGGTTGGAGCGCGTACGAGCGTTTGGCTCAATGGCAAACACGTTGTCGATCACGCAACCATGGAAAACTACTGGGACCGAAAAATGCCATTGGTTCCCAAAGGCCCGATCCAACTGCAGACGCACGGTGGTGAGATTCGCTGGCGCGAGATTAAAATCCGCGAGATTGATAGCGAGGAAGCCAATCAGATACTGCGTTCCCATCGCAGCGAGGGTTTCCAATCGCTGTTCAATGGGAAGGATTTAAGCGATTGGGAGGGAGACGTTGAAAACTACGAGGTGGTCGGCGGCGCGATCCGCTGTAGACCTGGTACCGGTGGCGTCTTGCATACCGAGGAAGAATATGCTGACTTCATCGCCAGGGTCGAGTTCAAGTTGCCGCCCGCTGGGAATAATGGGTTGGCAATCCGCTATCCCGGATCAGGCGATCCAGCCTATACGGGGATGTGTGAATTGCAAGTTCTCGATACCGAGCATCCCAACTATGCGAAAATTGATCCTCGTCAAGCTCACGGTTCCGCCTATGGAATGATCCCAGCACATCGCGGGTATTTGCGTCCTACCGGGGAGTGGAATTTCCAAGAGGTGACGGTCCAGGGAACCAAGATCAAAGTCGAACTGAACGGCTCCGTGATTCTTGACGGTGATCTTGCCGATGTGACTGAGTTCATGGCAAACACACCCCACCCAGGCAAGGATCGCAAAAGTGGATTCTTTGGTTTTGCCGGCCACGGGGATGCCGTTGAATTCCGAAATGTGGAAATCAAGCGATTGCCGTAAAGCGGCTATCGCTGCTCGATCTTCCCGAGCATGACCGTGTTTTCGTTCCCGATTCGACTCAGGAATTGGCTGCGGTCGCAGACGCCGGGCCGGCACCGTAGTAGTGCACATCCTGTTGTGGGTATGGGAATGAAATCCCGGCTTCGTCAAACTTGCGTTTGATCGCTCGGGTGACTTCGGTTTTGACCTGCCACCAGTCACTGGTGTTGACCCACGGACGACAGACAATGTTGACCGAGGAGTCGGCCAGTTCATGGGTCACAACAACCGGTTCAGGATCACGAAGGACCAGCTTGTTGTTGGCCAAGACCTCTTTCATTAGGTTTTCGGCTTGTTCGAAGTCATCATCGTATCCGATGCCAAACTCCATATCGACGCGGCGAGTGGGGTTGGCGGTAATGTTGGTGATCACGTTGTTCCAAATTTCATTGTTAGGAACATGAATGGTTTGATTGTCGAATGTGCGAAAGGTGGTGGAGACCAGATTCATCTGTGCAATCGTTCCTGTAATGCCACCGGCGTTGACCACATTGCCGACATCAAATGGTCGATTGATCAGAATCATCAGCCCGCTAGCAAAATTACTGAGCGTGCCCTGCAAGGCCAAGCCGACCACCAATCCCGTGGCACCGATGGCCGCTAAGACTGGCGTGATATCGACTTCTAAAGCCGTCAGGGCGATTGCAAACCCGATCAACATGACGAGGTTCTTGATCGTGCTGGAGATCAAATTCTCCGCCAGCTGGCTGAGTTTCAGTTTCCGTTCGAGCAGCCAATTGACGATTCTCGCGATAATTTTCGCCAACAGGTAGGTAATGAGCAGAATGAAGGCGAAGCGTCCGAGATTCCAAGCCTGTCGCTGGCCCCCTTCCTTGGACGTCATCCAGCCGACAATCCCGGCCCAAGCGGAAGCGGCATCGGAGGTGTCAAGGTCGATGCCCGAAACCTCCTTTGCATAGGTGCGGTATTCTTCGACCTCGCCACCCTTGGCCTCGAGCGAATCGAGCACGACTTCCAACCGATCGCTGAGGGCGGTTTTCTGGTCTTGTAGTACGGGGACACTGGTGAGCATCTTGTCTTTGAGTTCGCTTGCCGAATCCGTGATTTCAGACGGTATGTCGGACTCATCGGCAGCAACTTGGTCAACCGTATCGGCATTCTCTGGATCCGAATCACCTTGGTCCTCGACGGCATCCTTGTCGACTCCAAGTTCTTCTTGGGCGGCAGTGGTGACAGCCTTCTCCTCGAGTGCGGCTGCCTCCGTTACCGTTTTCGTAATCACTTTGGCGACCTTCAGCGATTTCTTGGCGGCCTGATCATCGTCGGCCCCCAAGGCTTCATTGGCCTTCTTCACACCCATTTGGACCGAGGAGACCTCGCGAGCCTTCGCGCGCAATAGCTTGAACCAGGCATCCGACTCGACCTGTAATTCGGGCTTTGTCAGCGGCTTCACCATCACCTTTAATTGGTCGAGTGGGATTTCTGGATCGATCGTGGTGTGGGCTGTGTACTCGGAATTCTCCGGGGACGCGTCTTCTGCTGCCTGGGATGTAGGGCTTGATAATGCAAGGCAGGCCAGGATTGTTATTGTCGTCGTCCAGGGCCAGAGCGTGGTTGGGATGGCATTTTTCATATCGTCGTGTCCATTAACGGGCGTTATATGCTGGTTGATTAACGTGCCCCAACAGGCTAAATCAATTTTGGATCAGTCACAATTACCGACACGGAGCGGGGTGTGTAGGGGCGCCGATGGGAACAGAATATTTCCTTGAAGTTTCGAATCATCACCTACAACTTGAGGGGAAGAATCGTTGTCACCCGTCGTCGGACCGCTTTTCTTTGCCCATTGCCTTGCCACCGCTTGATTCTAGGCTTGGCAAAAGAGTGGCTTGGGCATCTTGCCCCAGAATAGGCTGCGGCTGGAAGCCACAGCCACGACAGATTCTTACTCTCATTCTCCGTTGTGACAAAGCACTAGCCTACTTGAGCGAGCTAGGCAACGCGCCTAGACTGAAAGGAGTATATGACGTTCCGGACGAGACGCGCCGTACCCGGTTAAGACAAGACGACGCTTTTTTTCTAACTTTCCTCGGGAGCGTTGTCATGAACGTTTGGTTCATTCTTTTGCTGGCCGGACTACTGGAAATCGCCTGGGCAATTGGCTTGAAATACAGTGATGCCTTCACCAGGTTTTGGCCAAGTGTTTGGACGGTGTTGGCCTACATTGCCAGTATCTTGTTGCTATCGCTCGCTGTTCGCCAGATCCCGATTGGGACCGCCTACCCGGTGTGGATGGGGATCGGAGCACTCGGAACAGCGGTCTTCGGAATTGTATTCTTAGGTGAATCGACATCGCTTTGGCGATTGTTGTTCTTAATGCTGCTAGTCATCTCGCTAGCCGGATTGAAATTATCGTCCGAGGTTTAGCATGGTTTTCTATCAGCCCCGGCACCCCCTCGAATCTCGAGAATCAAATGAATTTTATTAAGAAAGCAAGCCAAACGACTGCTCAACGATCGGTGATTCTGATTCGCTTCATGGTTGGATTCGTATTCTTATCGGAAGGTCTTCAGAAGTTTCTATTTCCTGACGCTCGGGGAGCTGGTCGATTTGAGAAGATTGGGCTGCCTGAGCCAGAATCTCTGAGTTATTTCGTTGGTAGCTTTGAGATCGTTTGTGGCATTGCCATTGTGCTTGGTTTGTTAACGCGTTTCGCAGTGCTGCCGACGATCACGATTATGCTCGTCGCGATTGCGACGACCAAGTTACCAATGCTTGCCGAAGAAGGTTTCTGGGAGGCCGCTCACGCGGCCAGGACCGATTTTTCGATGCTGCTCGGTTCGCTCTACCTGCTGATTGTGGGTGCTGGAAAATGGTCCGTCGATGCACAGTTGAAACCGAATTCAGAATAGTCGCTTGGGCGCTAGCCCCGTATTTTTCAGCGGTCGCGTGGCAAACGCCAAACCGGCAAATCCTAAAACCAAATCGAGTTGAAGGATTAGTGCTTGGTTAGCAATGCCTCTTCGGTCTTGACGGGTTGGTTTTCTGCAGAGCGATGATTCGGCAAAATGTCCATCAGCAAGCTGAACACCAACGGGATCACTAACAAGGTGAAGATGGTGGCAAACGCTAGACCACCGACGACGACGGATCCGAGGCCGCGATAGAGTTCGCTGCCGGAGCCAGGGGCGATCACCAACGGCAGCATCCCGAAAATACTGGTGAAAGTCGTCATGAAGATTGGGCGCATACGTGTTCGAACTGATTCGCAGATAGCGTCGCGAGCTGACATTGGTGCGATCTCACCCTCCGCAGCACTGTGGTGACCTCGCATGAAATTCAGCGCCTGATGCACAATCAAGATAGCATTGTTGACCACCACGCCGATCAAAATCACGAAGCCGAGCATCGTTAAGACGTCGAGTTGCTGTGTCGGGTCCTCGCGGTGTACCATCCACAATCCGACGAAGCCGCCGACGGTCGCAAGCGGCACTGTGAACATGATTACCAGTGGATAGAGGAAATTCTCGAAGAGCGCCGCCATCAAGAGGTAAGTGATAACCAACGCCAGGAAAAATCGACTTAATGCAACGCTGCCGAGCGACTCGCGATTCCAACCGTTCCAATGTCCCATCAGTGCTGCGCGAACATCCGTTAAACGATCGGCATTGCCTGACAACGAGACAAAAATATCGTTCCCCATCTTGCCTTCGGCTCGTGCCTGTTCCACGACATCGAGGATCGTCTCTTGAGCTTCTTCGAGAGCCACATGGTTGGGCGGCGTCACGGTCAAAGCGATCGCTCGTTGCTGCTCCACCCGCCGTATTTCTTGCGAGGCTTCGGTTGGTATGAAATCAGCGATCTGACCTAGCGGCACCATGACAACCGAGCCGTCGGATTCTCGTACCGAAACAGGCAAGTCCGCAATCTGCTCGGGGAAAATTTCCGATGCGGGATCACGGATCAATACCAAATCGATGTTATCGCCTTCGAAGTCAAAGTCACCGACGAACGACCCGTCAATCATCGACCGAGCTGACATCGCCAAGTCACTGACGTTGATGTTTAGTCGTTTTGCGACCTCCTGTTTAATCTGCAACTGCCGCTCGGGTCCCGCTTCGTCGAAATTCTCAGGCGACGTGCGGACGGAGAACTTCGAGAAAGCTTCTTGTAGCCGCTGTTCCAGGTAGGTGCAGGCAGCTTTTAAGCGGACCATGTCATTGCTACTGACTTCGATATCGACGGCGTTCGAGCTGCCCGCGCCCCGTCCGAATATCGAGGCTTGTGATGTCACTCCCTTGCTGGCGGGGATCACGTTAAACGCTTTGTTAAAGATAGCCGCAACCGGTTCAACGTTTGCCGGGTCATCGCTGATACCGATCATGAACACGCTTCCTCGCGCGACGACAAAGAAAAACTCCTTCAGCGCTGGGATATCGTGATACTCCGTTCCGGTTCGTTGATCAATCACCGGTCCATACTGAGACGCTTCTTCCGAGTTCTTTGCGTTCCAAAACGGTTTGAGTTCTTGTTCGATCCGCTGTCCAACATAGTAGTTCTCCATTACGGAATAACCCGCTGGAGTCGACATGCGACAGAACGTAAAGTTCTTGTTCCCATTCGGAAGGTAGCTGGCGGGAGGCATCAGTGCGATACTAAGTCCGATGGATCCTAGCGTCACGATTGCAATCAGCATCAGCCTTAGCCATGCACTAGAAAGACTGCGGAAGGTCAACAGATGGATCATCGAGGTCCACCTATTTCCAAACCAAGTGAAGATCTTGACCAGACCGAAGAGGCCAACAAACGACGCGGTGATCGAATCATGCCATGTAGGTGATTCTCTCCGAGAATTGTTGTGGTCCGCGTCGCCGAGACTAGTGGCGATGTGTTTCGGAGCACGCAGAAATAGAGCTGCGGCGGTCGGGATCACGGCGACCGAAACCACCAACGACAATGTGACGGCGGCACAGATCGCCAAGACGATATCGTAGAACAGTTGGCCTGCTTCGTCTTGAATCGTTAGCACCGGTGCGAAAACGGCGATCGTTGTTAGCGTCGATGCCAGAATGGCTCCCCAAACTTCTTTCGTTCCATTGTAGGCGGCTTGCCGAGGACTTGCTCCCAGTTGCAAATGCCGATCGATGTTTTCGAGGACCACGATGGCGTTGTCGACCACCATCCCGACGGCGAAGCTGAGTCCTGCCAATGAGATGACATTCAAGTTTCGATCCGCGAACCACATGACCACGAAGGTCCCAATGACAGAAATCGGGATCGATACAGCGACAATCATCGTCGATCGGATACTCCGCAAAAACAGCAGCAGTACAAGCACTGCTAGCCCACCGCCGATCCACAGGTTCTGTTCGACCAAGCCGATGGCGCTATAAATGTAGTGCGAATCGTCGAACGCCATCCGCAAACGCAATCCATACCGATCATTTTTGAAACTTCGCAGGACACCGCCTTCGGCGTTCATCTGTTCCACGACTCGGTTGACATTTTCGATGATGTCCAACACGTTACTGCCGGTCTTTCGTTTGACGAAGATCGTCAACGACGTTCGCCCTTTGCACTGGTCAAAGTGGATCGTTTTCTCCAGGGCAAGCTCCACGCGGGCGACATCCGATACACGCACCGGGCTGCCCAGTTCGTCATACTTGATGATCGTATCGCGAAGTGGCTCCAGCGAGTTGTATTGACCAAGTACACGAAAGCGAACATCTTGACGACTGTCAGCCAAGTCGCCGGCTGTCGCGTTGACATTGTCCAACCGCAGTGCAGCATTCAATTCCGAAATCGTGATGCTGCGACGTGCCAACGCTTCGGGATCAAATCGGATTTGAACTTGATGTTGTCGTCCCCCTTTAATTTCGATCTCCGCCACACCCTCGATCCGCTCGAGACTTGGGATGAGGAAGCGATCGGCATGATCGTAGAAGGTCGCGACCTCGAAATCGGGGTCTTCGGCTTGTAACAGCAGGTAGGCAATTGCGTTGTCACCGGCGGTATCGGCCAAATCGATGATTGGGCGATCGACATCCTCGGGGTACTCTGGAACTTCGTCGATCTTATTAGAGACTTCTTGAAGGATTCGGTCCGGCGAAGCACCGACGTTGAACTCAAGCGTGATTCGTGCGCTACCGAGGCTGGCGAGTGACGTCATCTTCCACAAGCCTTGAACCGACTTCAGCTTTTCCTCTTGTTCAAGGATGATCGACTTCTCAATCTCCTCAGGACTACGACCATCCCAGTTGGTCCTAACCGTGATCACGGGCCGATCAACATCGGGGGTCAACTGCACGGGGATGCGTGAGAGTGCGATGACGCCGAACAAGAGAACCAAGATCACACCAACGGTGGTCTTGACCGGATTCTCAATACAAAATTTGATTGGGTCCATGATCGGTAGGTTTCGCTATTTGTCGACGATTTGTTGGCCAGTACGGTACGTTCCTGGCACGGGACTCAACGGGGAACGATCTTCATCAACTCGAACGATTGCGCCGGGGGTTAATCGCTCTAGCCCCTCCGTGACCACTTGGACTCCTGGTACAACCCGCTCAACATCCGTTTCGCGTTGGCAAGCGATAGCGTAGGACTCGCGGGTTTGCGACAAGACTCGGACCGGCACCGGCTGCGCCAACCACACGGGCTGCGGTTCTCCATGCGGTCCGTTTTTATCTTGTGGCTGCAGTATCCAAAGGGTCGCCTCATCTGGTTTGATCAACACCGCATCGCGGGGCACGATTAGCTCGGTCGATTCACGCATCACCGGTACGAACACACTGACTCCCATTCCTGGCAACAGTTTTCCGTCTTGATCATCGAGTGCGATGCGAACAGGAAAGGTGCGGCTGCCTAGCGAGCCTTTTGCATTGATCGAGAAAACCTTCCCTTCAAGTTCCATCCCCAAGCTATCGACAATCAGAGTGACCGAATCGCCAACGCTTAGCAGTGGCAGCGATTCTTCGGGGACCATAATCCGAGCATCGATTCGCCCCGATGAAACGATCTCAACAATCTGGCTGCCGACCGAGACGTATTCCCCTAGTTCGGAATGTTTGGCGACAACGCTACCGTCGAACGGTGCGATTAACTCGAGACGCATATTGCGTTCTTGGGCTTCTTTGAGCAACACCTGCAGCTGCGACAAGGACGCTTCGAGCTCTTCGATTAGCGAACGTTTCTGTTCCACTTCGCTGGAAGAAACCGCATTTTGACGGAACATATCTTCGAAGCGGCGGAGTTCACCTTTTTCGAAGGCTTGGGTGGCCTTTTTTTCGGCAATCTGTGATTCAATCTTGGCCTCGTCTAATTTTGTCCAAGTGTCATCGATACGCGCCAGCACTGTTTTGCCGCCGACAACCTTTGTCCCTTCATCCACCGGCAAGGCAACCACTTTCCCAGCCACCTCGGTCGCAATCGTTGCGGTGCGCAACGCGACCAGGTCACCGATCAAAGTCCGCACAGGCATGATCGATGCTCGTTGGATCTCACCGACTCGAACCAATTGGGCCTGCGGACTACGTGGTGGTCCCTTACCAGCAGGGGAGCTGGCTGAAACCTCGCCACCTGCCGAGTTAACTTTTTTGACTGCGAGATAGCCAACGAGTCCACCGAGCAGAAAGGTCGTCATGGCAACGGACAAAACAGAAACAGAGAACCGTTGAGAGAGATGCTTTTGACGTTGGTTTTGGCGAAGCATGAGCATCGGAGGTGGGTGAGGGGTGGGCAGGGTACAGCTTTATGCCGACTGGGCGTAAGGTGACGAAGCCGCAGGGTAGGTGGCCTAAGCTTCTAGCCTGGGGATCATCAAAACCTGTGGCCAAGCTTCTAGCCCGGGGCCATCAAAACCTTGTGGCCTAGGCTTCTAGCCTAGGGACCATCAAAACCTGTGGCCTAGGCTTCTAGCCTGGGGACCAACAAAACCTGTGGCCAAGCTTCTAGCCTGGGGACCATCAAAACCTGTGGCCTAGCCTTCTAGCCTAGGGACCAACAAAACCTTGTGGCCTAGGCTTCTAGCCTGGGACCATCAAAACCTGTGGCCAAGCTTCTAGCCAGGGACCATCAAAACCTTGTGGCCTAGGCTTCTAGCCTGGGAACCAACAAAACCTTGTGGCCTAGGCTTCTAGCCTGGTGACCAACAAAACCCAGGCTGAAAGCCTGGGCCACGTAAACGCCTACCGTTTCTAAAATGGTAGTTTTCCGGACTTGGTTCAATGCGGCCTCCCCTGCTATGGATCGGCTCACCCGCCATCATAGTCATGCGATCGCAGAAAAGACAGTCCTTCTATTTTTTCTTTAACGTGATTGACATACCGCCGCGGACCACGGTATCCAAATTCGGGTCGGTGGTGATCGCCTCCATGAACGGCGGATGAGCCATCCGAGGATTGATATTATGAGCCAATATCAATCCACCCGGTCGTAACATTGGCATCAACGTATTCAAGTAATCGATGTAGCCTTCCTTGTCCGCGTCCAAGAACACCATGTCGACGGTACCGGTGAAGTCCTTCAGTTTCTCGTGCGCGTCCCCTTCGACGACGGTGATCACGTCCGACAATCCCGCTCGCTTGAAGTTTTCACGCGCCTTCGCTGCACGGTCCGAATCAATCTCGTAGGTCGTCAGGTGTCCGCCTGTCTCTTTCAATCCCAAGCCGAGCCATATTCCTGAGATGCCGGTGGACGTTCCCAGTTCGACGACGTTCTTTGCGCCCATCGATTGGGCCATGATCCGCAGCAACCGCCCGTCATTTTCCGGTACGTTGCGAAATGCTTGATTTGCCTGGATATCGCCGAGGACTTTCAAAGCCGTCTGCTCAAATTCATCCAATGGCACGGGAGGTTTCTCAAGTTCGATGTCTCCAGTTGATCGGTCACCGCTCGGGGCGCGTCCGGTCCCCCTTTGTTGGGCGTGAACCATCGCTGTCATGGAGAGAAAGACGACAGCGGCAAATAAACAGGAGGCAAATTGGATGGATGTCTTCATTGGTCTCGCGATTCCTAAAAAAAGGGTGAGAGTCTACTGCGTCCGTTGAGGCGGGCGAACACACCCGCCGCTGGAAGTTATGGGGGTTCCGTAGACCGTTATGGGACCTCATTATAGCAAAGGACGCAAGCTAGCGGTCAAGTTAGTGAGTCTCGTTTCGCCGATCTCATGGGAATCGACATCGTCGACGCACTAGGGATGACCGCCTTCAAACGGATGGCAGCTTCCGCAGCTCATTTTTACCATGGTCTTGCCCATACCCTCTTTACCGTGGCATTTGATACATGATTGAACCTGCGGCGTTAACTCGCCCAATATCGGGACTCCATCAAGGTCGCGATTGAGCAATTGGACAACTTTGTTTGCTCCATCGGCAGCAAGTCGTCGGCAGCGTTCCTTCTTTTCCATGCTGAACGCTTCCCTTCCGCTGGCCTCAAACCATCGGTTTGTCGAAATGTGGCACAAGATGGAACCCGCAACACTGGACGGCGCGTCGTCTGCCCATCGCGGATTTTCTGGTTCGTATTTTGGCAGCGGTGTTGACTCGTACCAGACCACCAGTTCAGCAATCATGGCTTCTCGCTGTTCCTTTGGCTTCTCATGGTGAAACATTCCAATCACCGCTGATCCACCATTGATTACACCGCATAGCGAACCACATCCTCCCATACCGCCATCGCCATATCGCATCATCTCGATCGGGAAGGATCGGAAGGGTTCATCAACCTTATCCGCCAATGCTCCAAGGACTCCTCCGACAACGCTGTACATACACCCGCCATCTGGGTAAATGCGATACGCGCGATCGGCTACATCGTCTGGATTGAGTTTTTTGTAGTTCCAAAGCGAAGCTGCTGAGGATTGTGTTGTCGCGGCGCCGAAACCGGCATCGCTGCGGCCCGCGAACATGGAGCCGCCGATCATTCCGAATGACATGAAAGCTTTGCGTCGATTGATCTGTATCATCGCGGATGATTCCTATGCAAATGTGAAGTGTATGTCGAAGACATTCGAGAGTGAAAAATAGATACCGAGAACGATAAGCACCCATCCTGTTGCACACGGTTCAAGAGATGTCCAACCAAGAGGCGGTCGTCAGTTGCATCGAGATTGTCGGATGTTGCAAGGAGATCGCTACGGGGTTGGTTGAAAATGTGAACAAGTTGTTGCCTGATGCAAAGGTTGTCACGGTAACTCAGGTCGTTGCGACTCAAGCAAAAGTGAACGGGATGATGGAGAAGTTGTCGTTGATCTTCGTTCTGATCATCGTCTTTGTTGGCGGAGCGGGGATCGCAAACGACATGCTGGCAAATGTTCATGAGCGTCGCCGCGAGATTGGCACCCTGATGTCGCTGGGGGCTGAGTCAACGTTGATCCTGCGAGTCTTTTTGCTCAAGGCCCTGCTGCTGGGGATGGCTGGCGGAGTGGGTGGATTCGTGATTGGAACGGTGTTGGCCATCACCTTGGGCCCCCGACTTGCCGGGGTTCCTGTTTTTCCGATGCCGGTGCTGGCTTTATCGGCAGTTGGCATTTCCGTCGGTATCACTTTGGCTGCTAGTTTTTTTCCCGCTCGGCGCGCCGCCAAGCTCGACCCGGTCACGTCATTTCAGGAGATTTGAATCATGTTGTGTATGGAAAATGTGACGAAGACTTATCAACTGCGTCGCCAGACGGTCGTCGCATTGGACAATGCGACCTTGAATATTCCCGAGGGGGATTTTGTTTCCTTGATCGGGCCAAGCGGCAGTGGCAAGAGTACTTTGTTGGTGATGCTCGGCGGCATGCTCTCGCCAACCTCGGGAAAAGTCAACTTAAAGGGCGAGTCGATGTGTGACTTGACTCCGAATGGCCGGGCACGGCTTCGTCGATGAGTTTAATCAAGAAGGAAAGACGATTGTGATGGTCACTCATGATCCCGGTACTGCGGAGCGTGCAAAACGTATTTTGAAAATACGAGATGGCACGGTGGTCGATGACCGTGCCTCGGTTCGGACGTTCGACGCCGCGTAGATGGCCGGCATTGCTTTGGTATCGGCGGCATCCTGCCGCCGGAGATGGCATGTTCCATTTGCACCCCCAAGCAAGAAACGAGAATCGATCGACCTTGAACAATGGGCCGACTTGCTGGTAGGCTATCGAAGTGCCACGAATTTAGCCAAAGCGTCAAGACGCAATGGGTCAAGCTCTCATCGATAAAATGGCAAAATGCCAAAAGACGACATCGCCACCGACATCAATGTCATGTTTCGAGCATTCGCGGATACGACTCGGCTTCGTATCCTGCATCTCCTTGTCCAAGGGGAAACCTGCGTGGGGAATCTCGTGGAGGTGCTTCAACTTCCGCAATCCGCTGTTTCGAGGCACTTGGCCTATTTGCGAAAGGCCAATTTGGTTGATGTGCGGAAGGCAGGGCTTTGGGCTTATTACTCTTTAACCCCCGCTAAATCATCTTTTCAAAGCAAACTGTATGAGTGCTTGAATGAGTGCTTCTGCGAGGTGCCGGAGTTAGAGGCAGACGCCCAGCGAGCCCGAAATCTGAAAAAGTCTGGGGGATGCTGCCCTGAATGGAAAGTTGATGAGCCCTAGGTCGGGTTCCCGCTCCATTTTCGGATTTGATGGTCATGGGCAATGTGCTCTAACGTTTTGCATGCTCGGCGGAAGCGTCGTTAGGCGGTGCGATTCACGACATCCTTGAATCCGACAGGGATCCGACAATCGGAGCGTCCACCGAATTTTGGCGTTCATTCAATTTTCGGTGATTGACAGCCTCCAACGATTCCGGTATCGTCTATCGTAGATGAACGATAGGTTTGGTCGACGGGAAAGCAAGTAATCATGAAACGATGCGATTCAACACCGGTGAAGCTAAAGCCGGATCCGACGGCAGAGGATTTTGCCAGCTTGGCCTGGGCGCTCGCGCATCCGGCTCGAGTCCAGATCGTGCGGCTATTGATCGGTCGCGAAGCTTGTGTTTGTGGAGAGATCGTGGATCAGTTGCCGCTCGCCCAATCAACGGTTTCGCAGCATCTGAAAATCTTGAAAGAGTCTGGATTGATCCACGGCGAAGTGGACGGGCCAAAGGTCTGTTATGGCATCAATCCAAAACGGCTCGAACAATTGAAGGCATTCGTCGCCAAACTATGATTTTTTTTTAGCCGTTTCATCGTGTACCGGCGATAGACGATAAAGGAGAGAGTGATGGAAAATACAAAAATGAACCAAGCTGACACATGCCCGAGGAACGAAAAGGGAATCGGATTCTTTGAACGCTACCTGACCGTTTGGGTCGGCTTGTGCATTGTTGCTGGTATCTCACTTACGCACCGGTGATTTCGATTCCGATCGCGGTCTGCCGGTTCTTTATGATGTGCCCAATCATGGTCAAAATCGACTTTAACGAGGTGGTAAAAGCTGGTAAAGCGGTTCGGCCTGTTGGTCTAACGCTGTTTATCAACTGGGCCATCAAGCCATTCACGATGTATGCAATTGCCAGTTTTTTTCTCGGTACCCTTTTCCTCGGATTCATAGGTCCCGAAGCCGTCGATTATGTCAAGGCTCCGCTTCGTCCATCCAAGCTCCGAATACGATCTTGGCTACTTGAAAAACAAATCGGGGGCCGGTTTGGCATTGTCGAGTCAGTGAACGAGATGCAAACGACTCCGTTTTCGACGCCTATCGCGTCGATGGCCCCTGAGTAAGTTGCTCCTCAGCAGGGGATAGCCGACGATGGTAGAGGTTGGGGCGGGTTGCGACAGGCAAAATTTTGCCGTTGGGTGATGTGGCATTCGCTTTGCGTTGTTGAAGTCCGCAGCCGCCGTGCTCAGGCGATTTTCGTCTCAAACCGGGCGAATCACAAACATTCAGTGCGCGTCGGTAGACGCCAATTGTCCAAATCCGCACAATAAGTGCGCACATACGGGCAATTGGACGTAGTATAGAAGTAGTGGACGAGGTCGCGGTTCTCTCTCGAAACATCGACTGCGAGGATTTGTAGCCTTATCCACTACGATAGCCCATAGAAACAATACCAGGGAAGCAACGGTGACATGACAGAGCCAATGGAGATTTTGTTTGTCGACGATGAGGTGGACTTTAGCGAAGGTTGTGTTCGCTGGTTCGAGAAGAAGGGGCACCGGGTTTCGCAAACGAGCAGCGGTCAGGATGGCATTGACCGATGTTCCGTACACGACTTTGATATTGTGATTCTCGATTGGAATTTGCCTGGATTATGCGGCATCGAGTTGGTCCAGCGGATGCGAGAATCCAATCCCGACACGGAGATCATCGTGTTGACCGGCGAAGGGACGATCAATAACGCGGTCGAGTCGATGCGTCTTGGCGTGTTTGATTTCCAAACCAAGCCATTCCCGATGGGGGATTTGGAGCGTCGCTGCCTGGCCGCCGTCGAACGACGAAAACTCAAAAAGGAGAACACACAACTCCGTGAAGTCATCACGCGAACGAAGAAACCGGCGACCACCATCATCGGCACGTCGCAGCCGATGCGGGTTTTGGGGCGTTTGATTGATCGAGTGGCACCGAGGGACAATGCGGTTTTGATTCAAGGCGAAAGTGGCACGGGGAAAGAGTTGGTTGCTCAAGCGATTCACAGCGGAAGTTCTCGCAGTGGTAGGCCATTGGTCACGATCAACTGCGCAGCGCTACCGGAAACCTTGGTGGAGAGTGAGCTGTTCGGTCACGAAAAAGGATCGTTCACGGGCGCAACGCAGATGCAGCCAGGCCTGTTCGAGGTCGCGGACGGCAGCACATTGTTCATTGATGAGATTGGGGAACTGCCACTCGCCTTGCAGCCGAAGCTGCTACGGGTTCTCGAGGACGGATCACTCCGCCGCATCGGCTCGCACAAAGAACGCCGCGTCGACGTCCGCATCGTTGCTGCGACCAACCGGGACTTGAAAACGGAGGTTGCCGAAGGTCGTTTTCGGGAAGACTTGTATTATCGCATCAACGTGATGCCCATCGACTTGCCGCCACTGCGAGAGCGTGATGGCGACGTGGAGCTGCTCGTCAACCATTTCTTAGGCAAAGACCACGAAATGGACGAAGAGGCTCGGCAAGCGATGGTCGCCTATTCGTGGCCTGGCAACATTCGCCAGCTCATTAACACCTTGGAGCGGGCTCAGGTTCTCGCGGACGACGGAGTCATCACGATCAGTGATTTACCCGAGGAGCTACGTCACGAGCACACGCAAACGGTCGCCAGCCATCCAACGGGCGTGGAATTACCGAAAGTCGGTTCCCTCATCGCACTGGAACGCGAGCACATTGCCGAAGTCCTGCGACGCGAAAACGGCAACAAGTCCAAGGCCGCCCGAGTCCTTGGCATTGAACGCCGCAAGCTGTATCGAATGATGAAGCAACATGGAATCGAGGGCTAGTGCATTGTCACAACGAAGAATGAAGAATGAGGGTACGCCTCTTTCGTGGCGGTGGCTTCCAGCCGCAGCTGGTTGGGGGAAGAGGCCCCAGCCACTCTTTTGCCAAGCCTGCCAAGCCTACTCTTTTGCCAAGCCTAAAGTCAAGCAATGACAAAGCACAATGTTAATCGTCCACTGTATGGGATTCGATGTGCGATTGAAACGGAACTCCGATTAGGACTCAAGTAAATGTCGACCCCGATTTGCGAAGAAGAAACAGAAAAATTTGCCCGGCATCTAAAGCTACTGATCTTTCTTTTTTTGATTGTACCGATGGTATTGTTAGCGGGGTTCGTGGAGTTTCGATTCCGCTCGCTCCAGTCGAGTATTCCACACCTGGTCCCTGGGCTTCGTGACGAGGCTCGTATGGAGATAGACGTGATGCCGTGGCATCCTGTCGAAGGCCAACGGCTGTACGTGCCAGCGTACTCACATGTCTATCACGAAAAGGGTGAACCGTATTTCTTGACCGTCACTCTCAACATCCGCAATACAGACATTGATAACGAAATCGTGGTAACGTCGGTTCGCTACTTTGACACCAGCGGCAACGAACTGCGATCGATGTTGAAAAAAACGATCAAGCTCGGTCCTTTGGCGGCAACGGAGTTTGTGGTTGATCGAGACGACAAGTCAGGTGGTAGTGGTGCGAGTTTTATTGTCGAATGGCAAGCGGGTACAAAAGTCAATCAGCCGCTTGTCGAAACCGTGATGATCGACACGCAAGGCCAGCAAGGGGTATCGTTCATTGCCCCGTCCGTCGTGTTAAGTGAGCGGGCCGAATAGAGTCGCACCAGCTTGTAATCGCCATCTGCAACCAATCAACCATATTATGCTAAGTATCGACACTCTCATTCTGATCACCGGTATCCTGCTGCTGCTTGGCATCGTGTCCAACAAGTTTTCGGCGCGATTGGGAATGCCCGTTTTGGTTTTGTTCATTCTGGTGGGGATGTTGGCGGGGTCGGAGGGGATTGGTGGGATTGAGTTCGAGGACTATTCGCTTGCTAATAGTATTGGAACAATCGCGCTCTGTTTGATCTTGTTTGATGGCGGTCTTCGTACACCCATCCAAACGATTCGGTCCGCCTGGAAACCGGCTGGAATCCTGGCGTCGGTGGGGGTGTTAATCACGGCCGTGATCACTGGCTTGGCGGCGTCGTGGATATTAAACTTGTCGTGGCTCGAGGGCCTGTTGCTAGGCAGTATCGTTGGTTCGACCGATGCTTCGGTCGTCTTTTCCGTATTGCGCAGCGGCGGCGTGAATATCCGCCGAAGGTTGGCCGATACGCTCGAAGTTGAAAGCGGATCAAATGATCCCATGGCGATTTTTTTAACGGTAGGGTTAATTCAAGTCCTGACGGGATTGGTGCCGGTTGGCCTTGGGGTGGTCACTTTGTTTTTGAACCAGATGATCGTGGGTGCCGTCATCGGAGTCACGGTTGGTTGGAGCGGCGTGTGGTTGCTAAAGCAAATCCGACTTGACGCCGCGGGGTTGTACCCGGTCATCGCGACGGCGATGGGATTGTTGTCGTTTGGTTCGGCCGTCGCGTTGGGAGGCAGCGGTTTTCTAGCGGTTTACTTAACGGGAATTGTGATTGGGAACCGGCGTCCCGTCTTCCACCGAGGCATCTTGTTGTTTCATGACGCGGTGGCATGGATTTGTCAGATACTGATGTTTGTCGCGTTGGGGATTTTGTCATTTCCTAGTCGCTTGCTCGAAGCGGCGCCTTCGGCATTGCTTATTTCCGTCGTGCTGATATTTGTCGCTCGCCCGATAGCTGTGTTTTTGTGTGCGTGGCCCTTTAAATTTGCGGTTCGCGAAAAGATCTTTTTGTCCTGGGTCGGATTAAAAGGAGCCGTTCCCATTACACTTGCGACGTTCCCAATGCTGGCGGGACTTCCAGGAGCCTCGCTGATGTTCGACATCGTTTTTTTCGTGGTCCTGGTTTCCGCGGTCGTTCAAGGTTGGAGTTTGCCACCGGTTGCTCGGTACTTGAAATTGGAAATACCGACAAGGCAGCCGCCGCCGGTGACCTTGGAAATCAGCTCCTTGCGAGACTTTGAAGGCGATATTGTCGATTACTTTGTTGACGAAAACTGTCGGGTTGCAGGTCGTTTGATTAGGGATCTGGCGTTGCCAGAGGGAGTCGTGATCGCGTTGATCGCTCGCGCCGAGCAACTGATTCCCCCGCAAGGACGTTCCCAGATACAAGCGGGTGACCATGTTATCGTCGTTTTGCGTCCACAAGTTCGCCCGATCGTCGATCGCATCTTCGCTCATGGCCAACAGAGTCCAACGGCATTGCCAACCGCTCTTGAATTTCCGCTACGGGGATCAATCAAGGTAAGCGAGTTAGAACAGTTTTATGATATACGACTCGACGCAAACCCAGACGCGACGCTCGATGACCTCATCCGAGAGCGACTGAGGACAAAGAATATCCAATTGGGCTCAACCGTGCGTTTTGAGAAAATCGAACTGCATGTCCGCGAGGTCTCCCATGACGGCATCGTCGAATATGTGGGAATGACGATTTTGCCTGGGGGCGAAGAGACGAACGCTATGAGGTGACGATAGCTGTAGCGTGGCTAGCCGAGTTGACGGCGGAAATAGCTCATGCTGAGTCCGTAAATTGCAGCGCCGAACAATGCAATCGCAAGAATCGAATCCCAAAGCAGTCCGATACCGGATCCCTTGAGCATGATGCCCAGACTGGCGTCAATGTAATGGTGCAAGGGAGCGACCGCGCTGAGGGCTCGAAGAACCGATGGCATGTTTTCTGGCGGCGTCCACGCTCCAGATAAAAACACCATGGGGATGAAGATGAGGGCGGTTAACATACCTACCTGCGCGAGATTTCGGGCAATGGTGGCTAGCAACATGCCGATTCCAGCCGTCGTAAACACATAGACCGCCGTTACCACCATGAACAATGTCAAGCTACCGCGAAACGGTACACCGAAGCAGGGTTGTAGGATCAAGTGGATAGTGATGAAGGTGCCGACCAAGATCACACTCGTCATCGCAAGCACTTTTGGAAACATCATCTGAAACGTGGACAACGGCGAGACCATCAGCTGTTCAATGGTTCCCCTTTCTTTCTCACGCGCCATCGCGGATGCCGGTAGCAGGATCGCAAACATGGTGATGACGTTCAGCATCTCGACGACCGACATGAACCATGCGTCGTTCTGATTGGCGTTGTACCAGACGCGGTGTTCTTCTTGAATGATTGGAGCGACCTGTTGGTTAACGCCGATTCCCTCGCGTTTCGTGGCAGCTTCCAGTCCGTATTGCCCGGCGATCTGCTCGCCGTAGCTCGTCGCCAAGAATCCGAGCACGGGATTCGATGTGTCGATTTGCAGCTGCACACTCGCCGTGTCTCCGCTTAGCAGTGATTCTTGGAATTGCGGCGGGATATCGAGCACCATCATTGCTTCGCCGCGATCGAGTAAATCGATACTTTCGCCATGATTGAGCACCTCGCCATCAATTCTAAATTGCGGCGGACGGAAGCGATGGATCAGTTCGCGTGATGCGAAACTGTGGTCCGAATCATGCACCTGCAATGCTGCGTTTTGAAGTTGCATGCTGACACCGGATCCAGCGAGGAAGACTTCGAGCGTGAATGCATAGATCATAAATACGATCAATATGCGGTCGCGGTAGAGTTGCAGATACTCTTTGATCGTCATCACTCGCATGCGATTCCACCAGACGACCAACCCGCGAATGCGATTCGCGCGTCTGGTTTCTTGAGATGATTGGCGATGCTCCTGCTCTTCCTCTTGGCTGCCCGATATTGTGGTACTCATGTGCTTGGCCTCTTGTGGAACATTCGATAACCGATCGTCATCAACCCAATCGCGTAAAGGGCAAGCACAAGAACATCGGGCCAAAGTTCGCGTAGTCCGACTCCTTTCATGAACGTGCCAACAATGATGTTGGTGTAGTACATTGCCGGTAGTGCGTGGGCCGTTGCCTGTGCCGATTCACTCAGCGAAGAGATGGGAACGATTACGCCTGAGTAAAGAATGGAGGGAATCACTGTGACGATAAACGTCACCACCATCGCCGCCACTTGGGTTTTTACCAACACGGAAACAACCAATCCCAGACCTGTCGTGCAGATGATGTACAGCAGTGTTGCCGGGACAAAAAACAACAGACTGCCTTTGAAGGGTGCTCCGAAAAGCTGGGTCGCGATCAGCCAAAGAATCGCGGCGTTTGCAGAGGAAATCCCGACATAGGGAATCAATTTTCCGAAAAGAAATTCAAGCCGCGTGACGGTCGATGAATAGATGTTGTAGATCGAGCCGCGTTCTTTCTCGCGAACGATTCCGAGTGCTGTGTAGAACGGTGGCGTCATCATCAGGATGACCATGATCAATCGCGGGGCAATCGCCCAGTCGCTTTTCATGCTTTGGTTGTAAAGGTATCTCGCTTCCAATTTGACTGGTCTTGCTGATCTGGCTGCTTCCGCGAGCGGAATCCCCCGCTTCTTCGAGATGAACGCGGCCAACAACTCACTGGTGAAGGCGGTGTTCATCGCTAACACATAGCCCCTGGTTGTTTGGGCGCGAAATGGAAACGTTCCGTCAATGATTGTTTGAACAACAACCGGACGCCCGCCAAGGAGTTCTTTTTGAAAGTTTTCGGGGATGATGATGGCAGCGCGGATCTTGTTGTCCGCCAAGAGCGGTGGCAGTTCATGACGATCTAACGCGTAACCCTTGAAGTCGAAGTAACGCGAGTCGATAAAGCGATACGAATATTCGCGGCTGAGAGCCGAGCCATCACGATCGACAATCGCGAGCGGGATGTCTTCCACATCGAGCGACAGCCCATAGCCAACGACCAACATTAGCGACAGCGGCACCAGGAACGTCAAGGCGAGAAACATGCGGTCACGCACAATCTCTCGCCATTCCTTGGATGCTACGGCGGCGACGCGGCGGATGTTCATTGCTTCGCCTCATCGGCTTTCTCGAGTGCTAGCACACGGTTGACGAACACATCTTCCATCGTCAAGGGCTGTTCGGACACAGACAGAACGTGAATGCCATCGTCGGTGAGAGCGTTTCTGACACGTTGTTCGGCCTCGATCGGGTCGGGAGCAAGCAGATGAATGCGTTTCCCGAATAAGGAGACGCCTGCGAATCCGCACGATTCCATGACATCGAGCGCCGCGAGCGGGTTGTCCGTTGTTACTTCTAGCAGTTGTCCCGATTCTTTGCGAAGGTCTGCCTTGAGTTCGCTCGGCGATGCATCGGCAAACACGCGTCCGGCATACATCATCGCGATATGATCGCAGTGTTCGGCTTCGCTCATGTAGTGTGTTGTGACCAGAATTGCGACGTCTGCGTTCCGAGACAGATCGAAAATGATGTCCCACAACCGTCGTCGCCCAATCGGATCGACGCCGGACGTCGGTTCATCCAGAAACAGAACTTGTGGGCGGTGAACCAACGCACATCCAATGGCCAAACGTTGGCGAACGCCCATTGGAAGACTTCCTGATAATTCGTATTCTCGCCCTGCAAGACCGGCCATCTCGATGATCCAGTCGGTTCGCTCACGCGCCATTCGTCGAGACAGTCCGTAAATGCCCGCGTACAGATGAATGTTCTCGACGACGGTCAAGTCTTGATACAACGAGAACGCTTGGGACATGTATCCAATGCGTTCCTTGATCGCCTGGCCCGCGCGATGCATGTCGGCTGCGGCAACCCGGCCCGTCCCGGCGGTCGGCGGCAGCAAACCAGTCAACATCTTGATGACGGTTGTTTTGCCCGCACCATTTGCGCCGAGTAGTCCGAAAATCTCGCCCTGCTGAACGCGAAAGTTGACGCGATCGACGGCCTTGAAATCACCGAAAGTTCGGACCAGATCATGGGCTTCGATGGCGAGTGGTTTCTCGGTAGCGATACCCGCCAAACGTTTTGAATCGCCCGTCGGCACGCCGAACGTCTTGGCGACTTCCACCACGTCTTGCTTCGGTTCCTCATCGGTCAATCCGCGCCGACGTAAAAGCGCGATAAAGACGTCTTCCAGATCCGGCTGCGCGACGTGCATCTCTTGCGGTTTGAATTTTTCGATCCTTGAGGAAACGGCGGTCGTTGCTTGCTCGTCGTCGGCGTCATCGACGAACACACGCAGCCACGGACCGACCGCTTCGGATTGTGGAAAGCTCTCTTTCAGTCGTGCAAAGGCTTCGGCTTGTGGCTCGGCTTTCGCTTGCACAATCCGGCCGGGCACGAGTGCTGCGATTTCGTCTGGTTCGCCGCGAGCGAGCACCTTACCTTCAAACAATAACGCGGCATGATGGAATCGCGTCGCTTCGTCCATGTAGGCGGTCGAAACCAACGCCGTGATTTGCTCTTCACGTAAGAGTTGAGCCAAGATACTCCAGAAGTCTCGTCGTGAAACCGGGTCGACACCGGTCGTCGGTTCGTCGAGCACCACCATTTGGGGATGATGGATTAGGCAACAAACAAGACCCAGCTTTTGTTTCATTCCGCCCGACAAGTTTTTCATTGCTCGATCACGGAACTTTTCAAGCCGTGTCATTTCTAGCAAACGCTTCTTTCTCTGCTGGAGTACATCGTTGGGAACCAGTCGAATCTGGCCGAAGAAGTCCACGTTTTCTTCCACCGACAAATCGGCATAGAGATTCAAGCCTAGACCTTGAGGCATCAATCCGATGCGATCCTTGATCGTTTCGGCCGATTGTTCCGAGTCGACTCGCGTGCCGAAAACGTCCAACCTCCCGCTGTCGTAGGTCAGAACACCAGCGACGGCTTTCATCAGACTGCTCTTGCCGGCACCGTCGGGACCGATCAATCCAAAGATTTCGCCTCGGTTGATTTCCAGGTCAATGCCATCGACGGCGACGGTACGCCCATACGTTTTCCGAAATGCGGAGACGCGGACGATCGGTTCGGAAGCGGAAGTCGTCACCACGGTCGTGTCACTTGATGGGTCGCCGTGGTGGTACCCTTGACGCGTTCCACGACGAGAACGGTCTACCATTGCGGTTTCGCCCATGGTGTGCTCTCCTTCCAGCGAATCACCGCATCAGCGGGCAAACCAGGCGTCAGCCGATGATCGGGGTTCTCGTCCAAATACAACTTGACAGCGTAGACAAGCTTGACACGCTCATCGGTCGTTTGCACTTCCTTGGGGGTGAATTCGGCGCGAGACGACAAATAGCGAACCGTGGCAGAGAACGGTTTCTCCGGAAACGCATCCGTGTGGATACGCGCAGGCAATTGGAGCCGAACATGGCCGATTTCGATTTCTGGTACGTAGACCTTCAAATACAGTCGGTCGAGATTGACGAGATCAAATAATGGCGAACCCGCGGCGACGACTTCACCAGCGTCGACGACGCGAGTCGTGATGACGCCGCTGGCCGGTGCGGTGATGGTCAAGTCATCGAGGACACTTTTGGCCTCGTCCCGAACGGCTTCCGCGCCTGCCAGTTGGGCGGCCAATGCCTCGATTTCCTGGGTTTTGGCGTGAATGCGGCGTTCGCCCAAATTCGCTTCGGCAAGTTGTTTTTCCGCCCGGGTCAACGCTGTCTCTGCCACGCGAACATCATTCTTAGCGACGGTCCAGGCGAGTTGAGCTTCTTCCCCCTTGCGTTTCTCGATCGTTCCACGCGAAGCAAGGCTTTCGAATCGCGATGCATCGCGGGCAGCTTGCTGTTCCGCGGCTTTCGCCTTCGCAACAACCGCCTTCGCATGCTCCAATGATGCCGCCGCCGTGTCAATCATTAGTGGAACTTCTCGCTTGAGCAGGTCGAGACTGGATTGGGCAGCGCGGTACTGGGCCCTTGCCGCTTCGATCGCCTGCTCCGCTTGACGCAGCTTTGCTTTCACCTGCTCGCATTCCAGTCGCGCCAAGACCTGTCCCTCCTCGACACTGTCGCCTTCGCGAACGAGCAACTCCTTGATCTTGCCAGCGAACTTACTTGCGACCGTGACGTGGTCGCCCTCGATCCGCCCATTGGCTTGAACCAGCCCATCAGGCAACGGCTCTACACGACCCCAGCGATCCCAAGCGTAGTACCCACCCACCAAGGAGCCGGCGAGCAGTAGGATCATGAACAGACGTTTGAAGAATTTCGCCATCGCGGCAAGTCCTGAATTCCGAGAACATCGCCGTCCCACCGTTGCAACGCGACACATCCGCTTTGCATGGTTTTCCGGCAACGACAACCGGAGGAGGCCGTAGTGCAGAAACTGTGCCGTTGGCTAATGAACGGCGATCCAATACGATCGTCTACACTGCACGGAGGAGAGGAGAGCGATAGATCGCCATAGAACGCCGCGGAAGTCATGAAGACGTACGTTAAACGATATTCACTCAAGATTCTTGACAGGTTTCGCTACGCCAGCATTGTCCGGCCTGCATTGCCCACATATGGGCGCTGCGCCTATCTGCACAAACCGTCCATTTTCAGGATCCTTTTATAGGCTACCTGTTGCTCGATCGAGCATCACACGCGCGAGTACGGCATCGTAGGTGGCGGAGTAGTACGTGCTGCGACTTTGAGCCAACAAGGTTTGAGCATCCAATACCTCCGTATTGGTACCGACCTCTTTTCGGTAGCGATCCAAAGCAACCCTGAGATTCTCCTTGGCCTGTTCGACAGACGTTTCGGCAACGTTGATTCGCTCGGTGGCGTTTTGCAGATTTAGCCAAGCTTGCCGAACTTGCAGGGCAATACGGCTTTCCAAGTCGCGTTTCAGTCGCGCAAGTGCGGACGCTTGCTGACGCAAGGAGGCTGCTTTGTTCTTGGCGACGCCACCATCGAAAACGGTCCATTCCGCCAATAGTGACGCTGACCAAAATCCCTCGTGCGTTAAGTTCTCGTTCTCAAGAAAACTGAACCCACCTGCTGCACCGACTTGGGGACCGAGTGCCGCAAGTTCCTTTTTTGCTTGATGACGAAGCGCGTTGGATTTGTGCGCAACCGATTGAAGTTCCGATCGCTGTGCGGTGGCAAGCGCGACCAGTTCATCGGGACCAGCATGCATCGAAGTTCCCGAGCTACTGGTTTGCGATCCCACCGGAAGCGTGCTGGACAATTCGGCAAGTGCCACCGGTTGATCGAGTGGCCGGCCCACCAACCGATTGTAAGCCGCACTGGCTAGATCCACCGCGTTGGTTGCCCGCAGATACGTGTCGCGAGCGTCGGAGAGGTTTGCTTCGACCGTCAGCACGTCGCTGTTGGCAGCCACGCCTTGTTCGAACAGATCCTTCACATCGACAAGATGTTTTTCCAACGTACTGACACTCATGCGAGCGACCTCGACCAACTTTTCCGCTTTCAAGACATTCACATACGCCTCGGCAACCTCCATTTTCAGATCATGCATTTCCGAGCGTTGGTCGAATCGCGATGCCTGGACATTGGCACAAGTCGCGTTGATCGTGCTACGAATCCGGCCGCTGGTGTATAGAGGAACCGAAGCGAAGGTTGCGGACGAGAAAAAGTCTTTCTCACCAATGGGCAGTGAACCGAAACCGAGCGACGTCAAACCGGGAATATTGACACCGATGCCTGGCTCTCGATCAAGCGCGGTGTAAGAATTAAAAGTCCGTAGCGATGGGTTTCTCGCCGATTTGGCCGCCTCATGAGCGTACACGGCCGCTCCGGTTACATTGGCTTTGGATTGTAGTTTCTGGTCGACAGCGACAGCCATCGCCCACGCATCTTCAAGCGACTCACCGCTGGACGAAAAGGACTCGGTCGTGGCGATGACGACCGGTATCAAGTCTGAATCGTCAGCTTCCTGCTCTGTCACGACGGATGCGGCGTCTTTTAGCTCCATCTCTTCTTCTGAATCCGTCGCATCGTCGGCAAAGCTAGCGAGTTTGACGAGTGACAAGGGATCATCTGACGCAGGGACGGCGGGTACGATTCCCGACGCAACCGATTCGTGAACTCGTCCATTTCCGATTGTACCGGACCCGGCACACCCGATGGCGTTCACGAGCAAAAGTGCGGTGGCGATTTGGTAGCGCGAATGCAATCGGAATGCCCTGGACATTGTTTTTCCTTATGAGAAGTCGATCCGAGCATGGTAAGACCGGAATTTGACGACAGTTCGTAATAAACGTCGTTATCGTCACGCACGCTAGGAGTGTACCAGCCGAGCGATCCGACATGGTGTAATCCGCACGACCGTCATGACGCGTATCGCCAAAGTCACAACAACCGGCAAAGTCACAACCACCAAATTTCATGACAACCGTCTGTGCTATCGCTCAGCACGCCTGACTCGTGCTTTGTCCCAACGAAGAACGAGGGTAAGATGCGTGCCGGTGGATTCCACGGGCCGTCGATTTAATCGTTTAACGCTTAGCCGAAGGCGTCAGCTTTTCTATAAGCGGTCGCCTATGGCTTGGCGTTAAACAATCCGTCGAGTCAAACCGATTAAATCGACAGCCCGTTCCATCCGCCGTTGACTGGGGTAAGATGCCCCATTCGTCCCGGCCACTCTTTTGCCAAGCCAATAATCGAGCTGTGACCAAGCACGGGTGGTAGACAGCCTACTTTCAAATCCGGCGGTTTGCTCGGAACGGTCGAACAGGTTTTTCGTTTTGAACCACGCGAATGCTATTGATGACGTGCGTCACACCATCGACGCGGCGAGCGTGTTCCTGAGCTAGTTGTTTCAGGTAGTAAGAATGGACATTGCCTCGCAATTGGAGCATGCCATGTTCGTACTCGCATGTCACACCTTTCAACGCCCCTTGCTGTGTGCTAGCCAATTCGGCGCTAACCGCCTGTTTGATACGGACAGATCGCTGGTTCAACACAATAGCGGTTTCATCGACAGCACGACTAAGTTCAAGAAGAGCATTCATTGACGATACCTGGTCACGGAATTTTGAAATGATAGACCGAACATGACGCAACGTCCGCAATGCACGTGCCACGAAGAGTATTTTCCGCTAACTTTCCTGCAAACGTCGTCGCGGAATTGGCGTTGAACCGCTGTAAAATTATTGTCCTAGCGATCTTTGGGAAATTTGTTCGCTTGGTTACCAATTTCCAGGAAACGGTTCGTCATCCTTCCGAAGCTGCTCAAATCCGCACACACGATACAATCGCTACCAGTGGTTTCGCGATGAAGCGTGACACCCGTGTGTGCAAAACGTCCCTGTAGAACGGGGGAATGGAACAAACCCCCTCTCACTCTCCTCTTTCACTCGCACGGGAAAATGAATCATGCTTCACGTTAAGCGATTTTCAATGTTTGTGGCGATTGCTGCTGCGTTGCTGATTTCCACCGACGACGCCCAGGCCCAATGCTCGCAGGGTGGACACGGGGGCGGTGGTCCTGGTGGAGCATCCTTGGCGACGGGTTCGTTCAATCCGCTCGTCTCACTTGCCAATTCGGAAAACCTGTACGCCTATCAACGCCAAATTGCGTTGCAGCAGCAATTGCTGGCTCTGCAGCAACAGTACTTCGCGATGCGGCAACAGCAAATGCAGCAATTGTCTGAAGAACGCTACGACCAACAGCAACGTTTGAAAGCGACACGACTCGCTCGCGCCGAAGCGAAGCGGGCCAAGCGAGCGGAGCGAATCGCCGCGTTGAAAGCGAAACGGGATGCCGAACTCGACAGTGACGATAGTGAGTTGATGCTGACGACCACGTCATCCACATCGACAACCGCGTCGACTGGCACGCCCGATCCACTTCCGTAAAGTGGGCAGGGGGCACAGCTGGCTTGAAAAGCCAAATTGCGTCAGGAGCTTCGGCTGCGAAACGATGACGGACGAGCGTCTTAAAGACTTCCGCTACAGCCTCGGCTTCAATCCCTGAGTTTGAAGCCACTCGGGGCCTGACTCTGTCCAAATAGCATGGGAACGAGAATTTCAAAGAAAGAAGTCGCCTGGCGACCATGTGCATCGAGATAGAATCGCAAACCACGATCTGCGGCGTGGGGGCTTTCATTTTTGGAGATCAATTGCCAGACCTTGCTGCATGTCCTGCTGGCGGTTGGCTGGAAAGTTGCACAAGTGCCTGGCGCGCCCGACCTATTTGATCTTCCCGAAGGATCAGGTAGCGATCACGACCATTGGGCCGTTCCGTCAACAAGGAAAACGTATTTCGTTCAACTGTTTTACCATTGAAGTTACCGCATTGGCTTAGCTGATACGGACTCAATGATCGGCAGCGTGTTGAGAGAGGTGGTGAGTTGATTGGCGTCGAAACCTTCACGCGGCTGATAGGTATAGACCAGTTCCATCGCGCTACCACGCCGAGTGGTTTCGGCACTGATGAGTTGGTAGGACTCGGTCATACGGTCCAGTTCTGCTTCCCAACCGCCGACGCTATGCAAACCGACGGTGAGAGTTAGTCGCCACAAGTTTGATGAAGTGGTCGAAGTTTCGGCACCGGCATTCGAGTTTGCCATAAGCTGCGTTGCCAAGGCGACGGCGAACAATCCAATACCGGAAACCCAATATTGACCTGCTCCGACAGCCATGCCGACGACGACCGCCGCGAGAACGAAGGCAACATCGCGTGTCTCAGGCACTGCGGTACGAAAGCGAACGATTGAAAGTGCACCGACGAGACTGAACGCACGGGCGACATTATCGCCAATAATCTGAGTCGCCATGGCAATCAGAATACTCATTAGAACGAGCGTCAAGGAAAGCGTGTCAGGAGTTCCAGCAGGCCGATGGAGGCGAGCGATGAAAGCAACGATCAACCCACAGGCCCATGCAGTCGCCAAGCGGATCGCAAGCGTGGCGATGTCGGGATCTAAATCGGTGGAAGCGGAGGTCAGCCATTCAGGCATGGCTTGGTTCCTCGGGCATCGCGTGGGATTGATTTCCTGTCATTGAGGATGCATTGGTCACTGGATCGAAGCCCATCCCACACTTGACGGACGTACGATACTTTGAAAAGCCCGTCTCTGCGATCGCATAGGTCCGCAGCAGTTCTTTAAACAAGTGCGGCATCTGGTTTTGGAATTTCAGTTCTAGGATCTCGACGTCGGTTGCGCTGACCCGCTGGGATTGATTGGCACGGTCCGATGTCGAAGCAACGTTCCATCCATTGGCAGGACTCGTTTGCAGACGACTGTCGATCGTCAGCCGCAAATGATTGGTGGAGAGGGTGGAGGTTCTCGCAAAGCGGCGATAGTGAACTTGTATGGTAGGATGCATCCGCCGCTCGATGATGCGCGCAGCGAACCAATCGCCGCACCATGGGGATTGATCCGCCAAATTCGTTAAGCGGGACACCGTTTCCTCTTCGCTCGCCGCGGTTCGATTCTTGTTGACGACATACGATTTCTTGCGTTTTGTTTCGACCCACAACGTCGCGTTGTCCCCGTATCGGCGAATGCGATGCTTGGCCTTACCGACTTTGCTCGTTCCGTAAAATAGATCAAGTTCCGGCGTATCGAGATACAGGGTGTTGACTTCGTAGCTATCACCCATCGCGTCGTCGCAATGCGAGTCGACGCCCAGGTGTTCGCGTGCCCAGGCACGAATTTCCTGAGAGAGATCAGCGTCGATCAGATATTTCAATTCGATCCGTTTGTTTTGTACTTGATTTTCAGTCATGCTTGTCCTCGAGCCATCGCGTGGGTCCATCGCTACGCGTGTTCAGTGGAAAATTCCCTGCCCTTGTTGGGCTGATTCCGTTCGCTAGGAGCCAATGCGCCATTTGTCCAAGGCAAGGGCCGAGAATTTAAGCATTTTCCAGGCACTTCTCGCTAATCGCGACCAAGATTGGCAAAAAAAATCGTACTCGTACTCGTACTCGTACTCGTACTCCCTACTCCCTACTCCCTACTCCTTCTACTCCTTCTACTCCTTCTACTCCTTCTACTCCTTCTACTCCTCCCCCTCCTCCCCCGGCACTTCGAGTACGAATAGAAGCTCGAGTACCGCTAAAGGCTGAGTACATGTACGAAAACGCAGTCTTTTCAGATGCGGGGCAGCAATCGGCATTGGCGTTCACGGAGACGGAGTGATGGTGTCTGGTTTGGTCGTCTAACGAAAACCGTCAGTGAGTCCCGCTAGAGATCGATGATTTCTCGCATCTGTTCGCTGACGTCAGGATTGCGGTATAGGCGGTCGATCATCTTGGCGTAGATCGCAGTGAACCGTTCATCCGTGGCGAGTTCACCGAAGACCGGCTTGAACTTGACAAATGACAAAACATCCTCGCTGGTTGCCTTCGCCGCCTTTTGCAAATCGTTCTTCAGGCCGTCCGTGACTTCGAGTGCATTGCCGTGACGGTCGGCGTGTTTGTCGCTGTAGTAGCACCACGCTGCGATCACCAACGCCGCATGCTCCAGGCCTGCCCCTCGCGACAAATTCTCGCGGATGGTTGGAATCAGAAACACAGGCAACTTGCTAGAGCTTTCCAAGCAAATTCTTGACAGTTGGTCCCCGATACTGGGGTTGCCAAATCGCTCGACGAGTGTCCGTTTGTACTCATTCAAGTCGATGCCAGGTACTGGATCGAGCACCGGAGTCACTTCATGATCAAAGAATTGACGCAGATAGGTAACGAATAGATCGTCCCGCATACACTCGTCAATCGTTTGGTAGCCGTGGATCGCCCCAAGGATGCCGAGGACCGAATGGCCTGCGTTCAGCAGTCGCAACTTCATCTTTTCATAAGGAGTCACGTCGGCAACGAACTGTACCCCGACGTCTTGCCACTTGGGCCTTCCGTTCGAGAAGCGATCCTCGACGACCCATTGGCGAAACGGTTCGCACGCGACCGGCCAGTTGTCGACGAGTTTGAACTCACTTTGCAAATACTCGATGTCGGCGTCGGTGGTGACTGGAGTGATGCGGTCGACCATCGCATTGGGAAAGCAGACTTCGCTTTCGATCCAATCGGCGAGTTCCGAGTCTTGCATTCTTGCAAAACTGAGCAGCATCTGTTTCGTCAGGTCACCGTTATGCAGAATATTGTCACATGATTGGACAGTGAAAGCTGGCAATCCAGCTTGCCGACGCTTCTTTAGTGCAGCAGTCAAGTATCCGAATACAAGTTTTGGGTTGGACGGATTTTCGACATCGTGCAGGGCATCGGGATTGGAACGGTCGAAGTCGCCTGTATCGGGGTCGACATTGTAACCGCCTTCGGTAATTGTCAGCGAGACGATTTTCGTTTTCGCATCGGCCATTCGGTCGATGACTGCAGCGGGATCGTCACAGCCCATTAGATAATCGACGATGGAACCGATCACGCGGGTTTCCCGATGCCCATCGGGATGCTTGACAATCACGCTATAAAGATAATCTTGCTCCTTCAAAATCGATGCCATCCTACGGTCGGCCGCTCGTAGTCCGACGCCGCAGATACCCCAACGAGAAGCATCGCTCGATTGGAGCAACTCGTCGGTATAGAACGCTTCGTGAGAGCGATGGAAGCCGCCTACCCCGACGTGAACGATTCCGGCGGTCAATTGACGGCGGTCGTAAGTCGGCCGCATGATGTCGCGGGGGAGTTGGGAGAGATTCTCTTGATTGAGTTTCATTGGGGAGTTCATGGATGTGCCTTATTGAGTTTTTTCGTGCGTTGCAATGCCCAGTAAGAGGTAGCGAAATAGAGGATCGTGCAGAGGAAGCTCCAAGTGTAGAAGACGCTGACATTGCGCTGGTACGAAACCATATCGCCACTGGCGAACATCACGATCAAGGCTAAGATCAAGGTTACTGACAAAGCCATCCAAGCAATGCCGTGCAACCCCTTCGACATCAGCGAATCGTCATGAATGGGATCTCCTTCCGAGAGGGCTTGTTGCGATTGGAATTCCTTGATGTCGAGGTTCCTCTCGACCTCGGCGGCTTCTTCATCCGGATAGCGTTCCGACGCGCCGAATCGGCTGGCCATAAATGAGTAGAGGACGATCGTGAATAGCCAGGTCGGAAGAAAGAGGTAGAAAAACGACATGACTTGCAAGTAGTTCAGTCCAAACCCGAAGACCAAGCCAGCGGCCCACGATGCGATTGCGGGGGTGCTTCGCCTTAAGCCACGATACTTTACCCAGTATCGAGTCAGCCCGATGCGTGGAAAGACGAAGTGTTCTGCAAAGACAATTCCGCCGACGGGAACGACCAATAGCCCAGCATAGGTCAACAGCGGCAAGATTTGTTTATAAACGAAGGGGAAGCAGGCGATCACGACCGTCGCAACGCCGACCGCAAACGTGACTTGCCTTCGCGAATGACGATGAAAGATGGCTTGAGCGGCCAATCCGGCTCGGTACAAGTTCGCATTGGCCGTCGTCCATCCGGCAACGATCACGATCACGTATCCCGACAATCCTAACGCTCGATAGGCGACATCGCCGGGATCGAGTTCGACGATGGTGGATTGGAGCAATACCGCCGTCCCCGCTCCCATGATGCCTGCCGCGATCCACGCGATGTAATGGCCGAACAGCATCCCCGCACTGGTGCAAAGTCCGTAGACCGTTTTCTTGGCATAGCGTAGCAGTGCCATGTCGATCAAACCAAAGTGTGTGATCGTATTGGCCGCCCAAGCGAAACCGATCACTTCGATTAGCCCGATCCCAGGTTCGCCCGCGCTGTTGACTCCGGTCCAAATGGATCGGTCGCCGATCGTAATGAAGTCGGAGAAACTTTCGAGCTGTGTCTGCCCGATGACTGCATTAGCAAGGGCAGGGAACAGAGCGAGTGCCCCACTGATAAACATGACAATCAGCCAAGGTCCACACAGCCCCGAGAACTCGGCCACGGCATTGAAGCCATACATCGCCACCAGTACGACGATCATGCCGACGCCGAGAACGACCAATACAAACAGACTATCGGTGGGATACCACTGCAATTGAGCGGGAATGTTGAACAGCAAGCGTACGGCCGTACAAGAAACGGTAATCATTGCGGCGGAGATCACGGTAAAGATCAGCACGTTGGCCGCGTTGTAAAGATCGCTCATCGAGTCCCCCGCAATCTTGTGCAAATACGTGTAGAGACTCAGCCGCGTTTGGATGGCAATCGGCGTGGTGATCAGCGTCCAGCTCAGGATTGCCAGAATATTCCCGATCAGCAACCCCACCAAAATGTCCGTCGTCGTTGCCCCCAACGCAACAAAAGTTGCACCAATCACAAACTCTGTCGCAGCCACATGTTCGCCCGCATACAACCCGGCAAAATGCGTCCAGCCGTGCAGTTTGTGTGTGGGAATGGGCAACTGTTCCGAATCGATTTTGGCGATCGTGTTCGTGTCGATAGAATTTGACATTTCGCTTTCGATTGTACGTTTTCCTCAACGGCCCACTACGGCCCACTACGGCCCACAACGCTATCGCGACCTCCGCATCGAGTCCGGCGTGGTTTCTTCCGGCGTGGTTTCTTAACGCGGAGGTCGCGAAGATGCCGAGAGAGCCGTCGTTTCATGGTGGTCCGTTCTTACTCTGCCAATCCGTTGACCATTCGCTGAACGCCACCCCCGCTTGGCTGAGTTTATAACACATGGCGTCTTCATGCACCCACTCAAGCAACCCAGGGCCAAGGTCTCGGTAGACTTCATTCTCGGTCTCGGCAACCGAGTAGGCTCGTCCAATCAAAATGCATTTGATTTTAGTGAGATCCTTTTCAATTCTCGCAAGTCGGCCAGCAATGTCCATTTTCATGTCCTTAGAGAATTCGTTTTCTACGAGTGTACTCTGTAAACGCAGAGCACGCAAAGACGCAGAGTTTCGCAGAGAGGATGCTTGTAGCGCATCAGTCATCTCGTCTCTCGATTCGACGTTCCCACATCAAGCCGATGCGACTTTTTGGCAGCCGAGTCATCGGTAGAGGAGTGGTTGGTTGCTCTACGAACGTCGGTTGCCTTCGGATCGGCGGGAAAAGCACCCCGTAATGGGCTAATGCGTTGTTTTGTCAGGAAGAGGGCCAGAAAAGGCAAGGGATCGTGAAAAGCAGTTGCGAAGCAACTCGTTAAAAGGCAGGAGCGTGGCGTTTTGTCAGGGATGAGAAATTTGCAGGCGCAGCAGCGGATCTTGTTCAAGAGCTTCCATACGGCAGGATCTTTAACAAGATCCACGACCTAGCTATAAGTATTGAGGCTGACAATACTCGGGTCACACGCGTCATTACGTCTCCTCGTTTGGATCGTACAATGGCATGTGACGGTAATACACCTCCAGACAGTACAACGAGAAGCAGGTTGTGTAGAGGCGGCCAGCATGACGCCCCCAAGCGTCATGCTGCGGTGACCAACTGCCTCGCTCGCGCCCACGCATCTCTTGTTTAGCCGGCAGCTCAACCTTCAACTTGTCATTCCACTTCGTCCACAATGGTCCACCGAAATGATGCAGCGACTGAGTGGCGTAGTACCAGTAGTAGACATTCGGTTCGCGATAATCGATGGGGTGATTGTCAGCGAGTGCGCCCAAACCCTGTCTCATACCGAGCGTGTTGCGGGGCAGTCCCATGTATTGACGGCATAGCAATCCTTCGGCGGTCATCGACGGCGTAGCAACATCGCCGACTTTGTAAGAGTAGCCCACGGCAGAGTAGTAATCGTTCTCAGGCTTCGCACTGACGCTGTCGAGATACTTTGCCACTTTGGGCCAAATGTACCGATCGACTTTCAGGCCTGCTGCTTCACCACTTTTGAGTCCCATCACAAACCAGCCCGTGACCGACGTGTCACTGTCAAAACGGGGGCGATAACGCCAGCCGCCTTCAGGCGACTGGGCACGACAGGCAAAATCACAGGACGCTTGTGCGTAGGGTCGAATCCAAGAGTCGCCCGTCATCGCATAGAGCTCACAGAGTGCAATCATCGCCTGAGCCTGTGCGTACATCTTTTCGTGGTCTCCAGCTTGAGCCGCCATGAATCCTTGACGGTCCTGCTGCTTCACCAACCAACGCACCGATTGCCATAGTTCCTTCTTGTACTGTCCACTGCGATGCGTACTACCGGCGCCCATAAACGCAAGCATCGCCATTGCCGTCGCACTGACATTGTTCTCACTCTGGGCACCGTCGGTATAGGGCCCCATCAAACTCCATCTTCCGTCTTGGAGTTGTTGACGCTTTAGCCATTCCAATCCAAGTGACACCGCATCTTCGGTTGCCTGCGTGCCACCAGCTGCCTTTAGCAGCCTTTGCTTCATCGCTCCTGTGCGACCACGAAACATTGAAGCGGCGTTCGTCGACGGTAATTTCTTGGCCGAAGGTGACGCAAATGGTGCGACGACGAATTCGGAAGTCACCGATACCGAAACAAGGTCCAAGGCTTTCACAGCTTCCAGCGGTTCGATATCGACGTTCACTTCTGTCTCCCAAGGATCCGTCTCCCAAGAATCCGTGCCCCAAGGATCTTCGGTTGGGAGCTCGTCGAGTTCGGAGGGGGCAATCGTGAACTCTACCAATTCGCTGGTCGCTTGGTCTCCCGCTTGACGAATCGTCAGCAGGATATTTCCGATCTCACCCGACGAAGTCGAAATCAATGCAAGCGTCAACAAAAGGAGCAAATGGAGGATCGTACTAATCAACCACGGTGGAGTTTCTTCAAGTCGTTGTTTGAGGGTGAAAAGACGCGTTGAATGCTCAATGGGCGAAATGGACGATGGAACGATTCCTTCCGTTCGGGACTTCTTACCTCGTCCACGACCGAATGCTTCGCCAACCGCTGAACGCCTTCTCGTATGCATCGGCAACGACAACTCTCGCAGCGAGGCCAACGGGGGGGCTGACGGTGGACCGAAGTCGGCGGGTTGAGAAGAGAGCATTGCTTAAACCCAAGAGTAGACAGATTAGCTTGTTGTACCGGTAGAGCGGCGAGCGTTTCGAACGAATGAAATCGAAACGCTCACTATCTCTACAGGACGGATTCTCAGCCGAATGTCACGTAGGATTTAGAGAACGGTAGTAGGGATGATCGTTACGACTTCAGATTGTTTAAAGGAGTTTCGAATTCTTAGCATGTTCAAGGGTGGCGTCGGTTTTTCATTGAAGTCGGTTTGCCATTGATAACGGAGTTGAAACAATCTCGATTGACGAACAAGCGGGAACCGCGTAACGTAAGTATGGTTGCTTCTCTGGTCGGACCACTCTGCCTTTGAATAACATGTCCCCCTATTGGGCGATATCGCGGTGCCCCTGTTTCGATATCTATCGACTTTTCTATTGTGCCTCTTGCTTGCGCTCGGGCATGCCCCAGCGTGGTGGCATGTGGTGGGTGTCGGGGATGATGTTTGTGGACCTGTGTCCGCCGGCTTCGAGAGTGCGGACTCATGCTGTTGTCATTCGCATTCTTCTTGTTTCGAGCATCGTGATACTGCGGATAGTGACTCAGAAACCGAGAATCCACAACCGACTGAAAAATCGCATGATTCGGATTGCTGTCCGATCTGCCAATCGCTAAGTGCATCGAAGGACATTCTTTTCCGGCTCGAGTGTCCGCAATTGCAACTGCCTTGTTGTGAATTGTTTGTCGCCACATTCTTCTTGGGCGACATCGTATCGCCACTTCCTTTGCCGCCTCTGCGTGGGCCGCCTGTAACCGCCTCTCCCGTAGCCTAGGCTTCTAGTCTGGGAATTCCAGCACCCAAGTGGAAGCCTGCCCATTGGCTTTGTGGGTGTGCTTTGTGGGTGTGTGCGCGTTCGGATGATACATGGTCCGACCAAACGTCTTGTCGTCGACTCGTATGCACTTCGCAAAGCTCTTCATCTCGCCATCCAAATTCTCTGATACCCCACCGAACAAACCATTGCGCCTACCATGAAAACACTCGAAAAGAAAAAGAATAAAAACAAGCGTCCGATCCAACTTCCATTCGGCTTTACTTTAGTTGAGCTATTGGTGGTAATCGCGATTATCGGCATCCTTGTCGGACTATTGCTGCCTGCCGTTCAGGCAGCACGCGAGGCAGCGCGTCGCATGTCGTGTTCCAATAACATGAAGCAAGTTGGCCTTGGCCTGCAAATGTATCACGACGTTTATCGGGAATTGCCTGCCGGATGGCGAGGTTTTGAAGAGGACCAAGAAACGCCCCACTGGTTCGGCGTCCCAGGCTGGTCTTGGAGTGCGGCGATTTTGCCATTCCTCGAACAAGCTGCCGTCCAAGACAACTTGATTCACTTCGAATATCCGATCTCGGACCCGATCAATGACGATGCACGAGTCGCGATGATCGCAACGTATCGTTGTCCATCGGACATTGGCGACAAAACGTTTCCATTGAATGATGGTGGACCGTCGGTCGTGACCGGTATTTCCTTTCCGATCGAAATGGCGACCGGCAACTACATCGGCATGTTCGGCACCGAGGAGTTTCACTTGGCTTGCAATCCCAGCCTGCCGACATGCAATGGCTGCGAGGGCAACGGTACGTTCTTTCTAAATCGGCAATGTCGATTCGCCGATCTTTTGGACGGGTTGAGTAACACGTTAGTCGTTGGCGAGCGAAACTCGTTGTACGCTCCATCCACCTGGGTGGGCGTTGTTAGTGGTGGAGAGCATGGGGTTGCCCGAGTCGCGGGAGTCAGCAGCTATCCGCCGAACTCGAAACAAACGCCAACACAGTATTTCCATAATTTCAGCAGTCTCCATCCCGGTGGAACTCATTTTCTCAGGGCCGACGGTAGCGTCCGAATGATTACGGAATTCATTGACGAAGAGGTGTTCCACGCGATCAGCACCCGAGCAGGGCATGAGGTGTTTATCGAACCGTGACTTTAGAAAAACGTGAGGTTGGAAAGTTGTAATCCGCTTCATCTTTGATGTTCTGATGATTTCTGTACGCGGGCTAGGCTTCCGCCCCGGGGGGCGAAAAATAGCTAGCCCGGAAGTCAAGTGGTTTGTCACAGCTTGATTTTAGGCATCAACCGAACACTGTATCGACGCAATCGCCAATCGTCTTCCTTTGCGTGCCACTATCTAAAACACAAGCGACAGGAAATCGAGCGTAATAGGCGTTGTGCCTATGGATTGCTTTTCTCACGCTCAATTTCCTGTCGCTTGTTTTTGTAGATAGCCCGTTGCGGAAGTTGTTTTATTTTTGAAACCCTTGTCATAATAGTGGCCGGGGCATCTTGCCTCAGTAAATCTTGTCCCCGTAAGCTGCGGCTAGAAGCATTTTGCAAAAAGCCGTAGGCTGCGGGTTTAGTGGCTGTGGCTTCCAGCCGCAGCGTTCTTCTCAACTGGGGCTGGAAGCCCCAGCCACGTCAAAAATCAAAATGCACTAGAAGCCACCGTCACGAAAAATGCTTGCCCTGATTCTTCGTGGTGCCAAAGCACTCGGCCACGTAAGAACCGCCGCAACGTAGAAAATCGGCTCTTCTAAGCATTCTACAAATCGATGCGTTCGATTACCGCGAACTTGCCGATCCCCATGTTCGCGCCTCCGACCACCAATAGTTGATCGTCCGAGATGGGAACCAAGCGATGAAAGAAGCGACCTGGATCGAGCTTTGCGATTGGATTCCACTTTGAAGCGTCATTGGAAAGCTGAAACACATTTCCGCTCATCGTCGTGGCGACCAAACGGCCACCGACTTGAAATGCGGCCGTTCCGAACCCGTCCATCGATTCGCCCGGCAAACTTGGCCCTTTGTTCCAGCGATCCTTTGCGGGATCATAGACGGCAACTTCGGTCGTTGTTTCATCGTTGGATTGCATGCCGCCGATGACATAGAGTTTTTCTTGGTGCGCGGCAACGCTGACCGCACGCCTTTGAAACGGCGGTGCGGCGAGCGGTTGCCAAATTCCGTTGGGGTTGGATAGATCCAGTTTCCAAGCCGTCTTGTGCCAAACGCTTTCGTCCGAATCGCCCTTCAATTGCCATCCGCCTACGACATAGACGGTATCACCGATGACAGCGGCGTCGAAGGAGGATCGTGGCTCGGGAAGCGGCGACAGATCGGTCCAAGTGTCCGTGGCCGGATCGTAGGCAGCGACTTTCGCTTGTGATTGTAGGTCGTGGTCTTCGTCTTCCTCATTCATTGCGGTAAAGCCGCCGAGCCGAATGATGCGTCCGTCGTGGGCAACCATGCCGAGACCTTGCAGTCGTGGGCCACCTGTTAACTGTTTCCACGTTGCGTTTTTCTCTTCCAAATCCAAGCACCAGAGCTGGTTCGATTGCTCGGCAGTCGAATAAGAATGGGCTGACCCGGTATGTCCGCCATACACGTAGACTTTTCCGTCTACAATCGCTGCTCCGAAACTGGTGAGTTCCACTGGCAGATCGGCTAGCCCGGATGAGCTGATCGTGGCGGACATCCATTCGCTTGATTTAGGTTCGTTCGATTCATTGTTGTAAAAGAAGGTTGAAGTCAGGTAGTCGGTGGTGCTGCTGTAGTCTTCATCCTCGTAAGTACCCGTTGCCTTGTCGTCTTGAATACCGACCATGACGACGTTCAAACCTGCTTGCAAAGCATTGGCAGCGAAGCGGACGCTGCCTGCGGCGTCGGTCGTCTGTTCTACACTCTCAGAGCTTTCGTCGCGAAACAGTTTTACATCGGTGTCTGCGAGCGGCTCTTTGCCTTTGAAGACATGCACTTCGATACCCTCATCGGTCGGGCGGATCGTGGTTTGAAGAGCCGACTCGCTACGTGGCTCCGTCGGCCAAGTCTTTGGATCGGATTGCGGCAAGTGCTCGACATGATATGTCAGTTTGGTGCCGTGGTACAAACCGTAGGTGGTCGTCCCGAAGATTTCGGCGTTCAATTCGATCGGGGCTTGGCTGCGGATGCCGACGAGTGAGTCCGAATCGACCGGTGAGGTTGCAACCGGCTTTTCGATGTTTTGTGACGACAGTTCAATCGACTGGATATTTTCGGGCATCGGGTAGGTTTGGTCATCGATCGACGTTCCGAACCACATCGTTGCATGCCCGTCATCATCCGTCGTCAAAAACGGGAAATGGGCATCGCAAGGCGCGCAGCAAAACGTTGCCGCTATTATTAGCAGGAGTGTGAAGCAGTCTTTTCGCATCTTTCGTTTCTCATTGTTTGAGGTTAAGAAGTTAGTGAAGTGGTTTCGTAGTCGCTTGGTCAATTCGATTCCTCCCGGTTGTAAGACCCGCTTGCCCATTCTTGCCAATAGCCAATAACCAAGCCTCTTCGATGCATCGAGTATTTCGCCAGGTAATAAGTTGGGTGATTCCATAGGAGTCAATTTGCTCTGTTAAAATGTTCGATCAATGAATTGCGGACTTGTCAGTGGTTGTGGCTTCCAGCGGCAGTACTGGGGCTAGGATCCCCCGACATATATTCTCTGCATGTCTCATGCCACGTTAGAATGACCGTCGACGTCCAAGAAAGCCGAACGTTGTCAATGACAAAATGCCCAGTGCTAGGCCGCACGCAAGCGGTAATGCATCCGTGCGGTTGATTGGTTGTCGGTCGGTTGGTGTTTCTTCGATGCGTTCTTCCATCGTCATGCCTTCGACCTCCGGCATTGGCTCGGCTGACTGAAGGACACTGGCTAACGACGCTTGGTAGTTGGTTTCGAGTTCTGCCGGCGCTTCACTGCCAGGTGCGATCAAGGCCGCGTTGATGAAGTCTTGTAGTTTCCCGTTGCCGCAAGTCTCATACGAACATCCTGCTCCAAACTCGCTGACCAATTCCGCGTGAACCGTGGCCAAGTTTTGCAGAATATCCTCAGGCGGCTGCCAGTATCCTTTGCGTGCCGTTTCTAGCATGATCGCGGTCATGTTTTGCAAAGCATACGGGTTCTTCTGTTCAAAATACTCTCGCATCCCGAGATCGTGCTTGTCTTCGATATAGACCTTGTAGGTCTCATCCCACATGTCTTCGCTGATCGATGCGGGCTGCATCACGTTCCACCCGTGCAAGTTTCGCACCGATTCGGTCAAGCTGGCGGCCGCCGATCCGCCTTCGCGTTGCATACCGGTGATGAATTTTGGATTCCACATCGTCGTTCTCGCTTCTTCGCGAATCGCTTCGACCGCGGTTGTGCTTTTGGCCCGGCCCCGGCGTCGCAAATCGTTGAACACCGCCGTCGGATCGTGACCCGTTTTGTTTCGAACGGCCATCGACATACCGCCCATGAACTCATAAACATGATCCAAACTGAGAGGCCCCCACGAATTAGAGGATCGGGGATGCACGACCAACTCTGTGCCTTTCATTTGTGATGCGAAAACCCCAGGTTTGTATGTTCCCCAAGTCGCTCCGTCGCGATAGATTCCGCCCATGTTTTGGATATAGCGATCGGCAATCTCTTTTTCGTCTTCCCATGTGTCGCCTTTCTCGACCAGCCCCATGATGTCGGTCCCATAACTTCGATTCTCGGCCGCACCAAAAATGCGAGCCGTCGCGTACAGACGAGCCTCCTTGGGCGACATGCCTTGTTCTTTTAATGCCGCTTCCGCTTCGTTTGATCCATCGCGAACATAGTTGGCGATCGACTCGTCCGGCAAACGGCTGACCCTGTTGACCGCTTTGTCGATCAGCGAAATACGACTGGCGGCGATATCACGAAACTGGCCCGACGTTTGTACCAGGACATCGATTCGCGGTCGCCCCAATTCTTCGGCGGGAATGATTTCGACGTCGAACACCCCGGATCGCGAATTTCGCATCGGGCGAACGCCCATCAAGTACAAGATCTGTGCCAGCGTGGTCCCCTTGCCTCGAATGAACTCGCCACCCCAGAGCGAGAACGCAACGCGGCGTGGCAGATGCCCCGTGCGAGCTTGATGCGAAGCGAGCAGTTCATCGGCCAGCCGGCAACCGACGGTCCAAGCTTCGTCGCTCGGGGCCATGTCGGCGTTGATGGCATACAAGTTCCGACCGGTTGGGACCGAGGCGGGATTGCCGATCGGGTCGCCGCCCGAAGAGGGTTCGATGTAGCCGCCACGAAGTGCGACGATGAATTGGTCGAGTTCCGCCGCCGGCGATTGTCGCAGCCCCTCCGCATCGTGGCGGATTGAATCGATCAGTTCTAAGAGTTGAATTTGAATCTTTGTATCGCTACCAGAAGCAATTCGCTGGGGTGCAATGTCGTTCCAAAACGAATCTTGCAAAATTGTATCGGTATCAAGTTCAGGTAGGTTTTCCGAAGCGTGCTTTGGTTTTTCAGCTTCAGACAACAGGGACGTTTCCGGTTTGCCGCCGTCCGCACGGGGGCGGCTATGTCCTGCTGGTGGCCCATACCCATGACTAGATGACGCCTGGGATGTGGCGGCTTTTTGCTCGATCGATTCACGAAGCTCCTTCAATCGCTGCGTACCAAACAGGGATTCCTCGTTTAGGGTATTTCGCAGCACTCCGCTGACCAATTGGGTTGTCAACTCACTACGGAATTCGATCACGTCAGGATAAGCGTGCAAGCCCAGTGCCTCCAGCATCACGTCAACTGCATCAGGTGCAATCATCTGCATCACAGTTGTTTCGACTTGTTCTTCCTCGTAAGGGCGTCCGATCACATGCAAACCATCGCCGATACTTTGGTCTTTCAATACGTGCAAATAGTTGTGAACTCGGTCGAGTTGTTCGTCAGAGAGAAGTTGGTCCGCATCGGATGCCTCATCAAAGCCAAGGTCGGATGCTAGGTTCAGTTTTGCGACCATGTTGCCGATCGAGCGACGTGTTTCCTCTTTCAACCCCGGTTCCACAGCCGCTTCCCAATCGTGAATCTTGTCGTGCAACATCGACAGATCGCCATACAGTTCGCTAGTGGCAAACGGCGTCGTCAAGTGCGACACGATCACGGCATTGGAGCGACGTTTGGCAATCACCGCTTCACCGATATTGTTAATCACATATGGATAGATATGTGGTACATCTCCGATCAGAATGTCGGGCCAACAATCGCGGCTTAGGGCTACCGATTTGCCATAGGTAAACTCGAGGGAGCCGTGCGTGCCGTAGTGAACGATCGCATCGGCATCGAAGCCGTAGCGTGCCCACAGGTATGCCCCCAGATAGAAATGGGGTGCGGCTTGGTCGGTTCCGTGGATCGACGCCACTTCGTCTTCATCCTTTCCGCCACCGCCGACAGTGGGCTGCGGCATGATGACGACGTTGCCTAGCTGTATACGACTGACGACCAAGTAGGACTGACCGTCTTGCTGTGTAACCATTTGTTTGCCGGGGATATTGCCCCAAAGATCGATCGTTTCTTGCTGCCGTTTTGGCGACAATGCTTGTGAGAACCACTCGGCGTACCGCTGGGCCGGGACGAACTCGGGCTGGCTTTCGGTCAAGAAGTTCTCGTAGGAACCGATCGCCCATTGACCGAGCGTCTTACCGCGTGTCTGGATCAACTGCTCTAGTTCCGCAGGCGAATCGGGAAGCTGGCCGCCGAAATCGTAGCCTTCGCGCTGCATCCGCTTGAGCGTGTTGTAGAGCGATGGGACGACTTCCAAATCGCCAGCGGAGAGGGCCGCTAAACCGGGTGCCTTGTAGTAGACGATCACGACTCGCTTGTCGGCATTTGCTTTTTTGCGTAGTTTGATCCAATTCAGTGCCAACGATACTCGCTTTTGCACTCGGTCATCGATCGGCGTCCGCACACGAATCTCTCGTTCGTTCGGATCGACGGATGAAATCACGAGCGGCTCGATCACACCATCGACTTCGGGTGTCGTGATCGATTGGCCCATGAACCCAGCACTCATGCCGCGAGGGTCGTCCATCCAAGTGGCTGAGTCGTCCATCAACGATAGGGCACTGACGCAGGGACAATCGAGCCGTTTGAATAGCCTAGGGAAAACGTTGCCGGACGCCATTCGCCCATGCGGGAACGTGATGACCAAGTCGGGCTGGGTCGCTTCGATCCGCTCGATCAACTCCTCATGTCCGAATAGTGGGTAAACGCGAACGCCAGAGTTTTCAAAGGAGCTGATCAGGCGGTCGATGTGGTCGCGGTTGAGCGTATCGGATGGGTCTAGGAACGGACCGGCCAGTGTGATGCGTGCTGCATCACTTGCGAACGGGCGACGTTGGTCTAAAAAGGTATCGTACTCCTCCAGTGATTCGTAGACGACATCGCCTAAATGAAAAAGGCCTTTTTGCGGTTTTTCGATGACCGGCTTGATCTCCACTTCGCGACCGCCGAACTCGCGTGCGACGTAGTGAAACATGTTGACGAGGTTCTCTTTGCCACCATGGCGTAGATACTCGTCGACGATTGATTTTTGTGTTTCGTCAAGCGACGTTTGTTCCCGTGATCGATCGTTGGTTGGCAGGATGACAAAAATTTCTGTACCCGATTGCCGTGCCGATTCAAACGCAGCAACTTGTTGATCGGTCAGATTTAAGCCCATTGCCCGGATGACCACAAGGTTGTAATGATCCAGAGGAATAGTGTCGAGTTGGTCGCGGTCGTAGCGATGGAGTGTGTAGGAGGTTTCATCGATGGCGTCGTGCCACGCCGCGTAGCCTGTATCGTCAAAATGGATGACGGCAACACGAAAAGCCCGAAGGTAGCGATGGTACGCCCAAAGCCCTGTGGTAAGGCAAAGCGAAAACAGGACGGCGGCAACGATGGATCGACGATACATGATGATTTGGTTGGAAGGGTGTTACGAATTGCGTGGCTGGGGCTGGGACCCATAGTGTTTTGCGTTGGATGCTGGGGCTAGAAGCCCCAGCCACGTTGGTCATTCCGCAGGCAACTCCGCCGGCGAATCACTGGGGACATAAACAACACGTCCATCGGGCAATCGGTATGCTTTGCCCAACAACTCGCCTTGACCGGACCCGACTTCGTTGTTCGCCTCGTAGTGCTTGATCTCTTGCCCCTCCTTGACAATGATCTGCATGTCTGATTTCCCAGGGTTGGTGATCACCGTGTAGTCCTTGCTACTGAGTAACGCAGGCATTTGTAGGTACGAAACCAACGCAACCATCAAGGCCACCGCAAACACCATCGCGACGTCGAACAAGTTGGCCATCGACGCTAAGGGGTCGATGGGTTCGGCATCATTCGCCGCAGCCATCTCATAACCAATATGCCGAGCAGGCCGCCGTACCTTACTGTTCCGAACGTGTGTCCCCAGCGGATGTGCACTAGACATGAGCGACCTCGCGATGATTCCGTTGTTGGTCTAATTCGTCGACCATCGTGTCGTCATCTGATGAGTCGTGATGCAAATCGATTTGGGCCAACCGATTCGCGGCGTAGGTAACCAGTACCGAATCGACTTGGCGCCATCCGCTGTGCACGCTTGCCAAAAAGCTAGCCAGTGTACCAATCAGCAACCCGACCACCGTGGTGGCGAAGGCGATCACCAAGTTACGGCTCATCGTCTGCAAATCGCCGGCCGCCAACCCCACCAATGCGGGGCCGAGCGGGATCAACGTGCCCATCAACCCTAGAGCGGGGCCAGTGCGAGCGAGTGTGCGAAGCGGATCGATTTGAGCGGACCAATGAATCTGACAATCTTGGACCACTTTTTCTGCTAGCACATCGTTGTCCGCGACTGACATTAGTTTGCTGACTGCCGCCGACACGCCGCTTTCGTCCCAAGTCGCCGAATCGGACAACACTTGGCGATCGGGCAGCTCCGACGCATCAAGCCGCATTGCGATTTCTCGCCGCAGCGAATCGAACCGCATCCGTTTTCGATATCGCCGCAGCGTCGCACCACTGCAGAGCAAAGTGCGGACGAGACACCACAGTAGCGCCAACATGACCGGGATCATTAAAGAGGTGGCAAGCAAATAAAAGATGTTCGTCAAGAGATTCATAGTGTGTCCTGTAATGTAAAAAGTGATTTGATTCTCGCGAGTGGCACAGGCTTCTAGCCTGTGATCTCCTCATCAAAAGTGGCACAGGCTTCTAGCCTGTGGTCTCCCCCCTCAACAGTGGCACAGGCTTCTAGCCTGTGATCTCCTCATCAAAAGCGGCATAGGCTTCTAGCCTGTGGTCTCCCCCCTCAACAGTGGCGCAGGCTTCTAGCCTGTGATCTACCCTTCAACAGGTTTCTCGTCGTGCCTCAAGGTCTCGTTTTAGGGTAGTGGACGAGGCAACGAGTCCTTTTGGACCGCTGTGCAATAAGGGACTCGTAACCTCGTCCACTACGACCACCCTAAATTTTGATCTGGTTGAAGCACTAGGCTGTGGTCTCCCCATCAACAGGCTGGAAGCCTGTTCCACTGAAGCGATGCCCCGCGACAATCGCGACGGCGACTGCAGGCATGGCGATAGCCAGTAGTCGAAGCGAGGTCCAATCGATGCCGACAATCGTCTCGGGCAACGGATCTTGCACCAGTGGCACAAACATGCTGATCAGCAAAACCGCTGAGCCTGCAAGTAGATGCACTGGAGATTGCAAGCGATTTGGAATTACCATCAGTATTGCCGACAACCCCAACAAACCGCTGGCGAAGGCAATGCCGACCATCCGCCCGACGGGTTCAGGCCGCGATTCCGTTGTCCCGGATAAAATGCCTTGCTCGATGAGCAACATCGTGACCAACAACAACGGCCCCGGCAGCGAACTGACGATACCGAGCAGTATTGAACGACGCTCACGACTCTTGGTTTTCCAAGCGTCGTTGTGGGCACCGATCGGATCGCCCATTTGCTGGGAAGCCACCATCGCAATGACCACGCACATCATTTGAATGATGCACATCAGTGTCAGTGTTTCAAAGTTGGTCAGCCTTTCCTTCAGGTCGATTATCGAATACGAGTCGGCGAGCGGATTGAGCAGGAATCCGGCTAATGCCAACAAGCCTGCCGCAACCGGGATCATGTACCATTGTCGCGATCGGACGAGCCCGATCGCGGAAAACAGTAACGCCGGAATGGCGAGGAGAATCGAAAGGGTTTGCATCCGTTCTCTCCTTAGCGAGCACGTGAATGAAGCTGGAAATCGTGGTGGTTTTCGTTCCCCGCCACGAGCTGGACGGTCAATTTCGTGTTCGCTCCGTAGGCGTCGGGAATCGCCACCACGGCCGCAGGCGTATTGCTTTGGTAGTGCGGCCGAGGACAGTTCGGACCTGAATTTAGCGAGGCTTCGACCATTTGCCGATCGAGCGGCTTGGGGCGAAACTCTACTTTTGCCTTGCCGATCGCTGGACCATTGGCTGGATCGATCGAGTAACGTCCGTTTTCAATGAACGCAAATGAGGTCACGGGACGATCCGTTTCACCGGCAGTGTCGAGACAATGAAAGACGATCGCGCCCGCCTCGAGCGGCTTGCCATCGATCCAAACTTCACCCGCAACGCCCACCCGTTCGAACGACTCGTCCGGTTCTGATCCACTACATCCTGACAAGCAAACGCTCGGGCCAGCGAGTATCAGCACGATGCACCACGAGCATAATGGTTGTGTACATTTCATCGTTACAAACCCTCCGTCACACGATGGTCCGCGATGGACCCGGAATCTCGCCAGAGTTCTAAATCGACCGACTCGGTGACAAAGCGAACACTGCCATCCCCCAACGTCACGTTCACTCCACCGCTATGATGACTTCGTGATGAAAACCATCCATAGGCAAGTTGAGTTACGTCGGCATAATCGGGATTCGGTGGTGTGTAGGTGCTAAAGGTTGTCGAATAAGCCTTGCCCGATATCCATGCATAGCCTCGATACCCGTACCACCCCCAAACGGGACCATTGGTGAGCGATTCCACATCAGGATTGGTCGCGGTGCCATGCCCTACCCATGCCACCGCATCATGTTCTTGGGCGGGTTTTGTCGTTGCGACGGTACCGTTTCCGAGCAATGTTTCGGCGAACACGACCGTATTGCTCGTGCCATCGAGGATGTCGCGAAACCGTCCTTCGGAACCGTAGTAAAATAGCCCATCGGTTTTGGAGCGTAGATCCCAGGCATCGTCACGTCCCGAGCCGGTGCAAGCCATGAAATTGCAGCCACGGTAGGCTTGGCCCGCTGCACCGTCGCAGTCAAACTCGGTGAATAAATCGTTTTGCGGATCACTCGGGCATCGGAACATCGGCACCAAAGTGCGAGCCGCTTCCTCGTTGTTCGGATGAATGGAAATTGGCCCGTGAGAACCGGTGTAGATCGGACTGCTGAAGTCGATCAAGTCTTGCAGGTTTTCCTGTTCGGCATAGGGCAGAATTTGTGCCTGGACCGAGAAAGCCGAATTCGATTCGAACCCAATTCCAGGAAAACGCTGGAAGGTCGAATGATAGTTATGCAGTGCCAGACCACATTGTTTCATATTGTTGCTGCAGCTCATCCGCCGGGCCGCTTCGCGAGCCGCTTGGACCGCTGGTAGCAGCAGTCCGACGAGCACACCGATGATCGCGATGACCACCAACAGTTCAACGAGAGTAAAACCCAATCTTGGGCGGCACGCAAAGCGCGCATTTCTAGCCAGTCGGTGCATGAGGGAATCTCCTGTTACAGATGCACACGTGAAGAAGGATCAATTCCCAATGGCGAATCATGCGATTGGGAGACAGATCGAGCGTGGCTGGCTAGAGAGCCCTGCGGCATGGCCGGCAAGGTTCGTTGGCTTGCTGCGTCGTCGAGACTAAATCGCTAATGCGAATCAGTCTCATTAAGTATTGCAAGAACTTTCGTTTAACGCAATGACGTATGTGAAAAAAAACAATGATTTCGTAAACCGTTTAAACAGGTAGAGTTATGGCAGTGGGTTTACGATCCATCATGCAGTCTGCTATGGCAGAGTACCAAAGGAAGCTCCACCGTTATGTTCCAGCTCAGCATCATCGTATTTCAAGTAACAGGTCCTGAAAGGCTTCTCGATGGTCCTATCGTTGCACTTGGTCGTCGAGCAATTTGCGACAATCCGCCATGGCGTCGCTCCATCGGTTGGCTTTGGCTCGTTCAATGATCGCCATCAATGCCAAGAATGACTCGTCCTTTTCGGTGGCATCAGCGCGAGACTGATTGAGCAGTTCTTCGACGCGCAATAGATCGGTTTCGTTGCGTCCATTGCAAACGCGGTACAAAGCGATCGTGATTTCATAGTCGTCTCTTTCGAGCATAACGGTCGGACGGTTCAACCAGCACGCGACGGCGAGGCCGATGCCAGCCAATGCCACCGCAGCGAAGATCGATGGTTTGAGATTTGATTCTGAATCGGTTGCTTTTCTCATGTTCAAAACTTCTCCCAATCGATGACTTCGTGTTCATCCATACTGGACAATTCCGCCCAAAGAAGTAGATCGACGAAGTTCGAAACAAACCGCACCGAACCGTCGCCCATGCAAATGTAGCCTCCGCCGGGATGTTCCGAGAACATTTGGCCGACGTGGTAGGTCGGAAAGTTGACCGGATGAATGATCGGCGAGCCGGTAATGTCGAGTTCGCCGCCCGACGGTCCAGCATGTACCAGTGTTAAAGTGGCTGCGGCATCGGGACCATTTTCAGGGCTGGAAAACCGTGGATGCGTCGATGCACCTGGGACAACACCGACCCAAGTCTTCTCGCTCAATGCTGAACTGTGTTCACCAAAGAAGATTGTATTGCTCGTTCCATCGAGCAGATCACGAAAGCGTGTTTTTGAATTGCGATAAAACGGGCCGTCCGCAATTCGCGACGCATCGCCATCGACCGGCACTATCTTGGTTTCCGACGTATAAATGTTAGTAAAGACTTCGCCGGTTGCAGCCGAACCGCATTCGCCCCAGCAACTTTCTTGACCGTGGCTGGCGACGTAGTGACTGCGGCCCAACCATACTTCTTTGCCGCCAAACCGCAGCGGATTACCAGCTTCGTCGAGGACTGCGAACGCGTCATCTCCTCCAGTGGTACTGGGGCATAAGAACATCGGAATCCTCGCGGAGATCGCTTGCGAGTTAACAGGTGCCCAGATCGGCTGATCGTAGTGCAGACTATCGGAAACGGCCGTGGCTTCGGCGAACGGCAGCAACCCTGCTGCCCATCCCCAACCGGGAGCGGCATCCCAAGTGACGGGGTCGATCATTGCCTGGGGCGGGGCGACGCCGTTGTTGGTCGCGAAGGATACGTAGCCCGACGGGAAACGATTGTAGGCCGAATGGTAATTGTGCGCGGCCAAACCAATCTGGCGAAGATTATTGCTGCACGACATCCGCCGAGCCGCCTCGCGAGCCGCCTGAACCGCAGGCAGCAGTAGCCCCACCAGCACCCCGATGATCGCGATCACCACCAGCAGTTCGACTAAGGTGAAACCGGACGGCTTTCCATTTGGATGCGAGTGGGACGATGGGCTTGGAGTGTTTTGATGGGTTCGAATAATCGATGGACAAAACATGGAAATGCCTCCGGTTCGGTAAATGGTTTTGTTGTTAGCCAATGCTAACTTTGAGGGTGCAGCAAGCGAGTCTTTGCCCAATGCTCTTACGTTAATGAGAGCGTAAACGAAGCCCTGCATCGCCTGCACGAAGTTAGTTAAGGCTAACTTAGTACAGGCTAAGTCTAGGTGGTTGGCTCGTTGTGTCAAGGGCTACGGCAAAATCGATTCTTTTGCTACAATGAGCTTTCGCATTTTGTTCGCACTTTTCCTATGTGGGTAATTCTTTGAAAGCCAAGCCTCCCCAACGAATTCGAGCGGATCACGCTAGCGAACTCGCGGAAGACTACGTCGAAGCGATTGCGGATGCGATTGCGGAAAAAGGGGTTTGCCGAGCCATCGATTTGGTAAAACAGTTCGCTGTCACCCATGCGACTGTGAACAACACGATTGCGCGGCTACAGCGCGACGGGTTGGTGGTGACGGAGACTTATCAGCCGATTGAACTGACGGAAGCCGGAAAGCGACTGGCGACCAAGTCACGAAAACGGCATCGGATTGTCGAATCGTTCCTGAGGAAGTTAGGTGTCAGTGAGTCAGCGGCGGCGGCGGATAGCGAAGGGATTGAGCATCATGTTAGCAGCGAAACGCTCGCTGCGATGAAACGAATCCTCGATCAGGGCTGGCCGTCTAATGGCTGCACTTGACAGCAATCGAATCGCGGGTAAATTTGCAACCGTCCATGGTGACTTGTTCGTATTTGATTCGAACAGGTGAACAGGGAACTCCGGTGAAATTCCGGGACGGTCCAGCCGCTGTGTACCACGCGCAAACTCTTAATTGAATTGCACCGGTCACCCGCTTCTTATGAAGAGCCATTGGTCGCGTTATCGCGATCGAGAAGGCTGTGGGTGACAGGAACCGTGGCAAGTCAGAAGACCTACCTTGGACAAGACGTTTTTGTGCCTTCTCGGATTGAGGCAAACGTTGCAATTCGTTGAGTCGGCGACGCTGAATATCGCGTTGGCTTCAAGGGATTGGATTGTTTCATTTCCTTTGTGAATTCCCGCGTCGATCGCGTTTCTCTTCAGCGTAAGAACCTTGGTGCCGTGCAGTCGCTAGTCGATCGATTCACGTTGGGCTGAAGGTTCGCGCAGGGAGAAAACCATTGGCGTCTGAGTTCGTTTGTTGACTGAGGTTTTCCTGTGATGTTTCGTTGTTTCATGTTGTTTGCACTGTTGGCAACCATCTTTAGTCAATCCGGTTCAAGTCGTTGTTGGGCCGCATTGGTGGTAGATTTCGAGAGTGTATCACTCGGTCCCGCGGGGGTCCTTAACGGTCCCGCCGCCGGGGGCGTCGAGGTTCCCGGACCCTATGGGGGGATGGAGACGGTGGGTGTGCTGGATGTAGATGGAGTTGGTTTTTCGAATCGCTACTACAATACTTACGGAAGTTGGAGTGGCTTTGCCATCTCCAATCGCACAGACACGACCACTGCGGGTTTCACGAATGAGTTTAGTTCGTTCGCCGGACAGGGGGCGGAGGGTTCGAGTCAATTTGCGATTGGTTTCGGATATCGCGACGACGTACCGACGAGCGTCGCAGAACTGATGTCCCTGCCGAGCATCTATTTGCCTGGTGACGCTCAGGTCCAATCGGTGTCGGTTACCAACACAACCTATGCGGCGCTCTCGATGCTCAACGGTGACGGGTTTGCTAAAAAATTTGGCGGATCATCCGGTAACGATCCCGATTATTTCAAATTGTCTGTTTTCGGGATTGATGAGAATCAACAGGTGCTTGCAAACCCCGTGGACATATTCTTGGCGGATTATCGTGGTTCGGACAATGCGAATGACGTTGTCTTGGATTCCTGGTCGCAGTTGGATTTGAGCTCGCTATCATCCGCTCGCAGTTTGCACTTTAATCTCGCCTCGTCCGACACGGGAACTTGGGGAATGAACACGCCTGGGTACTTTGCGATAGACAATTTGTCGATGACAACCGCTGTGCCAGAACCGAGCTGCGTGGCTGTTTGGATGGGGCTCGCTGCTGTCGGTTGGGGACGTCGTCGACGTCGTTCGATTGGCTAGTTGCCGAGTTTGACGATGAAGGGCACTGGCTTTTGTCTAATCCAACCAAGGACTGGATATCAACTGGTGCCGCGTTGTCAGCAACGGGTTCAAACGATGCGACTGGCCAGCAGTTGAACGACGGATCCGAGGCCGGTATGGTACCGTCCTTCGTTGACATGGCGTTCTAACTCGCAGCCATGCAGTAATTCCAAGCCGGCGAGTTCGTTTTGTAAATCCGCAAGCGACACGGTTAGATCTGGTGTTGGCGGCCCTCCCGTTCCACGCCCACATTGGTTGGGAGTGTATGCTTCAAGGACGAACATGCCACGGATGCGAAGCCCTGCTGACACTCGTGAATGCAACGAAGCGCGTACTGTTTCTGGTAGGTGGCAGAATATCGAAACGATAGCAGCCCATTGGTCTGGCTTGATTACGAAATCGCGCAGGTCGGCTTGGACCGTCTTAATGGAGACACCTTGGTCGCGTGCGAACGCTTGCGCCTTTGCGAGGCCCACTTCGCTTTGGTCCACAGCTGTTACATCGAAGCCGGCTTTCGCGAGATAGACCGCATTGCGACCTTCGCCCTCGGCAAGGGACAGAGCAGGACCGCGCGGCAATCGATCGATGACCGACACGAGAAACTCATTCGGCGCGGCACCATACGCGAAACCGTCGGCCGAGTAACGCTGGTTCCATTGACTTTCCATTTCAGAGACTCTTCAAGATTGACAAAGCGGATGAAGCTCCCATTCTGGTTGCTCGCGAGATCCTTCACAAGCTCTGTTGATTTCCGAGGATCATATTGGCACGTCCGCAGATTTCGCTAAACGTCGTGACGGATACAAACGCGATGCGAATCTTGGAAGCGGGCGTGCCGATCACTTTACTGCACGCTTCGGCCGGCTTGCAGCAACTCCAACGGTTCGGCGCGGCCGATCTTGATCGCGGGCCAGATTCCGGCCAATAGGCAGAGCGTGAGCGTGAGCGTGAACCCGAAAGCTAAATGTCTCCAGGGAATTAGAAACGTGGGTGGACCTGCAAACCAACCGCCGAACTTGGCCATGCCGACACCGCACCAACCAGCGATCAATCCAAAGCTCAAACTAAGTACACACGCGGCCACAGCAATCAGGATCGTTTCGGCGATCACTAGGCGGACGAGTTGACTTCGTGTCACTCCAATCGATCGCATCACGCCGAGTTCCCATGTTCGTGAGCGAACGGAGGCAATGATCGTATTGACCACGGCCAAGGACATCACGACTAAGGTGATCAGAGGCAGATAACTCATCCCCCAGATCATATCGTCTGCACGTATCTTGATCGCTTTCTTGACATCCTCGGTTGCCGTCATGCGAGCAAAGGGACGATAGGCATTTACTTCGCCCACGCCATCAGCGGTGAACGTCTTGCCCGCGTGTCTTTCAGCGATCGACTGAAAAGCGGCTTCGATGTGGGCTAGGCTTCCAGCCTGGGGATTCGTTGGGTTCACAGGCTGGAAGCCTGTGCCACGGAAATTAAGCCAGAAAAACTCGGTGTGCGGCAATGCGAAGTCCGTGCGCACATCCTTGCGGCTTGCGAACAGGAGGGTCCCTGTTCGAACGAAGTGGCGGCGAACTCCCGAGAACTTCGTTACCCATTGCCAACCCGGAAGCGATACTACCGCTGCAATTCGGTATGTCACCCGTTGGTCTCCGGCCGCTGGTGGAATGAACGTCACCGAGTCGCCGACGCCCAACCCGGTGGCCATTGAAAAATCTTCCGCGATCACGCAGGCATCGCCATCGGAAAGTGACTTGATTGCCGTTTCGCGATCTCCTGCGACAAACGTCACCGGCAACATCGGGGATTTACCACCAAATGCTTGAACCGGATCGATCCCGCAAACGATCCCATTGTCTCCACCCATCTTGAGTCTTTCGGGTGGTCCTGCATCACCCCAGTCAAACTTTGCTTGCTCAATTGCCAGAGCCATCACTTGATCCGGATTCACTCCGTCCACTTGGCGAATCCGTTGCTCGTCATCTTTTTCCAGCCCGATCGGATGAAACGCGACGAGCGCATCCGGCAGCCAGTCGCCGGGCGTGAACGGCACCAACATGGAATAGCCCCAAATCTGAGTCGAAGTGTACAAGCCCAGGCCAACCGATAGTGCCAACGTTGCACCAACGCTTCGCCAAAGATTGCTCGACAATTGGGTCTTGATCATACGTTGGTCCAATCGCAACAGGCCGGTCACAACAGGAGCAAACGCGCGTTCGCAAATCATCACGATCATGGGAGCCAGCATGAGGATTCCAAGCAATAGCATTGGATAGGTGACGAAAGAATAGCACCATTTTCGCCACGCATCCGACATGGGTAACAAAAACACGATGGCGGGAGTGGAGGCGACCAACAGCAGTCCGACCAACGCGTAACGCAGCCTTCCAGCCTGTGATTTGCCATCGTAGCACAGGCTTCCAGCCTGTGATCTAGAACCGTAGCACAGGCTTCCAGCCTGTGATCTAGATTCGTCGTACAGGCTTCCAGCCTGTGATTTGGAACCGTGGCACAGGCTTCCAGCCTGTGATTTGGAACCGTGGCACAGGCTTCCAGCCTGTGATCTAGATTCGTCGTACAGGCTTCCAGCCTGTGATTTGGATTCATTCACAGGCTGGAAGCCTGTGCCACTTGTCATTGCCTCGAGTGGCTGGATGCGCATCGCGCGCCACGCGGGCAAGACTGCCGCTCCGATTGCCCCGACGAAAACAGTCAGGCCGGTAAGTGCCACGCAGCCCCAACCAAGCACTGCACCGGAGACGAATAGACTGGGTAGCAATTGGCTGCCCAAGAGTACCAAGAACCAGCCCGCAGCGAGACCACCGAGCCAGCCGACCGACGCCAACAGCAAGCTCTCGATCGCAATGATGCCTGCAATTTGTGTGCGCGTCAGTGCGATCGCGCGCAGCATCGCGAACTCGCGTGCCCGCTCGCTGACGCCCATGCTGAGCGTTGAAAAGATGATGAAAATTGCCGCGAGCGACGCCATGCCGGTTGCCGCCCAGGCTTGCGATTGTTGGCTGGAAACGCTACCGCTCGCTTCCAAACCGCTGCGGACGGCGGAGAAGTCAACGAGTTGAAGGGGCGGGTGGTTCGCGGCCAATTTGTCTTGCCAGACATTGCGGAATTGTTCGATCGTTACCGTGTCACGAATGGCAATTTGTAGTGTTTGCGGTTTCGTGGGATAGCCGTTGATGATCGCGGCGACCGAGGGTCGGACGTAGATAGCGCTCGTCGCGATCCCTTGAGTGAAACCGCTTGGAAGCCCGATGCTTGGTGTTGTGGGAGCGCTGGGCTTCCCGCCTGGCGCTTTCCGCTTTTCCCCAGACTGGGGGCTTGGGCCGCGGCCTCGCCCACTTGGTCGCAGCGATGGGGCTTCCGGAGCCTGCTCAACGATGCCAATGACTCTCAATTGCACTTGATTGCCAAACGTTGTCACACGCAACTCGTCGCCGACGGACAACTTCATTTCCTTGGCGACATCTTCGCCAACGACGGCCTCAAACGCACTCTCGTGGCTTCGCCCTTTAGCCTGGGTGCTGGGGGTCTCAGGCTGGAAGCCTAGGCTACGGTTCGTGTCGCTTAACCATTGTCCAGCAATCAAGGTAGTAGGTTCTTCCGTCGCTGGGGTGCTAACCATCGTCGGGCCTATCGGAGGTGCTCCGTTGACCGGGGGGCGATCACCGATGAGCAACCCCAATGATGATTCCGATTCGTCTCCGTCAGAAGATCCTCCAACCCGTGCTGCTGAAACTCGCGAATTGCTAATTGGATTCACCTCCAACACACCCGCGTCCTGCTCAAGCGTTGCAATCAGTGATTCGTCAATCGTTGGCGTTGGTGAACCCGGCGGTCCGCTCGCTTTGGGGATCACCAATGCATCATAGCGGCCGAGGTACTTGCCCGCGTTCTCATCGAATTGTGATACCAGCGCATCATAGCCGCTAACGACCCAAACGACCGCACACGTGGACGCGATAATCCCGAGCGTCGTAATGATGGCCCGTCCCGGATGAAGTCGCGTTTGAGAAATAACCAGTTTTGCTAGTAGGCGAAGGTTTGTCATGGAAACTCAAGAAAAAGGTGGCACAGGCTTCCAGCCTGTGATTTGGATTCATTCACAGGCTGGAAGCCTGTGCCACTGTGAATGAATGAAAATCACAGGTTGGAAGCCTGTGACACTGTGAACGAATGAAAATCGCAGTCTGGAAGACTGTGACACTGTGAACGAATGAAAATCACAGGCTGGAAGCCTGTGCCACTGTGAACGAATGAAAATCGCAGTCTGGAAGACTGTGACACTGTGAACGAATGAAAATCACAGGCTGGAAGCCTGTGCCACTGTGAACGAATGAAAATCACAGGCTGGAAGCCTGTGCCACTGTGAATGAATGAAAATCGTAGTCTGGAAGCCTGTGACACTGTGAACGAATGAAAATCACAGGCTGGAAGCCTGTGCCACTGTGAACGAATGAAAATTACAGGCTGGAAGCCTGTGCCACAAAATCACAGGCTGGAAGCCTGTGCCACGATGAATGGACTTCGGCACGACGTATGCAACAAGTGCGCCAATGTTTGTCGACTGTCATTTCGTTCAATAATCTCGGTCCTGATCGTCTGAGCAAAGCAAAAACCGGCGAAGTTTCCGCCATGGTTGGCGGTTTGCCCGCCGTGTCTTGTCCAGGCCATCATGAGCAACTAACTTGTGTTTACCTCGCGGGCGAAATCCCGCGGTGCGTTGTTCACATCAACGCGGCTTCATGTGTGCGTTGTGAATGGAGTATGGTTATTACACCCGCATAGGAACCTCAACCTTTGAACTCACCCGCATTTGCACCTCCATTGGTGGCCCAGCACGTTGTCAAGCGTTACCAACAGGGGACGAATTCAATCATCGCACTCGATCGTGTCTGTTTGACCGTGCAGCCGGGCGAGTTCGTTGCAATCATGGGCGCGTCGGGATCTGGCAAAAGCACGCTGCTACATGCGATCGCTGGATTGATCGACATCGACGCGGGCAGCGTGGCGATCGCGGGCCAAGATCTGTCGCAGCTCTCGGATACCGCATTGACAAAATTCCGCCGCCAGAATCTTGGGATCGTATTTCAAGCGTACAATTTGATTCCAAGTCTTACGGCAGAAGACAACATACGCTTGCCCGCACGGGCGAACAAACAACTCGATGCGGACGTGGACGAACTGCTCATGCGACTCGGCATGTCGGATCGACGAAGCCACAAACCGGGAGCACTTTCGGGCGGCGAACAACAGCGCATTGCGATCGCTCGCGCGCTGGTCTGCAACCCTGCCATCGTGTTGGCGGACGAGCCGACCGGAAGTCTCGATTCCGTTACGGGAACGGAGATTTGCAAACTGCTTCGCGCTTTGGTTGATGAGCAACACCGTTCGATCGTGATGGTCACTCATGAACCGCGCGTCGCGATGTGGGCTGATCGGATTTGCGTTTTGAAAGACGGCGAAAACTTAGCGGAATTTGAAACCGATGGCAGACGCGATCTTCAAACCGTGGCAAGCCAATATCAAGAAGTGCTTGTGTAACCGCGTGGGCAAGGCCTCGTGATTTCAGACCCATTCGCGGCCCGACGGGAACGCGGTTCAACGACGTTGATGGAACTTCCAATGATTATCCACTTAGTCATCGCTTTTTTGCGTGAACGTAGATCGCGAACCCTTTTGACGATCCTCGCAACTGCCGCGGCAGTCAGTATGGTGATCTGGGTCACGAGCAGTTACGAAGCGTTGCACAAAACGTATGACGAATACGCGAATCTCGCGCTTGGTCGATACGAACTTGCCATCGCCCCGATCAGCGGCGAGCCGACCGACTTTGTACCGTCCGAAGCGATCGCTCCGCTGCGCAACGATCCTGCGGTAAAAGCGGTCGACCCGATGTGGGCAGGCCGAATCCCCGTGTTGGAACTGAATGATTTACCGCTTCCGAGCGACCAACCAGCCCGTGGCGGCTCCGGTTCGGGTTCGCACAGCCCACTGCCATCGCTGTTGTTCATCGCCACCGAGGCACCGGAACCGCCGTTCGAGATGGCGGAGGGAAACTGGATTGTTGCCGACGACTCAAATGAGGAAACTCCGAGCATTGTCGTTCGCGCCGACGTCGCAAATCAACGCGGAATCTCGATCGACGATCACTTGACGTTGGAACTACCGCATCCGAACCAAGCGGGCGAAACGTCCATCGTTGTGCGAGTCGACGGAATGGTCAACGCACCAACGTTACCGGGTGCGGGTGGTGTCGGTATCCCGGTGTTGTCGCCAAGTTCCGGCGAAGCATTCATCTCGATTCCGCTGGCCGAACGGATCACCGGCGAACCGTTTCAAATCAGTTTGCTTGGCGTCAAGGTCGACCCGCATGCCGACATCACGCAATTTCGCTTCCGTTGGGCTCCTCGATTGAGTGACCATGCGGTTCCTTTGCAGTTTCAACAAGCGTTCGAGATCGAAGAGGCTCTCGACCAAGCGTCGGCAGCTCAGAATGTGCGCATGCAATCGTATGCTGCAACCGGCGTCGCGATGTTAGTCGCAATGCTCGTTATCTACTGTTCGCTAAGCATGGGGGTGACTGAACGGATTCGACAATACGCGATCTTGCGGGCGGTCGTGCTAACTCGCGGACAGGTCGGATTGCTAATTTTGATTGAAGGTCTTGTGCTGGGTGGCACGGGGCTTGTCGCTGGGGTTGCCTTGGGTTGGAGTTTGCTGAAAGTGGCCGAAAGTTTGTTCGGCGACCTGCTGTACCACGGTGTGGCGGTCGGCACGAGCAGTTTCGCGTTGGCCACGATCGCAGCGATTGGTGGCGCGATGTTGGCATCGCTCGTACCTGCCTATCAAGCCACCCGCGTGAAGCCGATTGACGCGATGACCAGTGGCATGGGCTTCCAGCATATGGTATCTAGAACCCAGGCGGGAAACATGTGTCACGATCAAATCCCGCCATTCATGATTCCGACCGTCATCATCGGCCTGGTGCTGCTTGCGGTCGGTCCGCTGATCGCGTTCGTGATTCCACCTAGCGAAGACAGGATAGGGTTGGCGATGGCGGCAAGCTTCGCCTGCATCACGATAGGATTCGTTGTTCTCACCCCGTCGATCGTCGTCTTCGTTGACCGTTTGCTTGGTCCCTTGCTTGCTCATGTTTTTGATGTCGAACCGAAGTTGTTGGCTAGTCAAGTGACGAGTAACATTTGGCGCTCTGTTGGTGCATCGGTTTCGATGGCCTTCGGTCTGGGGCTTTTCGTCGGCATCCAAGTCTGGGGATTCACCATGCTGGAATCGTTCGTTCCTGGCGATTGGACGCCGGATGCGATGGTCCTCATGAAGCCAGGATTACCGCCCGATCAGGTATCGAGCATCACCGAGCTTTCGGATGTCGATGCCTCGCGATGCCTGCCGCTGGTCGTCGAGCAACCGCGATTGGTCGACGACATCATGGGGAGTGCCGATCGGCCATCCGTGATTCGGCAGGACAACGTCATCATCGTTGGCATTGATCCCGCAGGGGCGTTTGCGGGCGAGCGGCCGCTGCTGGAATTGGAGTGGGTCGCTGGCACGCCAGAGGAAGCTGTAAAGCGAATGCAGCAAGGTCATGCGTGTGTTGTTCCGGATCATTTTCTGGTAGAATCAGGATTGAAGTTGGGAGAGACCATCGCCGTCGATCCACCTCGAAACGCAGGAGAAACGGTTGAATACACGATTGTGGGCGCCGTGAAGTTACCGGGCTGGCATTGGCAAACGAAGTTGACGGGACTGCGTCCGCGAACTCATCGTGCCGCCGCGTTGGTGTTTGCCGACTACGATTCCGTCGCCGCCGATTTTGACTTGCGTGTTGCCTCTCACGTTTGGTTTTCCTACCAGGGCGATTCGGCGGATGTGGAAGCAATCGAATCGTCGATCACTGGATTCATTCAGGCGAATCAGGTTAGCGAAACCGATTCCGACGAAGTGAGTGCGAAGGTCGTTTCGATTGAAAGTATCCGTGATCGACTTCTGGGCGGTGCGAAGCGATGGTTATGGATGATCAGCGTCCTACCGCTGGTGACGCTATTGATCGCGTGCATCGGGGTCTTGAACGTGATCGTTGCATCGGTTCAAGTTCGACGATGGGAGTTTGGCGTGTTACGATCGATTGGGTTCACCAGCAGTGAGCTTGCACGAGCGATTTTGGTCGAGGGTTTGATGATCGCCTTGGTCGCAGGTGTACTGAGCGTTGGATTCGGCATTCTGACCGGGTGGTGTGGAGCCGAGTTGGCACAGTATGTGAGTTTTTTTGGCGGCCTTCACCCACCGCTTGTGATTCCATGGTTGCCGATCGTCGGCGGAGTGATTTTGGTCGGTCTATTAGGCATTCTGACAGCCGCTTGGCCCGCCCTAGCGATACGCCGCGCGAGGCCGATGAGCCTACTGCAATCGGGAGGAGATTTTGTGTAAGAAGTGGCCTAGGCTTCCAGCCAGGGTACACTAAGTGCATCCAACCGTGGCCTAGGCTTCCAGCCTGGGGACACTGAGTGCATCGCCCCGTGGCCTAGGCTTCCAGCCTGGGTACATTGAGTGCATCGCCCCGTGGCCTAGGCTTCCAGCCTGGGAGATCAACTCACTGTCCCCAGGCTGGAAGCCTAGGCCACGGAGGCAACCCACCCCAGGCTGGAAGCCTAGGCCACGGAGGCAACCCACCCCAGGCTGGAAGCCTAGGCCACGGAGGCAACCCAATTCCATGAAAAATTTTACGACATGCAACTTACCTTTGAACATCCCAACTATCTTTGGTTTCTATTACTTGTTCCTTTGATTGCAACGTGGGGATTTCAACGCATGCAGTCCCTTGGCCGGGGACGCTGCGTTCTTGCGATTCTGACTCGTTCGATCGTCATCACTGCAATCGTGTCGGCGATCGCTGGAATCCAAATTCAAAGGATGACCGATCGCATTACCGTCATGTACGTGATCGATCAATCCGACAGCATCGATCCTGCCTATCGCAGTCAACTGTACGATTATGCTCGGCAAAACGCGATTGAAAACCGAGACGTTGGTCGTGAAGACCTTGCCGGAGTCATCTTGTTTGGTGCGGATGCTGCTATCGAACTCCCGCCGTTGGATGATGGCTTGCCGTTTCGGTCGGCACTCCGCCGAGTTGGTTTGCGGACGGACGCGACCAACTTGGAAGACGCGCTGCGGCTCGCTGCGTCGTCGATGCCCAGCGATACCCGGCGGCGAATCGTCGTGTTCAGCGATGGCAACCAGACACGGGGCCAGGTGGAGCGAATTGCCGCAAACTTGGTAGCGTCCAGGATCGGGATTGATTTCGTTACGGTGCCACCCGAATCGGGGACGGACGTGATCCTCCAACGGCTCGACGTCCCCTCGGTCATTCGTGACGGACAACCGATTGAGACACGCGTTTTGATCGAACAACTCGGATCCAAAGCGTCAAGCGATCCGGTCAAAGGTCGGTTGCGAATGACACGCAACGCCGGTGGCGATGAGGAGCTGTTGCTTGAAGAACCGATCGAGTTGAAACCAGGAAGCAATGTGTTCCCGATTCGCCACACCATCGACCGGCCTGGGGCGTACACCTACACGGCTGAGTTTATCGCTAGCGACCCGACCAGCGACACTCGCAACCAGAACAATCGCACGACCGCGTTTGTAAACGTCGTTGGTAAAGGGCGCGTGTTAATGATCACGCCGGCAAGGCAAGTGAATCAGTGGGAATCGATCGCCAATCTATTGCGAGACGAAGCAATCGAAGTCACGGTACAGGCGTCCGATTCGATGTTCGGCACGCTCGCGGAACTACAAGCATACTCCGCCGTCATTCTTGCCGACCTGCCGCGTGCCAGTGACGATCCGAGTCGTTCGATAGCGTTCGTCAGCGATCAGCAGATCGCAATGCTGGTTCGCAACACACAACAACTCGGCGCGGGTCTGTTGATGATCGGTGGCCCCGACTCGTTTGGTGCGGGGGGATGGACGGGAACCGAAATCGAACGGGCGATGCCGGTCGATTTTGAGATCAAGAACTCGAAAGTCGCCGCCGTAGGCGCGTTGGCCTTAGTGATCGATAGTTCGGGGTCGATGGATGGTGAGAAGATGATGTTGTGCAAGGCGGCGGCACGAGCAGCGGTGCAGTCGCTCGGGGCTCGAGATTACATTGGCATCACCGCGTTCGATTCCGAAGCACACCCGATCGTTCCGATGCAAACCGTTGCTGATCGCACGCACCTGTTTCCTCTAATTGGTCGGATTGCAACGGGCGGAGGGACGAATATGTTTCCCGCCATGCAACAAGCCGTGGTGAGTTTGGTTCGCAATGATGCGGCGGTGAAGCATATGATTTTGCTGACCGACGGCAGGACAATGTCGGCCAATTTCGACGATTTGGTTGCCAAGGCAACGCAGGCCAATATTACCATCACGTCTGTCGCAATTGGCGCCGATGCGGATGTCGAATTGATGCGACGAATTGCAACGGGCGGCAATGGAAAACTTTATCACGTTCATTCACCACGAGCGATTCCACAAATTGTGATGCGAGAAACACGACGCGTTTCACGCCCGCTGATCTTTGAAAGTCAGCAAGGGGTTGAGCCCACGATCGCCTTCCCCCACGCAACCCTTTCAGGCATCGACGCGGTGCCGCCGGTGCATGGCTTCGTCATGACCACGATCAAAGACAGTCCATTGGCACAGTCGTTGATCGTCGCCCCTGGACCGATGCAAACGGATCATCCCCTACTAGCAGCTTGGCAATTCGGATTAGGGCGATCAGCTGTTTGGACCACCGACACCGGCCAGCGATGGGCGACCGATTGGAACGCTTGGCCGGGGAAAGCAAAACTGATTTCGCAATTGGTGCGTTGGCTGATGCGTCCTACCGGCGACACAGGCGACTTCACGCTCCATACTCGAATTGAAGACGGGAAAGTCCAGATCGTTGTGAATGCGATCAACCAAGACGGTGATTATCTCGATTTTTTAGAACCATCGGCGTCTGTTCTCGATCCTAAGTTGAATCCCGTCCCGGTGGCACTGAACCAAACCGCTCCAGGGCGATACGTTGGTTCATTTCCCACGGACCAAGCGGGCGTCTATTTTATTCAAGTCACACCAGGGGCTGCCCAGGCGCCGTTGACCGCAGGCGTCACGGTAACCGCTGATGACGAGTATCGTAGCCGGACAATCAATGAACCGCTGATCCGCCGTCTTACGATGAACCAAAGCGACGCGGAAATCGTCCCACTGGTCGATGCATCAACCGATAAGCCGATTTCAATCAACCCCTTTCGCAGAGGCCTCCCCGCGATCCAAACGATCCGCGACAATTGGCCGACGATGGTGGTCCTGGGGTGCTGCGTCTTCTTCGCCGATTGTCTGGTGCGACGGATTGCCTTTCAATTCAACTGGATCAACCGGTTCTGGACACCCTTCAACCGACAGCCACCTGAAACCGACCGGATCCAACGACTCGACGCGCTGCAGCACGCCAAACGCGAAGCAACTACCGAGCGATCGACGAAGGGTTTCGTAACGCAATTCAACGAAGAAGAAGTGGAAGTGGAAGAAGAAGCCGAGCTGACCTATAGCGAACGACTCTTGCAAGCGAAACGACGTGCTCGTTCTCAGTAGCACGGGCATTCCCTTCACGCACGTTTTCTGGTTGTCACAACAATCATTGATCAGCGTTCTGCGAAGCACCAAGTAAATGGATGATACCGTCAGCCAAGCTGTATCGCCAGTAAAAGTATCCATGGCCACCAACAAACTCGTTGTACTTCACGTCGTAGCCTTTCGCCTGCAACACATCGCGAAGGTGCCGGGTACATGGCAATATCTCACTCGGTGTCTCAAACGTTCCTACGTCGAGATAATAGTGAACGGGTTGCAGTGGAGCCGTAACGTATTGGCGAGTTAGCCATTGAGACTCTACGTTACCCTTCGCTTCAAAACCGCCGGGCGCCCACCAAAACGATCCTGATTGACTCATCACGTTGCCGAAGATCTCGGGGTGTTTGAGTCCCAGGAACGCCGACGCAAGGCCACCGAAACTTGCACCAACGATAACGGTCCGTTCTCTAGCCGCGTGGATATCTTGTTCGTTCACCCAAGGCATCAACTCGTCAGCTATGAATCGAGCAAAGTTGTCATTGCACGGCAATTCGGCAGAGCGGCGTTGTTGACTGGGATTGCAGATCATGATCGCTGCGGTGGGAGGAATTTTGCCAGCGGCAACCAAGTTGTCGAAAATCAGCGGTAATTTGATCTCGTTCAAATACTGATCGCCATCGAACGTGACCACGATCGCATTCTCGGGCGAATCAGGTCGATAACCGGCCGTACGATACAGATGAATATCCCGTGTATTGCCAAGAATCTGACTCGTTAAACGATAGGTTTTGACCGTGCCGGTTGGTAGAGAGGGGTTCGGCGTGGTCCAAATTGGATCTGGCGCATCGGGTAGCTCGACAATCGAAACGCCATCGTAGATGTCAACCGTTTTGGTTGGCTCGTGCCGTGGATTGAATGGGTCGCGTTGGGCGGTCGCCAAAATCGCACGTCGTTGCTCGGTCGCTGTGCCGTCAAATTGCGGAACGTCCGGTGCTAGTCGATAGTCGATGCGGGCTGTCTTGGGAACGCGGTAACTGCGGTACCAAATGTCGCTACCAGGGAGCCGGGCGAGTTCATCATGATCGCCTGATGGTGCACCGAAAAGTCTAACATTGCGTTTCGCACCTCGCCACAAAAAGGTGATTAATGCTTCGGTCGCATCGAGCGGAGGTTCCACGTTGGTTGTTTCAACGAGAGGGGTTCCTTGCTGTTGCATTTTTTCCCAAAAATCGCTCGTGTCGCCACCGGAAGCCAGATGCTTTTTTAGTTTCCGTAGCGTGGGACTCGCCAACGGGTTCGCTGGAGGCGATTGATCAGCAAGCGGGACGACATCTCTAAGTTGCACCGTGTAGCTCTGACCCACTGGGCCGCTGACTTGCAACGAGTAAGGACCCTTTTCGCCAGCAACAAACATAAATGCTTGCCGAGACCCGATGCCAGCTGCCAACCGTCGAACACGACGCTGATCTCCATCGACAAGCCACAGAACCATCTCATCACCGGCGACCGAACCACGTACAAAATCCTCCGGTGACAGCGTAAGTTCAAGCGAATCGACTTCGTTTGACGCGGCGATGCTTCCGTGGTGCGTTTTACCCGACTCCAAGATTCTCTCTTGTGCCGATCCCGTCAGAAAAACAGATGACAACCACAGTATCGCGCAGGCAACTCTTGTATTCAACATCAGAAATTTAATCAATATCGTTCGGGTCAGTTGGTCGGCGGAATGCTTGGCAAAGGGGGAGCCCAAATCCGCAGTTTCGGTTCTTCCAACGCTTTCAAAAATGCAGCTAAGTCTGCGAGATCTTGTTGGTTCAATCCCAATGGTTTTAGTAGAGGTGATTTGATTGGGAACAAGGGATCGTCTTGTTGGTGATCCTTTCGCCTTAGCGTTGGCATCCCTGCATTGTACATGTTGAGCACGCCCTGTAGCTCGAACAACCCATTGTGCATTAACGGCGTCGTCCGTGTGACATCGCGTAATGAAGGAGTGCGAAATTGTCCGACGGATTCTGCTTCGCCACTGACATGGTAGTGCCCCAGATCTTCAAACCGACGCCCATAGTAACTCAGTCCGACGTTGTGCATTTCGCCATCGGAAAACAGTGGACCATTGTGGCAGTTGATGCAACGGGCTTCACGGCGAAAAAGATCCAATCCGGCAAGCTCGGATGGGCTGAGTTCAGGGATCTTACCGTTGAGGAACGCATCAAACCGTGACCGGCCGCCGACGATCGTTCGCTCAAAACAAGCGATTGCCTGGGCAATTCGTTCGAAGGTAATCGCGTCATCACCAAACGAAGCCTGGAAACGTGTTCGGTATTCATCACTCGTTTTGAGCCGTTCGGTGACGTCGTGAACATTCGCACGCATCTCGCTAGGGTTGTTTAAGACTGCAATGACTTGTGACTCCAGCGATTCGGCGCGGCCGTCCCAAAACAACGTTTTCGCGAACGCGCTGTTGCGAATCGTGGGGGCATTGCGAGTCAGCAGAGTGCGGGAATGACCGAAACTGGTGGTGCGTCCATCTGCCCAATGAAGATCGGGGTCATGACAGGATGCACAGGCAATTTGGCCGCTACCAGACAACCTGGGATCAAAAAATAAGATCTTCCCAAGTTCTTCTTTTTCAGGTGAGTGCGGGTTATCGGTAGGATGGACGACAGGCGGAAGCAATCCGAGCTCACGCCATTGGTGTGGCTCATCGACAAACGGAGCGGGCCACTGCTGAGGGTCTGTGGTATACAGCGATCGCAGCTCGTCGATCCACTGCGCTCGCTCGCGTTCGGTTCGCTCGGGGCGAGGTGGTTTCTTTTCGGTACTTTCGCTGGCAGCGGTGACATAGGATGAAATCATTGCCAGCAAAATAAATATCGATCTCGGACGACCGATCAATCCAATGGCCGGTGAACGCATTTGATTCACTATAACTCTCCGTTAACCTCGTGGCCTGCGATGGTCAAGTAATCACACATCGTTGCTGTTGAAACGCTCTCGCTGACAAATCGAACCGAACCATCGGCGAGACCGATGTGAGCACCACCGGGGTGGAAGGAATAGGTGGAATAGTAATTCGATGCATTGATCATTTTCGGGCCTGGCGTTTTCCATCTTGAGAACTCATCTGCGATGGTTTCGTCATAACGATAGCCGCGAACCACAAACAAATTGGCCGCTGCCCAACTCGACACGGCGACGTACAACGAAGAGGCACTCTCTAATTCGCCAGAGCCAGGAAGCATGCGGCCTTGTTGCCACACTTGAGGACGGCCAGCCGATTCGACGAACATGATCGAATTAGAAAGCCCATCGAGTATGTCACGGCTGCGACGCCCTCGTTGCCCCGGCTTCGTCGTGCCTTTGAAAAATCCATCGATGTTTGTTGGCTTTTCGGTTCCCACATAGTTGGGCGCCTTCCATAAGGAGGAATACGGGCCAGCCGAACCAGCGTAGTCAGCACCATAGGACGACCAAGCCTCCGGACTCGACCCCGTCGCCCGCTTGAAACGCGGGTCTAGAATCGGACCGCCAGGGGTGCTCGGGCAACTCATATAAGAAAGCGGGGTCTGTACCGCTGGGCGATTGCCAACGTCATTGTACCGAACCGAATAATCATAGATCCCGGCCAATGGCGTTTGCTCGAGATACGGCATCAACTGAGCACCCCAGTAATGCAGCGCGCCATTACCCGAGGTGCTGGTTGGAAACGCATCGAAGGCCGCATGGAAATTGTGCATGCCCAAGCCGAGTTGTTTCAAATTGTTGGAACAACTCATTCGCCTCGCCGCTTCACGCGCGCTTTGCACAGCGGGCAGCAATAGGCTTACCAACGCCCCAATGATGGCGATCACGACTAAAAGTTCGACCAGCGTGAAAGCTCGACGGTTCAGACGAGACTCCACAGACGTAGCGGTTTGGTACATAGCTCACTCCAGCAAGGACCACAGGTTGAAACGGATAATACCCTCGAGTTGATGCTCAAGAGTCGGTTCGATCGTGGCTGGCTATCGAGCTATTGGGCCCCTCGCTTGCTTCTATCGAGCCAGTCGACTTGTTGCGACTGGTTCTCAACAGGTTAAAGCAGCGCAAAATTTTCGTCAAGCACCAATCCACAAGGAATTTGCATCTGCACGAAGGGAGGCGAATTTTTAGCCGCCTCGGATGAGATTTTCGCCACCAGGAACCTGCTCAACCGAAAGTCACTTCTTGGCGGTTGCCCAAAACTCGCCATGTTTTCCCCCGTTTTTTGGGTGACAACGCGGCCACTCGAATGATCTCCGGGGCATTTTCGCTCGGCTTGGTACGGGCTGTGCTAAATGGGGTGTAAGCCCGGATAAATCGTTCGGGTGAACGATCAAACCGGAATCGTGGTCCAGGCGTGTGGCCGGGCTACGGCATGAACCACCCTACCGAAGCCAAACGGATGAATGAAAAGAACCCTGAGCCGATCACTATCGTGCAAAACGTCTCGAAGATTTACCGCCAAGGAGATCGTACGGTCAACGCGCTGCTTGAGGTGGACCTAACGATCAACGAGGGAACGTTTGTCGCAGTCATGGGGGCGAGTGGTTCTGGCAAGAGCACGCTTTTGCATTTAATGAGCGGCCTGACCCGACCGTCTGCGGGCACCGTGATCGTTGCCGACCAAGACTTGGACAAACTTAGTGATAGCAAACTCACTCGTTTTCGCCGCGAACGTATCGGGTTGGTGTTCCAAGCATTCAACTTGATTCCTTCGCTCAACGCCTATGACAACATTTTGTTCCCGCTCTATGCCGCGGGTATCAAACAGCCCGACACGTCAGAGGTGAGCGAGCTCGCGGACCAGCTCGGCATTCAGGATCGCTTGACGCACCGCCCCGATTCGCTCAGCGGAGGTGAGCAGCAGCGCGTTGCGATCGCGCGTTCGCTGATTGCGAATCCCGCTATCGTGCTTGCCGACGAGCCGACCGGCAGTTTGGACTCGGTTACCGGACAAGCGATCTGCAAGTTGCTTCGCACACTATGCGACCAACAAGGACGGACGATTGTGGTTGTTACTCATGAATCGACCGTGGCGGCATGGGCGGACCGAGTCGTCGTGCTAAAGGATGGCCGAATCTTGAAACAATTCGAAGTTGACGAGTGCGGGAACGCTCTGTCGCTATCGATGCAGTATCAGGCGGCGGTCGAGTCGGAAGACACGGTTTTGGCATAGGTCGGCAAAATGCTACCGTCGTCCCGTGCAGCCGTCGTCCCGTGCTTTGTCTCCGCTTGAGTTTAGGCTTGAGTTTAGGCTTGGCAAAAGAGTGGCTGGGGGCATCTAGCCCAATACGCTGCGGCTGGAAGCCACAGCCACGCTCTGTCTCCAGCCGCAGAAAAGGGGGGGGGTGATCACCCCCGGCACGTTGGCGCCGCACCTGAAGCTAAATCTGGACAAAGCAATAGGCTTCCATCCTGGGACGCCTCGCGACACTCAGATTAACGGTTGGGGAAGCTGGAATGCGGCAAAAGTCATCATCGAAAAAACACCAGACGCGGCGATTGCCGCTACAAGAGCCGCGATAAGGTCGGCGAAAACCGCATTGACGAGAATTTTCACATCCTCGCTTGCGTAAAAAAACAACACCGCTAACATGTTGGGTATTGAGAATGATTCGCATTAGCGATTCGCTCAATCGACGAAGCAAGCCACGGGCCGTCCAACGCCCTCTAGCCAGCCACGTTCGATCCGTTCCCAACCTCTGAAGGTCACCACGGTGGTGACAGAAAAACAAGTTTTGGGAAAGATCCGTTCCTCGTGTGCCTTCCTAGGCTGGAGAAAATCAATGCTACGTCTCTATAGACATTCGTCTCTACGTACCCCTACACGCCGCATAAGCCCTGCGGTGGCCCGCCAGGCCTTCACGCTCGTTGAGCTGCTGGTCGTGATCGCAATCATCGGCGTGCTTGTGGGGCTGCTATTGCCCGCCGTTCAATCTGCTCGTGAAGCGGCTCGCTCGATGCAGTGCAGTAACAACCTAAAACAGATTGGTCTTGCACTTCACAACTACGCTTCGACGTACAACGAGGCCTTTCCAAACAATGGGTACTCGTGGCCGGGCGGATATCCAAGCGATTACTCGCCGCACGCCAAGATTCTGCCCTTCTTGGAACAGGCTCAGCTGCAGGATTTGATCGACTTTGATATCTACATGGGGCACCCCGCGCTCGCTGATTTACCAGCCGATCTTCATGTGGCCGCTGGGACAAGGGTTGCCACTTATGAATGCCCCAGCGACATCAACGCTGCCTTGCATGGACTCACGATGCCGTCAGGCGCATCGATCCAAATTGCCGGAACAAGCTATAGCATGAATCAAGGCAGTGGCCTTGATGGCGTCTTCCATCCTGGCAACGGCGTGAAATCGGATGGACTGTGTTGGATTGGGGCTACGGTGCGGTTCCGAGACATCTTGGATGGGACTAGCAACACAATTGCCTTTGCCGAAGCGTTGATTGGTGGAGACATTGACCAAGCGACCCCTACCCCCTTGATGGATCCCGATTTTTATCGAGCGTCCACCTCTGCAGCGGACACCACGGTGGCCAGTCTTTCGGACTCGGGGAACGTTGCCGACATTCAGAGCTACATCACGAGTTGGAATGGGGATCGAAATCACTACTGGCTACGCGGCAGCGTACCCAACGGCCCTGTCATGAACGGTCGCCTGAGCCCCAATAGCCAGATTCCAGATATGGTTCGCGGGTCGTCCAAGATCACGGCAGCTCGCAGCAATCATGCCGGCCTCGTGAAGGTCTGCTTGGCGGACGGTAGTGTTCGCAACGTTACCGACTCCGTCGATGCCGATGTTTGGCATGCCAGCTGGACAAAACGGGGACGCGAGGTTGAAACGATTTCGTCACAGCCATAGCCACCGCGATCATGCGAGCTCGTGAAAGGATCCTATGACTCAATCGGCACCAATGCGGACGGCGGACGAAGTTCCACCAACGCCACGCCCTGCTTCGTGGTCCCGCACGATCGTTACATGGCACTGGATCAGTTCGGCGGTCAGTTTAGTCGGCATGTTGTTGTTTGCGATCACAGGTATCACCCTCAATCATGCTTCGCAAATTGAGGGCAACCCACAAGTCGAATCACGGACAGCCGAGATGCCTCAAGGCTTACAAGATCGGGTGCGACAAATCCAGGTTGACGGTAGCGGCACGTTGCCGGTCGAAGTTGCGAGTTGGCTGACGGACCGCTTTGAGAAACCAATCGGTTCACGACTTGCGGATTGGTCCGATGATGAAATTTATCTTTCAATGCCTGGCCCCGGCACCGACGCTTGGTTGGCCATTGATCGTGAGACAGGGATGGTCGAGTTTGAACGGACTCAGCGTGGCTGGATTTCCTACTTCAACGACTTGCACAAAGGCCGCAATACCGGGCCCGCGTGGAAGTGGGTTTTGGATTTGTTTGCTTTAGCGACGGTCGTGTTTTGTGTGACGGGATTGATGTTGTTGATTCAGCATGCGCGACGTCGCCGGCTAACATGGCCGTTGGTCGCACTCGGTTTCGTCGCTCCCGCGTTGGTGGCGATATTATTGATTCACTAGGTGGTACAGGCTTCCGGTCTGTGTTTTTGTCATTCACAGGCTGGAAGCCTGTGCCACATCCTTCAACACTTTGAAATTCGATGAAATCACTGCTTTTTGGTTTACTAAACCTGTGTTTGCTTGCCAGTATCGTTCACGGCGATGAACCAACCGCCCGCTTCGTCACGACGATCGAGATTCCGCGATTGAACGTGTCTGAATACCATCGCCCTTACGTTGCGGCGTGGATTCAAGACCAAGACAAGCAAGCGGTTGCGAACGTCGCCGTTTGGTATCAGATGAAAGACTCTGCTGAAGGAGTCGGCACGAAGTGGTTGCCTGATCTGCGGCAATGGTGGCGGCGCAGCGGACGAAGTTTGCAAATGCCTGTTGATGGCGTTTCCGGGGCGACCCGACCGGCGGGAACGCACACGGTTGCGCTGTCCAGCGATGATCCGCGATTGGTAAAACTCGCACCTGGAAAATACAACTTGATCGTCGAAGCTGCACGTGAAGTTGGTGGACGCGAGCTGCTGGAAATACCGTTCACCTGGCCGGCTGATCAAAACAAAACGCTTCGCGCCGCGGGCAAAGAAGAACTCGGCGAAATCACGCTCACCATTCAACCTTAACCGTGGCCCAGGCTTCCAGTCTGTGAACTTTGCTAAAACAGGCTTCCAGCCTGTCGTCCTTGCTGAACACAGGCTAGAAGCCTGGCCACTTTCACCACCCTGGAGAAACCGATGACTCGAATCCTACTCTCAACGCTATTGGTTGCTTTGCTGCTTCCCGTAACCAGCTTTGCCCATAAAGTTTGGCTGCGTCCTTCGCAAACCGTGTTTTCTGGGACCGATCCTTGGGTCACCGTCGATGCTGCGGTCTCGAACGATCTGTTTTACTTCAATCATTTTCCGCTTCAACTCGATGGGTTGGAGATTATCGCACCCGATGGAAGTACCGCTGATGCTCAAAATCAATCGGTCGGCAAGTATCGTAGCGTCTTCGACCTGCCACTGACCCAACGAGGAACGTATCGCATCGCACTTGTCAATCGAGGCGTCTTCGCCAGCTATGAACTCGATGGCGAGCAGCTGCGTTGGCGCGGCAAGCCCGAGAATCTTACGGCCGAGATTCCCTTGGAAGCGACGAACTTACAAGTCACCGAAAGTGTCGGACGGATCGAAACCTTTGTCACCAACGGGCCGCCGACAACCGATTCGCTCAAACCGACCGGTGAAGGTGTCGAACTCCTTCCCGTCAGCCATCCTAACGACCTTTACGTTGGTGAAAAAGCGACGTTCCGATTGGTCGTCAACGGCAAACCTGCCAAGGGACTGGACGTCACCGTGATTCGTGGTGAGACTCGCTATCGCGACAGGCAAGAGGAACAGATTGTGACGACGGATGCCAATGGCGAGTTCTCCGTAACGTGGTCAAATCCAGGTATGTACTGGATCGAATCGAGTGCCCAAGACAAGGATACGAGCGTTCCGCAAGCACAAACGCGACGTCTCGGTTACGCCGCAACCGTGGAAGTGCTGCCTCAATAACAAGTGGCATAGGCTTCCAGCCTGTGATGGCCGACACACGAACTGGAAGCCTGTGCTGGGTAACACTCACAGGCTGGAAGCCTGTGCTACGCAACACACACAGGCTGGCAGCCTGTGCTGGGTAACACTCACAGGCTGGAAGCCTGTGCTACGCAACACTCACAGGCTGGAAGCCTGTGCTACGCAACACACACAGGCTGGAAGCCTGTGCTACGCAACACACACACAGGCTGGCAGCCTGTGCTGGGTAACGCTCACAGGCTGGAAGCCTGTGCCACTAGGGATTTTCACGTACCTGCGGATCGGAATTCAACATGCATGGTCGATTGGACACCCAACTCGTAAACGTTTTCTGTTTAATGAGTCTGTCAGTTGTGGGCATCTTGTTCGCAACTTGGAGCGACGGTGTTTGGTGGATCGCGACACCTCGCGCGGATCGTTGGTTCATCGCTATGATCATCCTCGTTGCCTTTGCGGTTTTGATCTGGTGGTCATCACGAAAGCCAGCTTCGGCTCACCCCCCGCCGACGCGGGCACAATGGCGAGTCATCTATGCTACGGAGACGGGGTTTGCCGAAGAGATTGCAAAGCAAACGGTTTTACGATTGCAAACGAGCGGTGAACTGGCTGAACGGTTGCCAATCGACGAGGTCGCGCTTGACGCTCTTCTGCAATACGAACGAGTCCTGTTTATCGTCAGCACCGCTGGTCAGGGCGATCCGCCTGAACATGCCATCGCGTTCGCTGATACCGTTATGGCCGAGTCACCCGACCTGTCGGGCGTGCATTATGCCGTACTCGCACTCGGCGATAGCAGCTACGATGATTACTGTGCCTTTGGCCGGCAGCTCGACCAATGGCTACAATGGGTCGGTGCCGACTGCATGTTTGATCGGATTGACGTGGATGACGGTGACCCAGCGGCACTCGATCGTTGGTTTGCTTCTCTTCCGAGTGACTCGATGCAGAAAATCTGTGATCAACAACGAACGAAAGCACTCTCTCGATAGTGAGACTCGATTTTTCCTGGCGAATTTCAACGTTGACGCTCCTGCTATGTTAAGGGCACGTTACGCCCTGTAACGCACCAAGTACCAACCGTTGCCGATCGATGTGGCCGATTGAAGCTCGTGGGAATCTGCGAGGCCTCCGGTGAAGGAGGATGGTTGGCTGCCGGGTGGATGCCATTCGGCCCAGTCGCCGCCGTCGGTGCCGGTCAGTTGCAATTTGATTGCTCCGGTATCCGATCGTTCGACAGCACTGACGTAAACCGATCGCTCGGCGACCCGCGGCGCTTCCAACAGCAGGAGCGTCGTGGGACGACCAAACGGATAGGCCATGAAAGGACCGATCCCACGAAGCTCTCCATCGCGGTCTGGCCATTCGTAACGTAGGGGAGCTACGATCGCTTCGAGTTCATCGACACGGGTGGCGAAGCGAAGTCGTTTGCCTTGCCAAGCGATCGCGTCGTGATACAGAGCGAAAGAAAACCAAACGGCGATCACGGTGGTGATGGCCAGCAGTTGACGGGTCGAGCGATGCCGCGGGGCGCTGCGTCGGCTCAACGTTTGAAATAGCAACGCCAGTAGACTGCCGATTGCGAAAATGACAACGAGCGTGAAACTGGCTACGCGAATCCAACCGACATTTTGGGAAGCATCACTCAGACCTCGATACTGAATGGTCGTTTCGAACAACGGGTCCGACACTGCCCAAATCGCGATCGCGATCAGTGAAGTCAGATGAATTAACCAGAGTCGTTTCATGTTAGTGGCCCAGGCTTCTAGCCTGTGATGCTTGTATGTGCCACAGGCTTTCAGCCTGTGAGGGTTAGGGGCCACAGGCTAGAAGCCTGTGCCACGGCTGATCGGTTGCCCCGCTTCGATGCCCCGCTTCTTGCGAATGGATGCCGATGAGTGTTTGTAGTCTTCTGGTTTTTCACACAAGCGAGCGACAACCGGATTGTTCTCGATGTAATGAATGATTCGTAGCAATTCGGTTTCGTTGCGAACAAAATGATCGAATGTTTCGTCCTGCCAAAATGTACCTGTTCGCCCGAGAATACGATTGCATCGCGTGGCTGTAAAACTTTGAATACTATGCGATATGGATTCGCGTGGTGTTTGTTGCCTACATTTGCTCAGTTGCTGTTTCAAAAACGCGTCACTCCAATCTGGATCAGGCAAGAACACCCAATGATGATGACTGGGCATGACAACGTAGGCAAAGAGTTGGTATCGTTCACCCGCAAAATGCGAAAAAGCATTCTGTACGATGTCCGCAAGCCGGTCGTCTTCCAAGTGTTTTACCGCGGGTTCACCATCTAGGATCGAATCAACCAGCCTAAAAACAAGTTTGTGTTTCTTTTCTTCCCATTCTTGACACGCCATATTGTTGGGAATGCTTCTCTGCTCTAATTCTTGGCGGTACGATCGAATTCGACTCATGCCAGAGGCCGGAATGCTTCCAGCTAAGCAGCCAGTGATAAAATATGGCTTTCCATCAACGTCAATGTGCGGCAAATTACGGCGACGGAAGAGACCTTCGTCAATCATGGATTGGCCTTCAATCGTGGCACAGGCTTCCAGCCTGTGAGTGAATCAACATCGGCTAGCTTTCATATCTGATTGTAACATGACGTAATGTGGCACAGGCTTCCAGCCTGTGAGTGAATCACCATCAGCTAGCTTTCATATCTGATTGTAACATGACGTAATGTGGCACAGGCTTCCAGCCTGTGAGTGAATCAACATCAGCTAGCTTTTATATCTGATCGTAACATGACGTAATGTGGCACAGGCTTCCAGCCTGTGAGAGAATCAACATCGGCTAGTTTTTATATCTGATTGTAACATGACGTAATGTGGCACAGGCTTCCAGCCTGTGAGAGAATCAACATCAGCTAGCTTTTATATCTGATTGTAACATGACGTAATGTGGCACAGGCTTCCAGCCTGTGAAAAAGGGGGAGATGTTTGACGGCATGACGACAATCCATCACAGGCTGGAAGCCTGTGCCACGATGGCACGAGTGAATTCACAGGCTGGAAGCCTGTGCCACGATGACACGAGTGAACTCACAGGCTGGAAGCCTGTGCCACGATGGCGCGAGTGAATTCACAGGCTGGAAGCCTGTGCTACGTTACTTACAATATGCTAACGCCATCAATGCAAAACTTGTTGCTAGGTTCTTGTCGTTCTCGAACCATCGTTGATTGTCATTGCTCCACGAACCGTCTTCGTTTTGACGCTTGGCTAGCTCGGCAATAAGGTCTGCTTTCCAGTCGTGCTCGACTCCGTCGGCGTCTTTTAACATCTTGATTCCGGCAGCGTTCAAGCCTGACGCGAACGTGTGGTAGTAATAGTACAATCCAGCCGAGCCCATCCCCGGGTTTTTCTCGACGCTGTAATGATCCGTAATCCATTGCAATGCCGCTTTCACTCGCGGATCCTCTTTCGTCAACCCTGCAAAAATCATACTCTTCAGTCCCGTGTAACCCATCGACCCGTAACTGCGCAAACCTCCATTTGGCGTGTAACGCTCCTCTGACGTGCTCGGGTCGATCTTCGTCGTGGGGATTTCGTAATAGAACCCGCCGTCGTCGACCTTAGCCGCGAACGGAGTGTCGTTATACTCACTGTCAAGATTCTGGCAACGTGAAACGAACGCCAATGCTCGTTGGATCGCCGGATCCTCGGGGCTAGATTCGGCTGCCCGAAGAGCTTCGATCAAGTAACCGGTGTTAGACAAGTCAGGACGTCCCGCCCCGCCATAGCCAACGCCTCCATACCAAGGGTCAGACGGATCACGCTTCGCCTCGCCATATTGCATTCCTGTGACGAACTCCTTGGCTCGCTTCAAGGTTTCATTGTACTTACCCGTTTGATTTGCCTCGGAAAAACAAACCATCGCAACGCAGGTTTCATAGTTCTTTAGTCGACCATTGCCGTAAATCCCACCGTCGGGCTTGATGAAGCTCTCCAAGGCCATCAAGCCCTCGGCCACCATCGGATCATCCGTCGTTTTTCCATTTCGCAGGGCCGCAGTGATCGCCAAAGCCGTCACTCCTGGCCCGACCTTGTCCGAGAACGTTCCGGCATTGGATTGGCCTTCTTTCGCCAAATAGGCGAGGGCTTTGTCGACGACTTCGCGTCGCTGTTGCTCCCGTTTAGAAACCGGAGCCCTTTCTACCGGCGCAAGGTCTTGGGCGAACGTTGTTCCGCAGACAACCAGCAAAGCGATCGTGGTGACAAAAATCCGTCGCTCGAGGCGAAAATTCCGTCGTTGACTCATGGGGGGATTCTCCGATTGTGGATGGTTTAGGATTCGCCTGCGGCCGTCAGCCACGGTCTCCAACGGGTAAAACGCAGCAAATGCCGTGAGGCCGAATTCCTCCGGAACTCTGGTATTGCTCAGGCAATGCACAAGCTGTGCCAACAACCGTTATCAATCTGCGTTTCGATGGCGTCGAACGACTCTATTGCCGGGAGGGACGCGAATTGCTACTGCGAATCGTTCTCAGTAAGTGTTGCGGCAAAATTGATTTTACGCAATACTGTGTGTGTAAAAAGAGTGTTAAACCTTAAAGTATGACTGAGAAATGATTTATGCAGAAACGCGAGAGCAGTTCTGATGGCGATTCTAGAAGAACGACCGAATCGAACGATTCGGCAATCCGCCAAATTGAGTCGAAAATTGTTCACTTCAATGAACTGGCTCGCTGTGGAGAGGAGGTTTGGATTGAGCACGAGGGGCAGCTCTATCGTCTGCGTCTGACCCGGCAGGGAAAGCTGATTTTGACAAAATAGTTGGCTTGTCCAGATTGGTTGTTTATCGGCGGAGCTACGGTTTCGGTGATCGGTTTCTCCTGCGATTACGACGGCGAAGCAATTGCCTTGATGCGACAACCTTGCGTTTCCGAAAGGAGATGACTTGAGGCTGTCTTTGATGCCTCATGACCGTTGGGGGCCGATCACATGCACCATGGCCGCTCGTTCCATTTTTTGGGCCTGTGGTTTTACTCTCGAAACGTTTGGCTGCTGTGTTGGCAAGCTGACAATACAATCGTAAGTCTCGACGGCGTTCGAAACGCCTCAAACATTCGAAACGTCTTCAATCAAAGGAGCACGACGCTGACCAGGCAGGCCAAGTGTTCCGCTGAAACGGGGTGAGGACTCATGATTTTGAATCGCTAGTTCGTTGCGGCGTACGGTGACACTCTTTGGCGCGTCGATACCGATGGTCACCCGTCCGCCTGCGATTCGGGTTATCGTGATTTGTACGTCGTCGCCAATCGTGATTCGCTCGCCGATTTTTCGTGATAGGACTAACATCGTTTCTTCCTTGAAGGGGTTTCGTTAAACAGTTCGGAGCCAATGGCTAAGACGATGTAAACCTAGGACACTTCTTGATCGCCTTTGTCACGAAGTCCAATGGAAGCCGTATTCACCAATTGGGAGTTGTGGTTCTGCAGGCATCGCGTTCCTTCGGGTGGAGCGGAATGGAACCCACTAGAGGTCCAATGCGTCCTCTCTTGATCGAACGGGACAGAGCAAAGCGGTATTTTGTAAAGAATTTTCCAGTTTCCAAACCTTTCCAATTCAGGGCTACCAAGCAACTGCGTAAATGATTCTTTATGGAAACAGCAAGTTTTGAGTACCCCTGAGGTGGGTGAGCGGTGGAGGCTGATTTCGGTATCCTTCCTGTGGACGAGTCGCTACAAATTCATTGCTCGATTTCCTACCCCTTTCTCGATTGCGTCCTGCGTTGTTGGCTATCACGGTTTGTTGACAAACGAGCTTCACCATAGACTGGGGCAAAACAGACTGGGGCGAAACAGACCGGGGCAAAAACCGAGGGCCCCCTCCCGCTTTTATTTTTCAACGCGACAACTCCAAAACGACATCCACATGAATCGCTCGATTGATTTCGTCTACTTTGACTTGGGGAACATTCTCGTTGCCTTTGATCCGAAGGTCGCGATCGCCAATTTCGTTGAACGTTTTGGCATTGATGGTGCTCATGCGAAAGCTTGTTTGTATGAGAGTGGATTTCAGGAAGAATACGAAAAGGGGCGTTTGACGTGTGACCAATTCGCCGAGGCGGTACGTGGGCAGATAGGAATGTCACCCGCGAAGATGTCAAATCGCGACTTGCTAGAGGCCAGCAGCGATATGTTTACGCCGATCGAATCGATGGCTGAAACGGTGGCGAAGGTCGCCCGTCGCGGGACACACTATGGATTGCTTTCCAACACCTGCGTGTCTCATTGGGAGTGGATCGCCAACCAAACGTGGGAAATCTCTCAAATGGTTTGGACGCACCGGATCGTCAGTTACGAGGTCGGCGCGATGAAGCCCGATCCTCGTATTTACGCAGCAGCCGAAGGGTTGGCTGGCGTCGACCCAAAGCGGATTCTGTTTCTCGATGACAAACAAGAAAATATCGATGCTGCGGTTCAACGAGGCTGGAATGCCGTACAATGTTTTGGAGGAGAGTCGGCTGAGAGGGTTCTGAAAGATTTTGATGTCATTGATTGACGGCTTGTAAATCGAGAGCAATTCGCCGAAACATAGTCGTAGCACTCTTTCTTCGTTTCCATCACTTCGTTCATTCATTACTACCTATGACATCTCCCGCCCAAGTTCCTTCGACACCGCTGCTTCCAATCTCGCCACGCCCGGTCGCCGTGATCGACATTGGTGCAACGAGTATTCGGATGGCGATCGCCGAGATCCATGCGGACGGCGACGTCCGGACCCTCGATACGCTGGTGCAACCCGCTGATTTGGGGCGCGAAGTGTTTGCCGTTCGGCGGTTGTCGCGAAAGAGCATTGAGCGGGCGGCGACGGTTTTGAAACAGTATCAACGGGTGCTGCGAGAATACGGGATCACACCAGGCCCTGATTTACGGATTGTGGCAACGACGGCTGTCCGCGAAGCGATGAACCGCGTTGCCTTTACCGACCGCATCTTCATCGTCACCGGCTTGAACATCGAATCGATCGATGAGGCCGAAGTCAGCCGAATTACCTACATGGGAATCGCTCCTCAATTGCGAGGCGAGCCGGAATTGGCGGATGGCCGATCCGTTGTGGTAGAAATAGGAGGTGGTAACACCGAGGTTTTAGTGATCCGCAGCGGCAACGTCATGCACAGCCAATCGTATCGTTTAGGTTCGCTGCGGTTGTTGCAACAGATTGAGTCGTCACGTGTTTCGCCCTCTCGCCGCCGAAGTTTTATCGAAAGTCATGTTCGCCGGACGCTAGACAACATCGTTGCCGACGTTAGCGAGGATCCGACCAATCGAATCGTCGCATTTGGAGGCGACATTCGATTCGCCGCCCATCGTCTCCTCGACGATTGGGATGGAACGTCGCTGACGCCGCTGCCGACGGAGAAGTTAGCCGACTTTACCAATGAAATTTTGCAACTCGATGAAGACACGATCGTCAAACGATTCGGAGCAAGTTTTATTGAGGCCGAAACGCTTGGTCCCGCATTGTTGGCCTACACCATGCTGGCTCAGGCTTTCCAGCAACCATTTCTCTATGTCTGTGACACCAACCTACGCGACGGTCTCCTTCACGATATGGCCGTGGGCGGCAGTTGGACCGATGAATTTCGCAACCAAATCATCCGGTCCGCGTTGGGTTTGGGGCGTCGTTTCGATTTTGACGAGTCGCACGCTCGCAATGTTGCCGAATTGTCGCGAAAATTGTTCCTCCAACTCGCTCGAGAGCATCAGCTTGATTATCGTCAAGAGGTATTGCTGTATGTTGCCGCTCTGCTGCACGAAATCGGCTTGATGATCAATGTGCGAAGCAATCACAAACACGCCTTGTACGTGATCCGAAATAGCGAAATCTTTGGATTGTCTCGATCGGAACTTTTGCAGGTTGGCTTGGTGGCTCGCTACTACCGTAGAGCCTATCCGCAGCAATCGCACGAAGGATACGGATCACTCGGACGCGAAGATCGCGTGACGGTTGCCAAATTGGCCGCCATTTTGAGATTGGCAATCGCGCTGGATGACACGCGAAGCGGACGTATCCAAGAGATCGAGTGCGTACGCGAAGCAAAACAATTGGTCATTCAAGTCCCTGGGGTCGAGGATGTTTCACTCGAGCAAGTAGCGATGCGGCAAAATGCGGGTTTATTTCGTGATGTGTTCGGTATGCCTGTCTTACTTCGAGCGGGAAGGTGAGTTTAATGATGTCTTGGTTTCGACCGTTTCTCGTCGTTTGCTGTTTGGGGAGCCTTGGCTTGACTTTTCTGTTCGAATCCACGCAAGCAAGTGCGGATGACTTGTACGCAATGGCACGCGATCAATTGGTACGCGACCGAATCGCAACGGCAGGGGTGACGGACGAACGAGTCCTGCGATCGATGCGTACGACCCCGAGGCATGAATTTGTACCCCGTAGCCAACGAGCCCGTGCGTACTTGGATATGTCCTTGCCGATCGGTGACTCGCAAACGATCAGCAGCCCGTTTATCGTTGCCATGATGACCCAGGCGATCGAGCCTAAGGAAACCGACATCGTACTGGAAATTGGAACCGGAAGTGGCTACCAAGCTGCCGTCCTAAGTCCCTTGGTCAAGCATGTGTATTCGATTGAGATTGTTGATGAATTGGGCCGACGGGCAGCGCAAGATCTAGAACGACTCGGTTACGAAAACGTGTCGACTCGCGTTGGCGATGGCTTCTTAGGTTGGAAGGATGCTGCCCCGTTCGACAAAATTATCGTGACCTGTAGCCCCGAAAAGGTTCCTGAACCCCTGGTCGAACAACTTCGCGAAGGAGGCATGATGGTCATACCCGTTGGACAAAGGTATCAGCAAACGCTCTTTCTGATGACTAAAAAAGATGGCAAACTGACTCGCAAAATGCTCCGTCCTACCTTGTTTGTCCCTATGACCGGTGAGGCGGAGGAGGGCCGTCAAATGCAACCCGATGCGGCAAACCCAGCCGTCGTGAATGGGGATTTTGAGAGCTTTCCCGATGAACAGGATTCCGAGATCGTTGATTTTGTTCCAGGATGGTATTACGGACGTCAATTGGAACACGTCAAAGTCGATGCCATCTCGACCCGTCTGTCGAGTCATGAACTCCCTGCGAACAAAAACTCGAAAATGGATCGATCAATCGGCGGCCAGTCGAAAGGTTTCGTTCGCTTCGAAAATGAAACGCCTAACCTCAGTTCCCATCTGTTGCAGGGAATTCCAATCGACGGACGCGAAGTGTCCATGATAAGACTTAGCGGAAAAATTCAAACAAAAAATGTTGTCGCAGGTCCTGAACCAGACACGCTTCCAATGATCGCGATCAGCCTTTATGACGAGCAGCGACGAGATCTGGGGACACTTTGGATCGGTCCCTACAAGGGGACTCGTTCTTGGGGAGAGGTCAGCCGAATGGTGCGAATTCCTGTACAAACACGCGAAGCAATCTTGCGAATCGGCCTGTTCGGTGCCACGGGACAAGCCGACTTCGATGATATTGCTATTCGAAAAGTCGATTGAACCCGTGATTGTCCTTCCATTGTGAAGTGGGGTGCCTGAGCCACCCTAATCCGCAAAGTTTGCCCAGACTGCTTGCCTGGTGTAAACTAACCGCTACTCTACCTGCTAGCGATGCGTGATCGGCTACCATGGCCCGCAGTATCGCCTTGAGCAGGAAGCCTAGTGCTTTTCACCTTATCTGAATTTAGGGCAGCCGGTAGTGGATCTTGTCAAAGATCCTCACGCGGTAGGATTTTTAACGAGATCCACTCCCAAAAAGCTCAGTGTTGACGAATCGCTAGCAAATACCAAGTAACCAATCTATCGGATGACGGAGGATCTTCAACTGTGAAAAAATGCTTCAAGATTTTAACGATTACCTCGGCCCTCGCCTGCATGGCGATAGCACCTACAGATGTCGAGGCCGGCGGTAGTTTCGGTAGCAGCTTTGGCTCGAGTGGTGGCAGCTATGGCTCAAGCGGCGGCAGCTATGGCTCGCGCGCCGTCAGCTATGGCTCGAGTGGCGGCAGCTATGGCTCGAGCGGCGGCAGTTATGGCTCGAGTGGCGGCAGTTATGGCTCGAGCGCCGTCAGCTACGTGAGTTACCGAGGGTATAACTCAAGTGGTGGCGGTTCTGTCGGCGGACACGCTGGACCACTAAAACGGCTTTTTGCTCATATTCATGAAAAGAAAGCCGCACGAGCAGCCGCCTTCTACGGTGGCGGATCGAGTGGATACGCCAGCGGGGGATCAAGCGGCGGGGGAGTGAGTTACGCCAGTTACTACAGCTACAATAGTGGCAGCAGTGGTGGGCGGTACGCGGGTTACGGGTCAACTGGTAGCTATGGGTCAACTGGTAGCTATGGGGCGTACCTAGCCCCTGCCTATGGCGGCAGCACCGGCGTCGTAAACAACTACGATTCCTATACGGCTCCAGTCGTTAATTCCTATCCAATGATGGATGCCGATTATGGTTACGAATCGTCAGTCATTGAATCACCTTTGGAGTCGTATTCGTCTCCGATGGACGGGACAGATATCGACAACGGATCTCGTTTAGATACCAATCAAGGAAGTGATTCCGACATCCTGGAAGCCCCCGCTTCCGATGCAGCTCCAGCTTCGAGTGACCGCGACGCTGATCGTTCGGGCGACGACGACAATGACGCTGCTGGGGTCGAATCGATCGAGCCAGGCCTGAAGATGGATTCGGCGATGTTGACGATCGACGTCCCCACAAATGCTAAGGTGACTGTCAACGGACGTCCTACCAGCAGCGAAGGTAGCGAGCGAAAGTTCATGTCGCGAGGTCTTCAGGAAGGTTATGTCTACAGCTATGTCGTGCAGGTGGATTATGAGCTTAATGGTGAACCAAAGTCGACCACCAAGACGATCCAATTGCGGTCGGGTGATGAGGAGCGACTCGTATTTTCCGACACGCAAGCCGAGCCAATGCAAACCGAACTGGCGACCACGACTTCGGAAGCCCCCATGGCAAACGATGTTGTGACGAACGATGTTGTGACGACTGTCAAGTTGAACGTTCCGGAAGATGCCGTTGTTACCTTGGCTGGCAATGAAACTCGAGGCGAAGGCAGCGTGCGAACATTCCGCACGAAGCAATTGAAGGCGGGCGAGCAGTGGAGCGGATACACCGTAAGCGTCACAGCGATGGTCAATGGCCAATCGGTTAGCAAAGAGCGTTCGGTCAATGTCGCCGCAGGCAGCACAACCGAATTGACATTCGACTTTGTCGAACACTCGATCGCTCAGCGATAAATCCAAGCCCGTGAATTCGTTTGATGAGCGGCGCGGGGCAATGTCCCGCGCAGTTTACTTAACCGTTTAATGGAAAAGCCGTGTTCTAAGATGGAACGCGGCTTTTTTTATGCCGGGATCCCCGTGGTGCGATGCCTCCAACGGTAAACCCGATAGGCCGAACCGATCCAATTCGGTGACTCGGCTGGATTGTCGGGTGGTTACCGAATAGACTATCAGCATGGGTGAAGTTACCGAATTATTGGGCCAATTGCGGACCGGCGAACCTGGGGTGGCGGAGGGGTTGCTTTGCGCCGTGTATGACGAACTGCGTTTGATTGCCAGGTACCAATTTGCAGGGGAAGGTGCCGAATGCATTCTCCAGCCAACAGCACTGGTCAACGAGGCCTACTTGCGTTTGGTATCGGGTGGCCGGCTTCAGCCGTTCGATAGTCGTGGGCACTTTTTCGCGGCTGCCGCCGAAGCGATGCGTCGAATTCTAATCGATACCGCACGTGCTCGCGGAAGCCAAAAGCGGGGTGGCCAGTTTCGGCGTGTGGAATTAGGCGAATTGGCGGATGAGTCGATTCAGATGACCGATCTGTGGTTGGATTTGGACGAAGGGCTTGAGCGATTGGCCACCGTAGACGCCGCGTCGGCAGATTTGGTAAAGCTTCGCATTTTTGCAGGTTTGTCGATTGTCGAAGCGGGCGAATTGTTGGAGATGCCGCGAAGCACCGCTTACAAGAATTGGGAGTTCGCCCGCACTTGGTTCGCGGTGCAGTCGGAAAGTTGAAAACGAAAGAACTCCCCGTAGTGGATCTTGTTAAAGATCCATACCCGCTCCCCGTAGTGGATCTTGTTAAAGATCCTTACCGCGAGGGATCTTTAACAAGATCCACTACGGAGGTTGATGATCCATGGTTGCTCACTGCATAAAGCGAAATTTTGTCACTGATTCCTGCCTACCGCAGCGAAAAGCGTTGGACGATCTCGTAACTTTTTCGCATGACTCTTAGGAGTCTTAACCGATTTTTTTCCCATCAAGGCCTCGTCGCCTCGTCCACAACTCCGTTTACTCACTGGACCAATCGATTCTAACTGATCCGCACATGCATGAACCATCGAAACATGAATCGATCAAGTCTGTTTTTTTACGGGCGACCGAACTCGAAAACCATGAGGATCGACGGCGATTTATCGAACAAGCATGTGGATCGGACCGAGCGATGCTCTCGGACGTCGAGCGATTGCTGGGGGCCCACGATCGTCAGGGAGCCAACCTTTTAGATGAGGTGGTCGATCGTATTGGGGCTGCCGAGACTCGGCGAACCCCTGTCACAAAATGGTTGCAATCGGGGCCTAGCGAACTCGACCGGGTGCATCTGATCGATCGATACAAGATTTGTGAGCTTCTTGGCGAAGGTGGGATGGGAGCGGTGTATGTTGCTCAGCAGCAGCGGCCGGTCCGCCGCAAGGTGGCCGTGAAGGTGATTCGTGCGGGGATCGCCACCAAAGAGACGATGGCTCGATTTTCGAATGAACGTCAAGCGTTGGCGATGATGAATCATCCCAACATTGCCAAGATTCTCGATGGTGGTGCAACGACGGCTGGGCAGCCTTACCTCGTGATGGAACTGGTCCAAGGGTTACCGATCACCGAACATGCTGATGCCTACCGGCTCAAAGCGAACGAACGGCTACGAATTTTCGTCAAGGTTTGTCGTGCGGTTCAGCATGCTCACCGAAAGGGGGTGATTCATCGCGACTTGAAACCCTCGAACATTCTGGTTGCTCAGGTTGATGAGGAGGCGGTTCCCAAAGTGATCGACTTTGGGTTGGCAAAGGCACTCGGTCATCCGCTGACGGACAATACAATCTACACCGGTTTCGCTCAAATGGTGGGCACGCCGATGTACATCAGTCCCGAACAAGCTGAAATGGGCGTCGTCGATATCGACACACGCAGCGATGTGTATTCGTTGGGCGTGTTGTTGTATGAATTGATGGTGGGCACTCCGCCGTTCGGCCACAAAACTTTCAAGACGGCTAGCTTCGATGAAGTACGCCGGATCATTCGCGAGGTACAACCGCTTCGACCGAGCGAAGCAATTAGCACCATGAAGGCTGATAAGGTCTCTACCATTGCCCAACATCGAGGCGTGGATCGGCGAAAGCTGCATGAGACGATTCAAGGCGAGCTGGATTGGATAATCATGAAGGCATTGGAAAAGGATCGTCGCCGTCGCTATGGGACGGCAGCCGAATTGGCTGACGACATCATGCGATACTTGGGCGGCGATGCGGTTTTGGCATGCCCACCTTCACGGCTGTACCAACTTCGCAAAATGTTCCAGCGGCACCGCTTGGGACTCTCTGCGGTGGCACTCGTCCTGTTCTCACTGATTACCATAAGTGTCGTGTCGACTTGGCAAGTGGTCGAAGTTCGCCGCGCTAAATTGGAAAGCGAGGCACGCGAGCGGCGGGCCAATGGTTTGCTGGAGAGTAGCCAGTTACAAACGGCGACCGCGGCCTATCGTGGTGGCGATCTGGTTCATTTGGCCCAGGTAACCAGCGATGCGCTGCAAAACCGCCGGCTTTCTTTACTGGATCCAACGACCAAACGGACGCCAACGCTATTGGATTTTTTGCATTCGGCGGCACATCCGCCGCCGCAGCGTCAGTTTTCGTTCCCTTCGCCTATCCATGAGGTTGCGGTTTCCGCAGATGGTAATCTCTGCCTCTGTGTCGGCGAGGATGGCAACCTGATGAAGATTCGATTGGATGAACCGGAGCAGCCCCGGATCACGCTTGGAAGTCATTGGGAACCGGTCCATGCGGTGGCGATTTCTCCCGATGCCTCGATGGCAATCAGCGGGTCGGCGTCGGGATTCGTTCGCTATTGGGACTTGGAGCAAGCGGAGTGTACCGGGCATGTATGGCCAGTCATCAATGGAGTCGAATCATTGGCTTGGTCGCCCGACGGCAAGTCGGTTGCTGCTGGATTTCGATACACCGGTGTCTGGGTTGGCGACGCGGAAGGGAATGAGAAATTTCGCTTTGCAAATGATCAGCGGCACGAGACGCTTTTGTTCTCGCCCGACAGTCGCGAACTGTTTGTGCCGACACGAGAGGGGATTCACGTTTGGGACGTCGCCACCGGGAAGCATACCCGATCGATCGATACGAAACCGTTTTCCAATATCCGTGCGATGTGTTGGGCAGGTCCGCATCGCGAGTGGTTGATCGCAGGCGAACGCTATTTAGATTCATTGGCCGTCTTTGATCGTGATTCCGGAGCAGCGATGGGGAGCTTTAACGTCAGTGCATCTTATGCGCAGTCGGTATCCGCGTCAGCGGACGGGATGTGGTTGACAGCCGGATTTGGTGATGGACGGGTACAGTTGATCCAGCTTAGCCGTTTTGATTCATCGCATGTCGACGGTCGAATTCACGCACAGCTGACCGCTCACGATCAGGAGGGAGAGACACGGTTAGCGGCGAAGTGGTTCGGTGACGATTCCAAGCACTTCGTTACCGCTGGCAATGATGGCGTGGTGCAAGTGTGGGATCGCGATGCCGTTGCCTGCCAGCGTGAGCTCACATCGGCGATGGCGATCGAAGCTGCCTACCTGTTCGACAACGAGCCCGATCCGGTTTTCGTCCTGCGAGGGCAGGAGCCGACGAGGTCGTCGATCGAAAAATTCTCGCCCCAATCCGCTAATGGATTAGCGGCGATGCAGAGTTCCGGCCAAATTGCAATCGTGTCGCTAGAGACTGGCAGACCCCTTGCCACGATCGAATCGCCACTCGAAACCCATGAGTATGTGAGTCTATCGCGTGACGGCAGTCGGCTGGCCGCCATCGGAAATGGGCAAGTCTATGTATGGAAGTCGATCGATGATTGGTCCACCCATCAATTGATCACGAACAATCCCAAGGCAGGCGATTCCAATGCGGTTTTCGCGGATAACAACCGAACATTGATTTGCGAAAATGCCGCTTACACAAGGGTGCAAGAGCTCGAAATCGAATCGGGCCGGGTGATGCGTTGGCGAGAGATGTCGGATCCCGATGTCGTTGCGATTAGTCGTGACGAGCGATTGATCGCCGCCGGAAACGACAAGCACCTGAACGTTTGGGACCGCGAATCGGGCCAGGTGATGCTAGACATCCAGAATCTCTCCTCCCTTTTTGCACTTTGCTTCCTAGCGGATGACCGCGTCTTGCTATCAGGTCACAACGACGGCCAGATCATGGCCTGGCACGTTCCGACCGGCCAACGACTCGGGGTTCTCTATCATCCGAGAAACGACTTGCGGCGTCCAAGAAGTATCCAGGTATCGCCTGATGGAAGACGAATCCTAATCGTCTACCCCAGCGAACACGGTTATGTCCCTGTGCTGTTAGGCATGAATTAGCCCAGCGACAATTCACGTGTTCAACCGATCCAAGACCGCCGCCGTTTTTCGGCGACGAACAAAGCAGATCAAGCTTCCGATCAGCATCGCGAACGAACCCGATGCTGGCTCGGGAACTGCCGAAACATTAATGCTTCCGTATTCCGAAATCCGATCCGCACGCTGTGTAAAAGCATTTTGCCCCAAGGACAAATTGTTGGGGAGTGCTGCGGTTAGGTTCCCCAAGCGGAATACGGATTCTTGTCGACCAATCGTGATGTCGACGGTACCAACCGTAAAACTCGATTGTAGCGTGCCAAAACCAGGTGAGTCCCCAAATGCGTTCGACGAAACGATGTTAAATTCCCAGAGAGATTCCGTTTCGGTCGGATTGGGGGTTGGGTTTGCGCCGAAGGGACCAAAGCCATCGGCAAGGCGAAAACCGCTCAGCGTTGCATCACCTTGCGTGCGTTCGAGTCGAATCCCAATTCCGAACAGACCGCTACCTTTGGCTAGTGCCGAATCAGGGCTGGCATCAAGCCCGTCATCGACTTCTCGCAACACCATCGCGACGCTCACTTTATTCGGAGCATCGGCTGGGCCGAGTCGTTCAAGGTCGATTTGATAGGTCAGTGCGGCAGTCGCTTGTTCGCTCGTCGCGGCCAACGAAAGTAAACAAAAGCAGAGTGTTGAAGCAATCTTGAGTCGTGTCATGTTTTTTCTCAGCATAGTAAAGTCGTTCCTAATTGTTGGTGTTAAAAGAGAGATGTGCCAAAGCGACGTCCGAATTCGGCGAAGTCGAGAAAGTCAACCGTACCGTCACCGTTGAAGTCATAGGTCTTGTCGTCGGTCCCAAAGCTGGCTCCGAATCCGGCGAAGTCGGCAAAATCAATAAATCCATCGCCATTAATGTCCCCGTAGAAACGGAAGAACTCGTCGACCCGGTCGTCGCCTGTCGGTTCGCTTTCCAAAAGGTTGCCAGCAGCGTCTTGAATATGACTTGATAGAATCCTCAATTTGTAGTTCCCGTCAGCCAGGGATCCGCCGATTTGTCCCGGGAAGGTCAGGACGACTCTGTTGGTGGCTTGACCTGGCACGAAGTCGGTTTCCATCAAAATAGATTCGTTTTGACTATCGCGAAGATCAAATGCACCCTCTTCCAGCACAATTGGAGAATCGAACAGCACGGTGATCGATCGGGCCATGCTACGCTGCGAGCTGCCATCGTCAATGATCACGTCCTGCACTTGCGGTGGGATCAAGTCGACGACATCGATGGTCGTGGTCAACTGATTGGACACGCCACCATCTTCGTCATGTAAGCGGACCTTGATTTCGTACTGGCCCAGCACCTGATAGCCGTGTGGTCTTGATAGTTGCCCCATTGAGTCGGAGGTGTCACCGAGTTGTGCGACGGTTGTGGTCCCATCTCCCCAATCAATCTCGACGGTGACTATGTCAATGTCACCTTGTTCTCTAAACAAACCATTTAACGTGAATGTTTCATTGGGGCCGACAGCCTCGAGCGGACTTCGCGGTGCGACTCCATCCAATTCCAAGAGTTCAGGGGCAACATTCGCGATTTGAGTCAATGAGCTTGCCACTCCTGAGTTACCGAAAGCATCGGTGATCTGCACCGAGAGGGAATAGCTACCATTGTCTACGTAGCGGTGTTGACGGTTGGGCAGTGCGCCATCCTGCTGCACTACGAAGACTTCACTAGACGAGAAATCTCCCCAATTGATGGAAACGGTCCAGGGGCCATTTCCGTCTCCGGCATCGAGAAAGCTACCTAACGGGAATTCTAAAATTTGACCTTCATTGCCGGTCAACCCAAGCGGTGGTTGTAGGACGGGAGGAAGATTTTGGTTTCCAAAATCGACAGTCTTTGAATCTCCCGCCACGATCGTCACCGCAACTGTCCCCGCAGCAAAGATCGGCACGCTGTCTCCGTCGATAGACGGACTTCCATTCGCATCGGGCGATTCGAGGAATTCCGGATACGAGGCAATGGCTTCAGCCGCAGCGAGCATGTCCAGACGTACGTACTGTTGATGAGTATTGGGCACATTGTCATTTTCATCATCCCCGTCCACGATACTTCCGCCCGTCGATGAAAGCAGGTGACGGATTTCCTTGAGCGATAGTCGTCGGCCCAATTCGTTCTCAGCAATCTGTTGGATCAAGGCGATTGTTCCCGCGATTTGGGGGGCCGCCATGCTGGTTCCGGAATAGGTCGCGGTGGTTCCGCCCAAGCCCGCAGCGGTGATCCTACCGCCTGAAGCAAAAATTTCGGACTGGTTTACGTCACGTTGCGAAAAGCTGATCAGGCGATCAGGTGCAGAAGTAAAGTCAACGGATCCACCCGACCAAATGTGTGGGCCTGCCGCCTCCAAATCCCAGACAGCGCCAACCCCTATGGAGTTGGGGTCGGCAGCCGGGTAGGCCACGCCGGCTTTTCCTTGGGCATCATAATACTGATTCCCTGCCGCAGACACGACGGCGACGCCCAACGCGGTAAGAATTGAAAGTTCATCACCAATTCTATAAAGGGATTGTGAGCGATCGTGGTTTCCGCGGTCACCAAATGACATGTTGACTGCCGCGATATTGTAAGCCGCAGCATTCTCGGCAACCCACTGAAGTGCGCGTTCGACTGAACGCATGCTGCCATTGCCGTCCGCGTCCAACACTCGCAATACGACAAGATTGACGGATGACGCGACTCCGCGGAAAGTTGGGCCACGTCCCGCGATCAAGCTTGCAACGTGGGTGCCGTGACCATGGAGATCCAACGCCAACTCATCGTCGTCAACAAAGTCGTATTGATAGACAATTGAATCAGCTTGGCCGTCTCCGTCGCTGTCTTCACCAAAGAAGTCGTGATTGGTGTCGATACCCGTATCGAGAATCGCTACGGCATAGCCCTGGCCATCGATACCCGCAAAGCGTTGGTCGCTTTGAAATCTATCTAAGCCAATGAGATCCTGCCAGGGTTCGTTACTGATCTCATTCAATCCATCCTCAGTCAAAACGCGGTTCCCCGAAATCGATACTTGGATCGAAGCATCGGCTTGGCTTTGTCCAGCACTGGATCCCGGCGAAGTTTGTTGCCAGCCCAACTGCATGACCTCTCCAACGACATAGTCTCCAGCAGGCAGATCGACAAACGAGTAGTTGCCTTGTTCGTCGGTTACCGTTCGTCGCTCACCCAAGTCAAGCAATTCGTTTCCGTTTTCGTCGAGAAAAATTGTCCAACCGGGCAAGCCCGTTTCGTCAACATCCTTCGTCCCGTTTCCATTTCGATCCTCAAATTTCTGTCCCGTGATCGTGCCTCGTGTGCCCAGCAGATTGACCCACTGCCGAGTTGCCAAACCAGTACCCAAGTTGCCGGCCAGGTCCGCCACTCCGTCTTGCCGAACGGCAAACGTATAGTCACCACCTTGTTCGGTAAGTCCGTCTAAACCACTGATGCGGAAACTCGTGTCACTCAGCGGTATCACGCTCACCGTCGGGGCGATCAGGTTCGCACCGCCATTTAGCGCTAAGTGCAAGTCCTGGATATTAAACGTGCTTGCATCGATGGGCTCAGAAAAAGTCACGTCGAGCGAATCGACCGGCAAGTCACGCGGGTTGGGCGCTACCTCACTAATCGTTCGTACCGCTGGGGAGGACTCGTCGATAAACAAATCCACCGTTGTATGATCCGACGTGTTGCCCGCCTCATCCACGACGTAAACACTCAGTTGCTGGGTTCCGCCACCACGCATCCGAACGGCAGCGTTAAAAGTGAATCCGTCGACATCGGCATAGCCTAGGTCGGTATCGCTTGTCGTATCGTAAATCCGAACTTTCAGATTTGGCTCGGCAAGCTCTCCGGTTACTGTCACCGAGCGAGTGTTCGTTAAACCATCGGATGCAGAAATCCCTGCGTCTGGGGAGAACGCCACATTGGTTGGACTTGCGGGGCGGGAAGCATCCATGATCCACGTCGAATCCGTCATCCCCGTGGCGACGTTTCCGGCAAGATCCACGACACCGGCCGCATCTACACTCAACGTATAAACACCTGATTGGCCAACAAACCAATTGAATCCTGACAGCCGGTAAGCCGAGTCGCCGCTACTGACAATGGTGACTCGATCATCCATCGCTAACGATAGGCCGTCGCGGGTCAGACGCAGGTTGTCGCGTGTGAACGTGTTGACATCAATCGGCTCACTAAAAATAACATCCAACGACCGCACGACAATGTTGCGAGGGTTGGGTGTCGGCGTTTCTAACAGTGTGATTTCCGGGGCGATCGTATCCATTTCCCATGCGACGTTGGCAATCCGCAGTCCTGGCTTTGCATTCAAATCGACCACGCCGCTACCGTCGACGCTAAATAGGTAGTCCCCATCCGGTTCAGTCAGCGCGGCCAATCCGGAAATTCGATATCGGTTGCCGGAAAGCTGCTGCACGTTGATTCCCGCTACTGCGACATTGACACCATCGCGGCGGAGAGCAAAATCGGAAATATCGAAACTTCCCGCTTGGAGCGGTTTGGAGAACTCAACTTCGATTTCATCCAAAGCGGTGTTGCGAAATGGTGAGACGGGCCCCAGACTCTTGACAAACGGCGGCGCTGAACCGTTAGACCAAACGACCGAAGCCTCTCCGGTAGCCGAGTTCTCGCCGAAGTCCTTAACATTCGCGCCGATCAGTTTGAATTCATAGACTCCAGGATCGCCAGTCAAACTCGTTAGTCCACTGACTCGATAGGTTGACTCGGCATCCGCCCGCTCAATGATGCTCAGTATCGTCGTCTCGTCGATCAGATTCACACCCTGGTTGCGAGTGAGCACAAAATCTTGCCAACCCAATGTGCCCAGATCGATCTTTTCCGAGAATGTCACGTCGATAGAATCGACCGGTGCATCACGTGGATCTGGATCGATCGATCCAATGGACACAACCATCGGAGGAATTGAATCGTCCAGCACATACTCGACCGAGTACTGTCCGGTGCCATCGAAATCCAGAAGATGCAACTTTGGATCCGGGACGTACTGGCTGAGCGTGCTGTCGTACACCTTGGAGGTTTGCCAAACATTAGTGCCAACAAGCAACTCTTTCCCATCGGAGCGAGTCACGCGAGCGACTTTCCAGTCGGGTCCCGGGTCGGGCAAATGGAGATAGGACCATCCGGTGTTTTGACTCGCGCCTAGTAGAACGGTGCGGTCCGCTGCGGTGACGCTGCCATCGGCAAGTACATTTGTTGCCACATTGACGGGAGCCAAGGTACCATCGCTAAAGTAGAGTGTGTCGGGAAGGTTCTCGGGATCGGGATCCTCGTTGACCAGAAAATCATTGAGGGAATCGTCACCGGGCCGATCGCTCTGAACCAGATGGATCAATTCGTGAATGGAAACGGTGTCGATGATCGACGTGTGCTCACCACCGAGTTCGTCGGCATGTTCAAACGTGGCTGAGTATTCAATAAAGCGACCGAGTAAACTGGAGGTCAACGACCAGGTGGCAAGCTGAGTCGTCCCTGGATCGATGTCTCCTAAATTTGCCGTGAGAGTTGGCGATGTCGGTTGGCCGCCAACCTGGGTGCCAATGATTTTGAAGTCGACTAGCAAACCTTTTTCGTTCTCAATGATCTTGGGTTGAGCGGTGGTGACCGTGAACGCTTCGGCGGCGCCCTTGCCCAGATTGGTGGCCAGCAGGCCGAGAGTGAACGGTTCCGACGGCTCGACTTCGTCTGTCAAGGGATCGTCACCGAGAACATCACGCTGCTGGAAATAGCGTAGCTGCAACAAGGGGTCGGGAAGGACCGTGATGGAGGGACCAAACAAAGGCAGAACCAACTCGGTATTGGTTGCCGGGTCGGTGTATCTCAAAACACCCGAAACAAGGTAAGTGGTGGGCGCTTCGCTGGCGGCCTCACGCGTCGGAATGAAGGTAAAGCTGGCTGAACCTGAACTATTCGGCGCCACCGTTCCACTGCCATCGACGGCAGTCAATCCGTTCAATTCAGGACCCAGGACAACGAATCGATCGTTGACTAGGTTTCCATCCAGGTCGCGGAATTCAATATCGAGGTCCACACCCTGGACGGCCGACGGCAACTCGTTCGTGATGGTCAATCCACCCGTGAAAGCATCGCGTGTCGTGACCACCGTTTGATCGATCTGAATACGGACTTGCGCGCAAACGGCATTGTCCGCCGAAATAGTGAGGCCCTGGTCGCTGGCAGACTCCAATCCGAGATCGCTGCATAAGTTGCCTCCGCCGCGCGCGGGTGTTGCACCACCTCCACGTCCACCTCCACCTCCACCTCCACCTCCGCCGCCTCCTCCGCTGCCCGCACCGGTGATCAGTTTTGCGAGACAACTGACAATCGTTGACCTTCCCCCTGTCACAAAATTAAACAAGTCTCTACCAAACATTGCGGCACTCGCGATGGCCCCAACCGGAAATCCGCCACAGATGGTGTAGGAAGCAACTTCAAAATTGGCACTTGGGAGACAATCCTTTTTGATGTCCTCTATGATGCTGCTTTGTCCGCCCACATCATGATTCAAACCGCCAATACTATCGGCCGAAAGCCTGACGAGAATCGGTACCCTGATCTCGCTCATCGCTGGCAAGGTTCCAAAGTCCGTTGCCAACGGAGTGAACACATAACCGTCTGGAGCCGTCACTGACAGTGTCACGCCCTCGGCAGCGATCAAACCATTGTTACGAATCACCGCTTCAAATTGAACGGTTTCGCCGGGGGCAACCGTTGGCACGTCGGTCGGCACCTCAATTGTGACCACCGACATGGGGACACCGGTCTCGAACGTGGACTGCAATTGCACGTTGTAGGTGTCCTCCACTTCGGTCGGCTCGACATTCCACTGATAGCTGACCGCTTGGCGTGCAATAAAGACAGTGGCTTCGGCGAGTTGTCCTGCCACCATTGTGTAGGGTGCCACGTAAGTTTCGTGACCTTCGGCACGCACCTCGAGTAGATATTCCCCACTGGGTACATCCGCAAACTCAATGCTACCTGATGCGTCGGTTACGCCTTCAGCGACGACGATCGTATTGTCATAGGGATCGCGTAGCAGCACCTCGGCTTCTGAAACCAACGGGGCGTCGGCGGCAAAGTACGTGTATTGATCCTCTACGAACACGCGAACGCCCCCGACGGAAGTTGAGACCGTCCTAAATTGGTAGGGCACATTCAGTTCAACGTTTGAACCCGAAATCGCTACCGCGCCCTCGTACAGACCGACCGGAACGCTGATCGGTGGAGTCAGTGCCAACGTGACGACAGTTCTGCCGCCGGACTGGATCGAGTTGACATGGGACACGCTTGACAGAGTGACCCAACTTGGTGCTCCCGGCAGCGTGACGTCCAGCGGACCTGACGTCGCACCACCGACGTTGGAAAGCTCAAAGCTAACCAATTTCTGCTGACCAGGGATGACGCCGTCCAGGAGCACGCCCGGGTTGGCGACCATCTGGGGCGTCAACGGCGCGACCTGAACCCGCAACGGAATTTCTTTCGTGACGCCTTCAGCCGAAGTGACGATCATTCGCAGGTTGCCCTGCAGCACCGACGCATCCGACGCCAGCAATGAGTAAGAAAGCCGGACTGTCCCGTTGCCGCTCAGCGTGTTCGCTTCAAGTGATGTCGTCAGCGCGACATTCGCTGGGGCATCGAGTACTTGGACGGCCAGTCCGGTAAGCGGCACACTACCCAAATTCTGAATCTCGACGTAGCCACCCAACGCATCGCCGGGAACAACACGAAGTGATAGTTCGGCTGGCGCAAGTCGCATGCCAACTAACTGGAAACTGTCTTGGGCGACATCTTCGACGACTGCCGGATGGGCAGCGGCAACGCTGTAGATGCCCGCTTCATTGGCGAGCGGCGTGAACGTTCCAGTGAAATTGCCTGCCGCGTCCGTGGTGACCCGATACACTCGGCGGATTCCGATCTCCGAAACAATCCGTAACGTCACATCGACATTCGCCGCCGCGGCGCCCGAACCGGTCAGCGACGCCGTTCCACTGAATTGCACTTGAGTTCCAGCGATCGCGACATCCGTGTCTGTCGTCACAGTTGCCGTGTAGGTTGGCGTGACCGACATCGCGCTCGTCGAGGCCAATTCATTGTTCAACTCGTCGGCTTCGGAAACCACTTGCGTCGCATCTGCGACGACAATCAAGTGGTAACCCAGAGGTAGATCCGGCAGCGCGACGGAGGTCGATCGGCTAGCCGTTGTCGAGGCCGGCAAGGTGTCCTGAACCGTCAACTCTGCGGCCAGCAAGTCACTACCGTCGAGAACAGTATCTCGCGAAAAGTAGACTCGTTCCAGCCAAGGTGCCGATGCGGCGACTCGACCGATGTTGCTGACTTCCCAACTGACGGAAATGGATTGGCCGATCACGCCGCTAGCAGGGAAACCGATATTACCAACGGATAGATCGGGCGCGTCGCGATCCAGAATCGTTACCGTCAGGCTCGCAGTTGCCAGGCCGGATGCCGTCGCCGTCACGCCAACTTCTTTGGCCCCACTTACGACCCCGTCACTGCCAATGCTGATCGGCACGATCAGCGTTGACTGGCCGACAGGTATCGTGACGCTTGCCGGCACGATCAACAACTGTGAATCGTCCGTTTGAAGTGCGACAGTCAGTTCCACCCCAAGATCGGTGTTGCGAGTGATTTGGATGCTGATCGATTCGTTGGGGCCTTCTCGAACGGTCAACTGATCTGCAGTCAATCTCAATGCGGGCGCATCGTCGTCGATGACCTCAACGCTGGCCGTCCCGACGCCAGTGGTGATTTGGCACACGCAGTCGGCGTAGACGCCATTGGCCTGGATCGTTGTCGATCGAGTTGCGTCGACGACGGCGTTGTTCGTTGGAAGGACCGTGAACGTTACCGAACTTTCATCGGCGGGAATCACCACGGTTGCCAAGGCTGGTTGGGCCACCGATGGATCGACACTCTGGAGTTGCACGGTCAGGGGTGAATCCACCACCACGTCGCGACTAACGGTATAGCTAAGTCCATCCGAATCCTCACGCATGCTGCTGCTGACGGGACTGAGCGTCAGCAACGGTAAGTCCTCTTGGTCGGTCAACGTGAATGAGGCCGCGTCACTGATGAATCCGTTGCTCTGCGCCGTGACGCCTAACAACTGATCTTGCTCGGATCGCGTGTCCTGCACCGTGCCGATCGTAAACGTGGCGGCCGCCTGACCAGGAGCAATTAGCACAAGCGGCAAACTCAACTGATCGTCTAACGAGGAAACGAGTTCCACGGCCAGGGTCGAATTGGTGATCCAGTTTCGCTCGACTCGACCAGTAATCGAGCCACCTTCCTCGATCGTCGAGCTGTCCAGGAAGACCTGAAGTGTCGGCGTGTCGTCGTCGGTGACTTGGATCGCCGCTTCGCTTTGGACGAAGCCCACAGCCGTGGCGAGCAGTTCGAACGTTCGCGTACCGTCGACAAGCTCGTTGTCAGATACTGCCACGGGAAAATTAACAAATTGCTGATTCGCAGGAATCGTCACCGTCGTGGGAAACGTGATATCGGAGGTTTCGCTGCCCATCAGTTGAATCGTCAGTTCACTGGTGTGCCCCGTATTCCGAGTGATGGTTCCAATCGTTGCCGTGGCGCCCGCGCTTTCTGAAATCACCGTCGGCGCAAAGCTCAGGCTGAGCGCGGGCTGCAATGCTTGCACGATGATCGACGCTGCTGCCTCCCCGAGATTCGAACCAACATCCGGTGATTCGAAGACCAGATCGTCAAAGTCGGCCGCAACCAGTATCCGATAATTACCAACTAGATCTGCGGGAAGGTTGCCGGTCCAAGTGCCGGAATAGGACTCGTTGGGTGCCAAATTAGCATCCCGCATGACAGCGGCCAGAAACACGTCGTCGACATCGCCGAAGACCGAGTTTGCTGATAGGACCACTCGATCGCTCCACTGACCGATGAACTCCGCAGGAACACCGGTTCCGGTCGTTCCGTCACCCTGATTCGAAACCTCCCAGCTGATCGTGATCGGATCGCCTGCTGTCGCGTTCTCAGGCCCGCTCACGTTCTCGAGAAAAAGATCTGCTGATGGAGTTCGATTGACGTTGACCTGTTGGTCACTCGATCGAACATTGTTCGATTCGAAAATAAACTCCGCAACGCTCGTGCCGGCATCGGTCTCGACAAAGAACCAGTAATCGCCGCTGATGCCGCGTGGAATCTGAACGTTGGCCTGGGCAGCGTAGGTCTGTTGAGGTAACAAGGCGCCGTTGTGGGCAACGATCGCCAATACTTGATCATCTTCATCACCGTACTGGTCATTAACCGACAAGACAATTTGATCGGCCCAGTCGCTTGTCGCTGTCGTAATCGCACCAAAGTTACCGACGGTCCACTGGAGTGAAATCGTTTCACCACTGGAGACCATCGAGGGTGCAGTGAACTCACTGACAACCAAATCGGAAAAATCAAGTTCCGCCGTCGGGCGGATCGCCACATCCAGTAAATACTGTCCCAAATGCCCTTCGCCACTGTTGGCCAGGACAACAGCATAGTAGCCCCCCGTTTCCGTAATATCGGCTCTTGCCACAGCATCGGACGGATTGGTCGCCACGCTAACGACGTTGTTTGCCGAATCACGGATTTCGACAACTGGCACGAGCGTGCTTGCCGAGGGCAAACGTGTATTTAGTAGGATCGTATCACCAGCCGTGACAACTCCCAAATTGAAATAGTCTTCATCGACGTTCCCCGAATCCCCAGCCATGACCGAGCCCGCAACAATGCCCAGTCGTCCCGCTCCGGAAACGGTCAGCGAGACCGGATTGGCGGTGGCGATCGTATCGTTGCTGTAGTTTCGATCTGACTCCAGGTCGATTCCACGGGCCAGGTCGACCCGCAATTGATAGTTCCCGATCTCTTGCGTTTGAGACCAGTAGTATTTCGAGACCCGAGCGTAGTAAGTTCCAGTCTCGGGCAACTCGTAGTCGCTTAGCAGCGACGCATTCCCCGGACCCCCGTTGCTATCGCTGCCAAGACTTTGGCCCGAAGCGTTGTAGAGGCGGACCTCAGGATCGGCCAGACTGCCGCTGGGCAAGTCGGCGGACAACGAGATTCGGTCGCCCGCTTGGCCGGCAAAACTCCACCAGTCAATATCGCTGTCATTGGCGTAAATCGCCGGATCGATCGACCCGGCGCCACGGCCTACCCAGTAACCACTGCCGACCGGATCTTCGCTCAGTGGTAGCGGTGTGGCCGAGGCCTGATCATCGTTGCTGGTTCCTTCAAACGTGAATCCGGCAGGGATCACGATCTCGAAGGTCTGCGTGAACGCATCGCCCGCGGTGGTGTCGCCGTTACCATCGAGCGGGTTGCCCGCGATGTCGCTGAGCGTCGCCGGAAGGGTCAGACGATAATTCCCCGGCCCCAGCGGCCCATCGAGAATCTCGAAATTCGCTTGGCGACCGCCAATGAAGGGTACGACAAGCTGAACTTGTCGCAGCAGATCGTCGGTCGTATCGAGCAGTCCATCGGCACCGGCGTCGCGAAGTTCGAACGCGGCCGCGTTGACGCTTAACGGGTCCATGTCTTCGCTAAAGATCACCTGGAACTCGCTGGCTAGCTCATCACCGCTTTGGCCATCGCCCGGAAAACGGGTCACGTCCGTGACCGTCGGAGCGACAACATCCGAAACGGTGATGCCAAGCACGTACTGTGCCAAAGATCCTGGGCCGCCCGACGTGCGTCCTTGCGGATCAGTCCGTTCACTCAGGCTTTGCCGAGACGCGTTGTAAAAGTCTTGCCACAACCCCGTGCTTGTAATGAAATTGACATAGTCGTAGTTGGTACCGATGTTGGGTTCTCCGTCAGCCCAGTTGGTGTAACCCAATGGTGTGCCATCGGCCCACACGAATGTCCCTTCGGTCTCGGTGTCCGAAAGTCCAATGTAGAAGTCACTAAAAGTTCCGAACTGCTGTGCGATCCAAGCTTGTTCACCCTCATCGTTGATCGTTACCAAGTGACCGCCGACTTGCTGCGCGGCCGCCTCGGCGTTATCCCAGATCTGAGCAGGAAGCATTTCATAGAAACGGCCATCACGCACCCAACCACTGGTCACTTCGGCGTAATAGTCATCCAATCCGGTAACAGTCCACTGCAGCGGTGAACCATCGGCAATCTTTTCGGCGACGACATCGCCGGCGCTGTTTCGAATCCGAAGTTGACCGGCTAGCGTACTGCCGCTGGGTAACGTCATCTCCAAATCCACCACATTACCGGCACTCAGTCGTCCCAGTGAATAAACATCCTCGTCTCGATTGGTACCCTCCGCTGACATGATCGTCCCGGCAATCGCACCGGACACTTCTCCCGCTCCGGAAACGGTAAGCGAGACCGGATTGGCGGTGGCGATCGTATCGTTGCTGTAGTTTCGATCTGACTCCAGGTCGATTCCACGAGCCAGGTCGACCCGCAATTGGTAGTTCCCGATCTCTTGCACTTGCGAGTAATAGTCTTTCCGGACCTGAACGTAGTAAGTTCCCGTCTCGGGTAACTCATAGTCACTCAGTAACGCCGCATCCCCAGGCCCCCCGTTGCTATCAATGGCGAGACGTTGGCCCAAAGCGTTGTAGAGCGATACGTCGGGATCTGCCAAGCTGCCACTAGAGAGGTCGGCTGACAACGATACTCGGTCACCAACTTGCCCTTCAAAACTCCACCAATCGGCATCGTTGTAGCTCGCGTAAATCGCCGGATCGATCGACCCGGCGCCACGGCCGACCCAGTAACCACTGCCGACCGGATCTTCGCTCAGTGGTAGCGGTGTGGCCGAGGCCTGATCATCGTTGCTGGTTCCTTCAAACGTGAATCCGGCAGGGATCACGATCTCGAAGGTCTGCGTGAACGCATCGCCCGCGGTGGTGTCGCCGTTACCATCGAGCGGGTTGCCCGCGATGTCGCTGAGCGTCGCTGGAAGGGTCAGACGATAATTCCCCGGCCCCAGCGGCCCATCGAGAATCTCGAAATTCGCTTGGCGACCGCCAATGAAGGGTACGACAAGCTGAACTTGTCGCAGCAGATCGTCGGTCGTATCGAGCAGTCCATCGGCACCGGCGTCGCGAAGTTCGAACGCGGCCACGTTGACGCTTAACGGGTCCATGTCTTCGCTAAAGATCACCTGGAACTCGCTGGCTAGCTCATCACCGCTTTGGCCATCGCCCGGAAAACGGGTCACGTCCGTGACCGTCGGAGCGACAACATCCGAGACGGTGATGCCAAGCACGTACTGTGCCAAAGATCCTGGGCCGCCCGACGTGCGTCCTTGCGGATCAGTCCGTTCACTCAGGCTTTGCCGAGACGCGTTGTAAAAGTCTTGCCACAACCCCGTGCTTGTAATGAAATTGACGTAGTTGTAGTTGGTACCGTTGTTGGGTTCTCCGTCAGCCCAGTTGGTGTAACCCAATGGTGTGCCATCGGCCCACACGAATGTCCCTTCGGTCTCGGTGTCCGAAAGTCCAATGTAGAAGTCACTGAAAGTTCCGAACTGCTGTGCGATCCAAGCTTGTTCACCCTCATCGTTGATCGTTACCAAGTGACCGCCGACTTGCTGCGCGGCCGCCTCGGCGTTATCCCAACTCTGGGAGGGAAGCATTTCATAGAAACGGCCATCACGCACCCAACCGCTGGTCACTTCGGCGTAATAGTCATCCAAACCGGTAACAGTCCACTGCAACGGTGACCCATCGATGAGTTTCTCCGACATGATGCTGCCGGCACTATTTCGGATCCGTAGTTGACCAGCAAGTGAACTGCCGCTAGGCAATGTCATCTGTAAATCGACCACATTACCGGCACTTAATCGTCCGAGCGAAAAGACATCCTCGTCCTGATTGCTTCCCTGAGCCGCCATGACCGTCCCGGCAATCGTTCCGGAGAATTGCCCAAGGGCCGTTCGCTCTCGAGTGACTTGATTGGCAGTGGCAATCGTATCGTTGCTGTAGTTTCTATCGGATTCCAGCTCGATTCCACGCGCCACGTCCACTCGCAACTGGTAGTTACCGGTCTCTTGCGAAAAGTAGTTCTTGCCGACGCGAACGAGATAAGTACCGCTGGATAGGATTTCGACGTTACTAATGAAAGCGTTGCTGCCAGCACCGCTTTGGTCGTCACTGGCGAGCGTGCCGTCGGCACCATTCCGCAATTCGACATACGGATCAAGCGCACCACTGATCGTATCTACGCTAATATTGACCCGATCACCGGCAATCGCGGAGAACGACCAGTAATCTGGATCCGACCAATTGGTCGACCCGGTAGCCGGACTGATCGTGCCTTCCGCGAAGGCGACTAGGCTGCCGCCGAGAGGTGGGTCCTGAGTCAATATGATTGCTGAAGCGTTGCCAATCGTATCATTCGGCTCAACCTCAAGCGAACCAACTAACAACAAACGAGCTTCGAGCGATTCGAGTCTTGGCTTGCGGTTTCGAATCGTTCGAGATCGAGGTCCGCGACGCGGCTGTTGTTTACGACGTTTTCGAAAGGATTTCATTGAAACGTGCCTGGTGGAGAGGTGGACGTACGGACACAGGTGACAAATTGCCGCAAAAGGACTCCGACAACCCCCGATAGAGTTTCATGCGTGAAACTGGCTGCCATCGTCCGTATAAATTCTCGATATTTTGATAGTTGGGGGCTCTACCTTGCAAACACGGCAGCACCCCCGTCTGCCTTTTTAGGCGCACGTCTCCGGTCGAATCGGAAAAGAAAACTTGAAAAACTTGAAAACCGCCAGGCCACGGCAGAACGCAGTCCCTGACGGCATCAGTGAACGATGTCTATCTGCGGTTGGTTTGGGTTGGCCGACTGCAACGTTTTCACATTCGCGGGCATTTCTTCGCAGCCACCGCTGAAGTGAAGCGACGAATACGGGTCGACGCCGCTCGCCGTCGCGATTGCCAATACGTGGCGGCTACTTCCAACGTTTCAACCTACTCGAAATACCTCAGTTGGTTGACGAGTCAAGGCAGACGACCGACCTGCTTCTCGATTTGGAAAGCGTCCGCCCATTGGCTCGGTTCAGTTTTTGATCCCCAGGCCGAAGACGCTTTCCGCTCGGATAGCCGAGAGGCAATTGACGCGAGACAATCTTAGTGCTTTGTCAGGGATAGAATTTGAGTTGGCAGTAGATCCCCCATGCAGAAGGATCTTTAACAAGATCCACTACCCTAAAAGCTAAGGTCGAAAAAGCACTCGTTGAGGCGATAACGGATGCAGGTCCGTTGTCGATGCCGGGTCTACGTCGTTTATAAAGAAAACGACTTGACCCAGCCTACCTTCGCAACGTTAGCCTAAATCAGTTCCACCAAGTAACGCCATCACGAGATCGACCTCTTGTCCCTCCATCTCGTTGTCGGTTTGTGCCGCACTGGACGGAAGCGGATCGGATGGAAGCGGATCGGATGGATCGGGATTCGAGAATACCATCACTTTCTTCTCTGGTGCAACGATTGCAAACTCGTCGGAGAATACATCAGAATCGGCGATAGATTCGTTGTCGATCCCATTTGCGGCCAGCGGAATTGATTCTGATTCGGCGACCGAACGACTGCCTTCGGATAAGAAATTGATTACCATCAAAGCATCCAGAGCCGTGATGATACCATCACCGCTGACGTCATAAAACCGATTGGCAAATGAAAGCGACTCGCCCTGTGCCGACCGCGACTCGCTCAAACGGTTGACAATCATCAGTGCATCGTTCGCAGTCGTTTCACCGCTGGCGTCCACATCCGTCCTCTGAATAAGATTAGTGATCGGCGTTTGGAAGAGTGCGTCGTACCCAGCTGAACTTCGAATCGAAAATAGACGTTCGGCGTCTGTTGCTTCAAAACGAATCGCATACAGCTTTCCGCCATCCAATGTTGCTGTGATCGATCCGGTACGATTGTCAGCCAAAACACCCAAATCTGCGTCATACAAGTGTACCGTTGGCATTCCGTTGACCGAAGACCTGCCAATTGCTGTCACTGTCAATTCTGTATCTCGCTTGGCACCAAAAATATGGACGACGGCTTTGTCACCAGCGGGGATCAATGCGGGCCCCGTAACAAGCCCCCGGCTGACAACGACCTGCTCGTCCGTTGGAACCGTGACATCATTGTCGTTGATCGTAATCGTTTGCTCGCTGGTGCTTCCGAGGTTTACGCCACTAGGCGTACCCATACTGACGATGATCGTCTCGGCGGGTTCGACATCGTCGTCATCGGTGATCGAAAGCGAAACACCAGCGGACGTGTCACCCACAGGAATCGTGATTTGGCTCGCGCCGCTGCTACTGTAATCGGTTCCATCATCCGCAGTCCCGCTGTAGCTCAGCGGGACGACGACTTCGGTGTCACTGGCGGCCGACAGCGTCACGCTGACGCTGATTGAACCGTCGCTTTCACTGGCGTTTTGCGTGGCACTGGCGAACTGGACCGTTGGCGTTGCGGTGGCATCGTCGTCAGTGATCGTGATCGTCTGCTCGGAGGTCGTTCCGAGATCCGCGCCGCTCGGCGTGCCCATGCTGACGATGATCGTCTCGGCGGGTTCGACTTCGTCGTCGTCCGTGATCGAAAGCGAAACACTAGCGGACGTGTCACCCGCAGGAATCGTGATTTGGCTCGCGCCGCTGCTACTGTAATCGGTTCCATCATCCGCGGTCCCGCTGTAGCTGAGCGGGACGACGACTTCGGTGTTACTGGCGGCCGACAGCATCACGCTGACGTTAATTGAACCGTCGCTTTCACTGGCGTTTTGCGCGTCGGCGGTAAACTGGACCGTTGGTGTTGCAGTGACATCGTTGTCAGTGATCGTGATCGTTTGTTCGGAGGTCGTTCCGAGATCCGCGCCGCTCGGCGTGCCCATGCTGACGATGATCGTCTCGGCGGGTTCGACTTCGTCGTCGTCACTGATCGAAAGCGAAACACTAGCGGACGTGTCACCGGCTGGAATCGTGATTTGGCTTGCACCGCTGCTGCTGTAGTCGGTTCCATCGTCCGCAGTCCCGCTGTAGCTGAGCGGGACGACCACTTCGGTGTCACTGGCGGCCGACAGCATCACGCTGACGCTGATTGAACCGTCGCTTTCGCTGGCGTTTTGCGCGTCGGCGGTAAACTGGACCGTTGGTGTTGCGTTGACATCGTCGTCAGTGATCGTGATGGTTTGTTCGGTTACTGAGCCTAGAACCGCACCGCTGGGTGTCCCCATGCTGACAACAATCGTTTCAGAGGATTCAGCGACTTCGTCATCGATGATCGAAAGGGAAAGACTAGCGGACGTGTCGCCAGCTGGAATGCTGATTTCGCTTACACCGCCGCTACTGTAATCCGTGCCATCATCAGCGGTGCCGCTGTAGCTGATTGGCACGACTATTGGAGTGTCGCTGGCCGCGGATAAGGTGAACTCGACGCTGACCGAGCCATCGACTTCACGAACGAATTGACCATCGCTGGTAAAGAACACGGTCGGCGTCCCCTCGTCGTCGTTTAGAATCGTCCCAACAACGGTCGCTATTTGCGTCTGCGTGAGAACTTGAAGACCAGAATCTGCAGCCAGGAACACTCTGTCCACGGCGAGGTCTAATCCTCTTGGATTCGTGACCGCAAAGCTGCCGACGAGCACCATCTCACTCGGATTAGAAACATTGTAAACCTTAAGCAGTCCGTCGGACTCGGTTGCGTAGAGCAGTCCGCCAAAACCACGGATCTCATCACCAAAATAACCAAATTCACCGGATAGGGAGAAGGAGACGTTTGTTCCAGAGTCGATTGATCCAAGCAAGACGATGTTCGATGGATCACTAACATCATAGGCTTTCACGCTGTCGGTCGCTCCGACGTAGAGGGTTGTGTCTCTTAGATCGATCGATTGTGCATTGAGCGTATTGTCCGAGTCGAGCATGGTGATCGAACTCGGATCGGCCACATCGAGTAGAATCAATCCGCCATCGGAGGCAGCGGCGTAAGCAACCGTTCCTTGCACGATCAATTGATTGATTTCGGGTGTCACCGTCCGACCAAGTTCAACCAGCGCCGCTGGATCGGAGGCATCGTAGATTCGCATCGTGTGCGCTCCGTCATTACCTTCGGCGGTATAGAGCCGCCCGTCCAAGTAATAGACGTCATAGACATCGGCCGTCGTTGGCAACGATCCCAGTGGCATCATCATCGCTGGGTTAGTGACATCCATGACGATCAGGCCATCTTCGCCGGCAGCGATGTAGGCCGTCGAAAAATCGACCACTTGAATCGCTTGGGTATCCCCCAAGCCGGTGAGCGAGCCGAGTGCGAGGGGATTACTGACATCAAAAATACTAAAGACGTGAACACCATCGCCATCGGTGACATAAGCCGTCGTGTCTTGGACATTCACATCCGTGGCGGCAGAACTGAGGTTAGCGGTTGACGCTGTCGAAAATTCGGTGTCATACACCAGAGTTTGGTCGAATATCCACGGCCCTTCCTCACCGGGCTGCAGATTACTCAGCGTGACGGCGAACGTTTCATCGGGTTCGGGCGTCGCATCAGCGATGAAATCGACGCTAAAGGACTCCATATAATCGTTTGACTCGTCAAAGCTTAGAGTTGTACTAAAGCTCGTGTAATCAACACCGGCAACGGCCTGGCCTGCAATGTCCTCTGTCGCAACATCGACGCTACCGGCAAAGTAATCACTGTCGACCGTAACGCTCATCGCGCCGCCAAATACGAAATCTTCGATAGTGAGTGGGTCTTCCTTGTCTTGTCTCTCGGAGTTGACCGAGAGTATGTTCGGTCGGTACGTCGTGAAGTCGCTAGCGCCCAGGAAAAACCGCATTTGGTTTAAATCCAAATGGGTGACAAAGCCATCGCCGCTGACATCGAAGAAGTAGGCATTGTCGTCGGAGGGACGCTCGTCTGGCAATCGGCCATTGGCATCACTGTAATTATGATTCAACACTTCAGCAAAGATGGGAATTAAATCGCCAGAACTATACACAGCATCATTATTTACATCGAATCGATCGGTGGAGTTTTGCCAAACGGAGGCGGCCAACAGGTCGCGGCGTTCTAGCGTTTCAAGGCGGAAAAGTCGTCGGCGTTTTCGGCGTGGTGATCGCATCGTTCATGGCTCCAAGTTGTGAATCGGGTGTCTAACCGACGCAGCGATCAGCGAATCGAGGACGCATCGCTGGTTCGGGCGTCTGGATTGAAAAGCTAACGAGTGAAGGGGCTCTACATGCTCTAGGCGTCTGCGACGGCGGTAACCGGAAACTAATAACCGAAAAAGCTTGCTGGCAGTGCAAAAGCCGTTAGGACGGGTCGATTGGGGATCTGCAGAGGAGAGGGGCTGCGGTATTCGTTCAAAACTCAAGGATTCCAGTCATGCCCATTGCGAACACCGAGGCCAGGGCGGAGAAATTGAATGATGGCGGTGAAGCAATTGATGTTTCGCTAATCGCACGCCTACTGCCTCAGTCAACAGCAATCGATTGGAAGTCGAACGCTGAACCCAATCAGTGGGTACGGGCGAAGAGCTTTCACGCCCTGATCTTGTTGATCTGGCTCGCGCAGGCGATCAGCATGCCTTTAGAAAAAGGCACGCCAGCTGGAAGCTTACGCCACTTTGGAAACTACCAAAACTTGCAATTTTTCTTAATTTGCTTTTCCGGTTGACACCGACGCGGACGCCTAAGGCCAGTAGAGTCCGTCTTTTTATTTCAAATTTCGCACAGAACGAGCATCGTCGTCACCGACTACGTAGACAGCGCACGGGAAAAAGGGGGAAAGCCGAGATGTCGAATCAATTACGGGGCAATTACGGGCATTCCGGAATCGACGCAGACTCCGTCAACGATTGTCCGAGCCAGGCTGGCGCTGATCCGCAACCATAACTCGCCCGCCCCGTGTTTCTATCGGCCTCGTGGCGAAACGTTTGAGGCTTGCTACCTCCTGGACAACACGCTGCTGGCGTCCCAGTCCGAGTCAGCATCGATTCAGATTGAATGCAACAGTTACTACACCGACCCTGTTAGCGATAGTGGTCAAACAATCGCCTGGTACACCTTTGACGACGCGGAACCTTCTAAAGAATTATCAGGAAATGTTGAGATCACTCTTTTCGAAGTAGCGCACGCCGAGGCCGTGAACTGACGATCACAGGACGCAATGATTTTGATGACGACATACAAATCGGCATTAGCGAGAACGATAGCGGAATTATCGTTGTAACGGTGAACGATCCTTCTGCCCAGCAAGTCCTGAGCAGCCGAGTCGCAGCGTTGTCGACCGACGACGAGCCGGTCGAAGTGCCATTTGAATTCTTTGTTGACAATATCGATCGCATCACCTTCCATGGGCTCAGTGGCGATGATTCACTCGTGCTTTGGGATTCATGGGGCGAACAAGATAAGGCCATTCCGATCGTTGCCTTTGGCGGTTCGGGAAAGGACAGTCTTGAAGGAGTTGCCTGCCAACGAAGCGATTGTGCTCGCCTCCAGTGAACAGCAGGGGCCGTTGAGCTTGGGAATTGTCCCTGTTCAATGGGCGTTTAAGGTGAATCAAGCCATCGAGTTTGGCATTATCGCTGGACTGGACACACACGGCTTGGCGACGGGGCGATTGGAACGGCTTCGAAATGGGCTTTATCTTAAAGAGATTTCCTTAAAGTCCACTGCAAAACTGAGTGCCGAAATTGGCTGGGATACCGAAGAGATTAAGGGCAAGCTTAAGAAACTCATTCCATCGTTAAAAACCATCGATGTCGTTGTTCGGGCCGAGATTGTCGGTACCGTTGGGATCGGCCAAGATTGGTTCTTCGGGCGTGATTCGAAGACATACTTTTTCGGTGGCAACGCATCGCGTCCCACGCTCAACGTCCAACCATTCTCGATCGGACGACTGGACTTGGAAGCAGAAGTGGGAGTCGAAGCGAGAGGCTGGGCAGGTGATCTTGTCGACGATCTCAATGATTTAGTGGATGTCGGTGAAGACGTCTACGTCGAGGTTGTCCAATTCGTTTACTATCTGTTAGGGTTTGTCACCGGAGAGAAAGTCAAGCGGGTTCGCAAGCCTGAAGTGGAGATTCCAAAAGAGTGGCATCACGAATGGGACAAGTCACTGATCGATATCACACGAGAGCTTCCAGCGATTCGAGTGGAGCTTTAAGGTTACAATTTAGGTTCCGCGACCCAAACTCACACCGACTCAAACGGTGGAACATTTGATTGAAGTAAAAGAAATGACGCGGTCTGAAGTGACGCGAGCGACCGGCACTCGACGCTCGACGATTACTCGCCGGTCGTCTGTTCTTTTGACGGTTTCGTCGAGATGCAACTCAACGATCACGAATTGACGTTTATTCGAGGGAACGTAGAGCCATGCTGTCGATCGAAAATCCGATGTCTGCCAACGAAGAGAATAAGTGATCTCGGACTCGTTCGTTATCTCGGACACTTTCAACGCCGCTCGGCGGCGGACTTCCCGAGGAAACTGACGTTGAGTCACTCATCCAGGCGGTCGATCGAATCAAAACGGAAGGCGCGGTCAACGTCTCGCTGATACCGTTGATCCTGCGAAGGTTCTCGGACGGTTCGTCGCGATCTGATTTTTCAACCGTGCCATACTGCTCTGGTTCAGGGACCACAACAACGGGATTTGAATCGTGGATGATCGCATTGATGACTTGTAATGCGTCGAGTGCCGTCACCTTAAAATCGCCGGAAACGTCATAGAAATTGAACAGGTTCACGTCAATGGATTGCTCATCACGCAACTCGCCATTGGGATTGTTGCTGTAGCGACGAAGCGATAGTTCATTGATAATCTTGAGCGCGTCGCTGGCCGTAACCGAAAGGTCGCCACTGACGTCAAAAGCGTTGACCGGATTCTGAAACGACGACGGACCGACCAGATCGATGATCGCTTGATCATGACGAAACTGCCGGATGAGAGCCCCCTCGCTCAGTCGAGCCGATTCAAACTTCCAACCTGGCTCGAAGACAACCCTGTCTCCCGAATTCGCGAGCACCGTCAACGGGGTTAAGGGCAATAACGATCCAAGCCTGCCAGCATCAACGACGAGCGTATTGTCGCCCTTACCGCGAATATCAATCGTGACGAGCGCACTTAAGTCAACTTGCGGATCAGCCAGACGAATCAATTCGTCGGCACCCAGCAACACGAGACTCTCTTTGACCGGATCGACGGAAACAAATTCTTCCGTTCGCACATCAATTTTGATATTTTGGTCCGTGACCACGATCACACCAAGATCAATCGATTCTAAACGACTTGATGAATACGCGGTCAGTTGGTAGCTGCCAGAACCTACCCGCAGCGCATATCCGCCGGAACTTCCCGTCGTCGTCACGAACAGTGGCCCGTTGGACTGACGAGCCTCAATAATGATCCCTCCGCGACCTTCGCCCAGGCTGTAAAAATCGTCGGCAGTCTTAGAGTCTTCAAAGGCAACACCCGTGATCGAATACTCGTCTTGCACACCGCCTCCGAAGACTTGTGTGACCAAAATCCCTGTAGCAATCTGCCCGCTACTAAAAGTAATCGGCCCCCGTTCGAAGCCAAGTCCAACGTCACGATATCTAGGTAAAAGAAAGTTATAACGATGCCCTGGGCTTCCATAGAGATCAAAATGAAGGAGCGTGGATGCACGAACTAGACTAATTCCGCTCCGCGCGGCCAAGTTTTCGCCCGCAAATCCCGATCCGTATCCAGCATTAAGAGCACGCTCAAAGGGCCGAAGTCCATCCGGGTTTTCATGGGCGAAAAAACCTCGCTCGATCATGTCTTGCGAGTGTGCGATTGCTACGTCGTTGAGTACGGTGATTGGCGCGAGCGGCTGTTTGGGATCCGACGTAATTGCGCCTGGATTAAGTCCCTCGTTGAGATCGATCTGCCTGCGTGCTGCCTCTGCTAATGGATCGGCACGTGCCCGATTGATTAACTCCAGCATTTGTTGGTCGTAAATGGACATGGTGGCCGATGCCTGCTCAATGACATCCATATCCGCCACCATCAGTCGACGAACTTCCAAGTTTTCGATTGCCAATCGTCGCTTCGGTCGTCGGAGGTTCATCGTTTCCAAATTTTGTACGCGGGTAAATCTGTGTACCAACCATTGCCGGAGTTGCGGAATGAACTCCGTTCTACGTCAGTTATCGCCGCATCTAATGTTATTTCGAAGCGACACCCGCGGCGAAGCCGCCTTAAGTTGATCCTATCACGATTAAATCAACAGGCCGCTAACCCTAAAACTCAATCCTGACAGACCACTAGTTCGATTTTACTACTGGCTTCCCCCCTGTCAATCTCACTGGGGTTAGGCTCGGGGTTCGCCAATGTCAACCGGTTTCTGGGTTAGAGACAGTTCCCGGGCGTCTGCGGTGGCGGTTACCGGAAAAAAATGTCAAAAAAACTTGCGGTCGATACTGTCGGCCGCTAGGATGGGGGGTGTGCCTCTGGTGAGGGGGTTTGCCCCGTTTTGACACCCATCCAAAAAGCCCCGCATTCCAGTTATGCCCAATACGAAAACTGAGTCCAGTGCAGAAAGCGAGTCCAGTGCAGAAAGCGAGTCCAGTGCAGAGTGTTCGAGTGAGAACCGCGAAACGTTTGATGTGTCGCTGATCGCACGGCTAATTCCTCAGTTGACAGCGATCGCTCGCAATTCAATCGCTCGAAGGTGGCAGTCGAAAGTGGGCGCGTCGGACATTGTCCAAAACACCTTTCTCGAGGCTGCCGATACACTTTCCTCTTTCTCTGGCTCATCCATTGCTGAGTTCAATCAGTGGCTGCGAGCGATCCTGGCTCACAATCTGCAAGACTCGCGTCGGAAGTTTGTGGTTGCCCAGATGCGGAGCGTGGAGCGAGAGCAGCCGATGGATCGATTCATCGGTCCGCTGTTAAAAACCAGCGAAAAGTCTCCTGTGGGTGTCGCAGTGTCTAACGAGTTCGATCGTGAACTGCATCGTGTGATCGGTACGCTTGATCAAATTGACCAGCAGATTCTGACGCTGCGGTACCAGCAGAAACTAGCGTTTGGCGAAATAGGAACTCGAGTCAATATGAAAGAGGATACGGTGCGGAAGCGGTGGGGTCGCATCTTGAAGTTACTCCAACACAAACTGCGTCGTTTTGATTCGCAGGCTTGTTCCAGACGGGTTTGATATGGATGCCCATGGTGATCTGGGAGCAGAGATTCCAGACGATCGCGTTGATCTGTCAGAATTGGACGATGCGTTCCAACTGCTCGCCTCTGGGTCAAGTGGTGAGCAGGTGGAATCCATAGCCGAGTTGTTCGCTGCTTCCGGAACTGGCGGGGGTGACGATGAGGAGTCGATCCACAAAAACGCCGCTTTGCTGTTGCGACTTGCCAAGCATTATTCGGATCGGCCGCCCGAAGTTCCGATTGCCGCCGACGGTCATGTCATTCCGAAGCAGATTGGTCGCTTTTCCATTCTTCGAGAGATTGGCAGTGGCGGTTTTGGTGTGATCTATCTTGCTCGTGACGAAGCGATCGGTCGCGATGTCGCGATCAAACTTCCGCGACGCGATCTGATCCAGGACGCGGTTCGCCGAAAACAGATGATTCATGAGGCCCGCACAGCAGGTTCACTTGAACACCCTGGCATCATCCCCATCTACGAGAGTGGATGTGAGGGGGAGACCGTTTATCTGGTTTCCTCCTACTGCGAAGGTCCCGACCTGGCGACTTGGCTTGGTTCTCAAACGGAGCGACCGAGCGTGATCGAAATTGCCTCGTTTGTCAGTCGGTTGGCCGATGCGGTGGCCTATGCCCACGGTAAGGGGGTGATCCATCGCGACATCAAACCCAGCAATGTGTTGCTGGCGCTCGATGTAGTGGGTCCGGATGTAGTGGGTCCGTCGGAAAGTAGATCGCTGGAAGCCACAGCCACATCGAAAAGTGAGCCCCCGCAATCCGTGCCGTTGTCAGCCTACCGACCGCGATTGACCGATTTTGGATTGGCCAAATTTTCTGACGAACCGATTGTTGACACGCGCAGCAGTCTGATCATTGGCACACCGTTGTACATGGCCCCCGAGCAGTTGCTGCCCGATTTGGGGCCGATCACTTTTCAGACGGACATTTATTCAATCGGGGTCTTATTGGTCGAGCTGATCGATGGGAAACCGCCGCTAAGTGGAAAGACCTACGTTGAGATCTTGTCATTCTTTCAAGATGAGCCGCGCAAATCGATTGTCTATTCAGACATTCCATCTGACTTGCGAACGATCATAGACAAATGTCTTAGCAGGACACCCGAAAATCGTTATGCATCCGCAGACGCCTTGTCGGTGGACTTAGCCGCTTTCGCCGCAGGAGAAACGATATCCGCTCGCAAAATGACATGGATCACTCGAGCACGGGTGTGGTGTCGCGATGCTCGGCGCACGCGCGAAGCTTGTGTCTCTACCGTTGCAGCAATGTCCGCTCTGATTGTCTGGGTCTTGTACTCTATCTCCCTGGTCATGGGGCCATGGTTTCCTGGTGACGATCCATGGACACCAGCGATTCAAGCACTTGCGATCATCGCTTGCATTAATCTGCCGGTACTGGTTTTGGCTGTCTTGGGGCTTCGCAGAAAGATCTGGGCGATGAAGGTCGCGATGTTATTGTTGTTAACCGGAGGCGTTTTTGTACCGCTCTTGATCATTGGCGATTTTGTCGGTTTGCTTGATCCCATTTACGGCCCGTTCCCCTATTTCAAGAAGAGTTTTCACGCTTTGGTCTTGTTGATCAGCCTTTCGGAGGCGATCTACCTATCCATTGGCATTTATGCGAATCGATGGAATTGGAAACGCCACCGTCCAGCAAAGATGGCGACAGCAAGGTAGGAATGTCCCGGTAGGAATGTGCCGGTAGGGTTCTAGATTCCAAAGACATTTTCAATCATTTGCAGATCGGATCGCATCAGCGTTTCGAGCAACAGACGCCGCTCCCTCAATTTATAGGACAGCCTCTAGAGAGCCATAAAAGAAAAAGGTTGGACACTCACGCGACAATTTTCGCATGAAATCATAGCTGGCATCATTTTCTTGTCCGGTTTGTTCCCGCAAGAACGCCCAATCAATAGACGGGATACTTTACTCACGTTAATCCCTTTTCTTCCGAATCGGCAATTTCCATGACATTTTCAGGCATTCGCAGGCTCGACAAGTTCCTTGCTTCCCGCAAATCGCAGCGTTTTGCGCTTCAACGCCGCAAAACCTCGCTGCGCCGCCAAAAACGGCTGGCGATCGTCGAACGACTGGAAGAACGGCACTTGCTGGCGGCCGTCACTTTGGATTTGAATGGCAGTGATGATGGTGGAATCGACTTCGCGGCCACGTATGCGGAGGGCAGCAGTGCAGCGTTGCTGCAGGATGGAGACCTGACAGCGGCGGCTGGAACAGTGGTGACCAGGCAGCCAGGGAGCGAATTTCAGGTCAACACCGAGACAGTGAGCAATCAAACGATCGGTATCAGTGGCCGGGGGCGATATGTGGCCAGCGATGCCAACGGAAACCACACCGTCGTCTGGATCAGCTTCGGGCAAGACGGCAACAGCAACGGGATCTTTGGTCAACGCTACGACACCGTCGGAGTAGCCGCTGGCGGCGAATTCCAGGTGAACACAACGACCAGTGGCAATCAGTCCAATCCGTCGCTGACCATGGATGATGCCGGGAACTTCCTGGTGGTGTGGGAAGGAAACGGCCCAGGCGACAGCACCGGAGTGTTCGGTCAGCGATTCAATCCAGATGGAACAAAGGCAGGTGGTGAGTTCCTGATTCCAACGGCTGCCACTGGAAATGCGTCGAGGCCGGTCGCTTCGATGAATGGCGACGGGGACTTCGTGGTGGTGTGGTCGAACACCGAAGTTTACGGTCAGCGATTTCTGGCGGATGGTAGCCGAGTTGGTTCAGAGTTTCTGGTCAATCCCACTCAGACCGGTGGACAGGCATCGGTGGCGATGGACGATGCCGGGGGATTCTTTGTCGCCTGGTCTACTTACGGTATTTCGAATGAGATATTTGGGCGTCGATACGCATCTAACGGCACCGCTGTGACGGACGAATTTCAGGTCAATACGTTCACAGAAAAAAATCAGGACTATGTCGCCGTCGATATCGACGACGCCGGTAATTCCGTCGTCACGTGGAACAGCCAGGATCAGGACGACTATTTTGGCAGCCTGCGCGATGGCATTTACGGGCAACGGTTTGATCCCATTGGACTGCCAGTGGGCGGTGAGTTTCGGATCACGACTAACGACTCGCGGGACAAACGTTACTCGTCGCTAGCGATGGACAGCGTCGGCAATTTTGTTGTGACGTGGAGCAGCTATTTTCAGGATGGCAGCTATTACGGTGTCTACGGGCAGCGGTTCTATGCTGACGGAACCATGGCCGGTGACGAATTTCTGATCAACGAGACCACCGATGATGATCAGCAAAATCCTTCCGTCGATTTACTCGACAATGGTGATTTCTTAACGGTCTGGCTAAACGAACCAGCACCTGGTGAACGAGAAGTATTCGGGCGATATTTTCGCTCCGCCTCCGGATTGATCGATAAGGCGACCGTCTCGATCACCAATCCATTGGACGGCACGGACGAAGTACTAACGGTCGACACGTCGGGCACCGCCATTGCCGCTGAATACCGGAACGGATTATTGACGTTGAGCGGTGTGGATAGTGAAGCCAACTACCAGCAGGTGCTACGAACAGTTCGTTACGAAAACACATCAGAGGATCCCGACACGACGGATCGGCAGGTGGAATTCGTCGTGCGGGTCGCCGAATTCGACAGCGCGGTCGCTACGTCGACTCTGACGGTCGCTGCGGTCAACGACTTTCCTGAAGTTGCCGTCAGCGGAAGTACAGCGGTGACGATCGGTGAAGGGCAACTGGCCTCGATTAGCGGCACCTTTTCGGACGTCGACAGTGACGATGTCGTGCTGACCGCTTCCATCGGTGACGTCCTCGCCAACAACGACGGCACCTGGGACTGGACATTCGCGACCAGCAATGATCCCGCCGAAAACGGTACCGTCACGATTACCGCCACGGATACCGAAGGCGACGCCACAACAGCGACGTTCGACCTAACTGTGAGCCCGCTACCGTTTGATTTTCGTATTGACCGCTGGGAGGAACACCGCGCCCATGAACCGGATACGCCGTTTGGCAATGAGGTCATCACGTTGGGCGACGTCAACGGCGACGGCGCCACGGATCGAGCGATCTTTACCAGCTACGGAACGTCTGGTACTTACGTTCTTCTGATGAACCCCGATGGCTCGGTGCAAAGTCGTAGTTGGGTAGATTACCGTTCGAGTGGAACGCTGGCGTCGGCGGGAGATATCGACGGCGACGGCATTGAAGAGCTTGCGGTGGGCGTCGGGACGGCTAATGCAGGCGGGTCAGTGACACTGATTTTCCTTAACTCCGACGGATCCGTTCGCGAGACAAGTAGGATTGAAGGCGGATCCGGCTTTGGCAATTCGGTGGCTGCGATTGGCGATCTGGACAACGACGGTGTCAACGACATTGCCGTGGGAGCCACGCGAGCGGACGGCCAGGCGGGAGCCGTCTATGTGCAATTCATGAACGCCGACGGAACTGTTGCCTCGTCAACAACAATCGGCGACAACATCGGCGGCGGCCCCAGTCTGCAGTCGTTCTCTCGCATGGGCTCTTCACTGACCAACATGGGCGACCTCAACGGTGACGGTGTGACGGATCTGGCGGTCGGTGCCTACTATCACGGCCAAGGCAACGTTGCCTCACGCAGCGGAGCCGTCTTTATGCTGATGATGAATCCCGACGGCACTGCCCTAAGCACCACGCGTCTGACTCGCGAGACCGGCATTCCCGTGGACCGCGACGCAGGATTTGGACTTGACGTCGTTGCGATCGGGGACCTCGACGGCAATGGAGTCAATGATTTAGCAGTGGGTGCGCTGGGGTCCGGGACACAGTCGGGTTCCGTCTTTCTTGTTCTGTTGAATTCGGACGGTACGTCGAAGGGGATTCGGAAGTTTCATGAAGGTGCGTTCGGTGCGCCAACCGAGGCGGATGGCACAACGCCGATCCCGTACTTCTATGGTCGCGCATTGACGAACATGGGTGATCTGGACGGCAACGGTATTGACGATCTGTGGGTTTCATCAACGCGAACGTCCACGACTCATCTACTCTACTTAACCAACGGTGTTGTGCGTGCGGATTCCAGCAGCGTGACCATTACGGAAGGCCAGACGGCCAGCAACTCCGGCACGTTTGTTGATCCCGGCGACGGTTCGGGCACGTTGTCGGCGTCGGTGGGCACGGTCACTGCATCCGGGGCCGGTGTGTGGAGTTGGTCTTTGCCGACGACGGACGGACCTCTTGCCGCACCGTACGTCGACATCTTTCTGACGAACGACGGAGGTGACGTTGATTCCGTACGTTTTCGCCTGGACGTGCAAAATGTGGCTCCCACCATCACGGACCTTCAATTCGACACATCTGCCATTGATGAAGGCGGTTCGGTGGTGCTGACCGGACAGTTCTCTGATCCCGGCACCGATGACACTCACACCGTGACGATCGACTGGGGTGATGGTTCCCGGGACGTGATCGCTGACGTTACGACAAATTCCTTCAGCCTGCACCACACGTACCTGGATGACCCCTATTCCGGTTCGGCGGAAGCTTCGTATCAGGTGTTGGTGACCGTTGTCGACGACGACGGTGGCGAGGCAACAACGGTCGATGCTGCAGCCGGTCAGACGCAGCGAGTCTCCGTTGCCTCGGACGGCAGCGAAGCTGAACTCGCTGCGGGAACCTTTGCGATTTCCGGTGATGGTCGCTACGTCACGTTTGCTTCGTCTGCCACGAACTTGGTCCCCAACGACACCAATAGTAAACGCGATGTCTTTGTTCATGATCGTGTAACGGGTCTGACAAAACCAATCTCCGTCGCCTCAGACGGAAGTGAAGCCAACGACCATTCAGGCCAAAGTGTGTTGAGCGGTAATGGTCGGTATGTCGTGTTCGAGTCGAGAGCGTCCAATCTGGTTCCGGGTGACACCAACGGCACCACTGACATCTTTGTCCACGATCTGCAGACCGGAGAAACACGTCGGGTCTCGGTCGCCTCCGACGGTACACAGGCGAATGGCTTTTCGTCCTTGCCTGCTATTTCAGCAAACGGTCAGTACGTCACATTCGAGTCGCATGCCTACAACCTTGTGCCCGGTGACACAAACATTCAAAGGGACATTTTTGTACACAACCTGCAGACGGGAATTACGGAGTTAGCCAGTGTGGCGTCGGACGGAACGCAGGGCAATAGGGGGGGGCAACGTCCTTCGATCTCTGCGGACGGTCGCTACGTGTCATTTGATACAGATGCGACCAATCTGGTCGACGGCGATACGAATGGCGAATTCGACGTCTTCGTCCGTGATCGTCTAACGGGAACAACAACGCGAGCGTCCGTCAGTTCAACGGGTGCCCAATCGGATCGCGACGCTTTGCGCAGTCAGATATCCGGCGACGGACGACACGTGGTGTTCTACTCCAACGCAACGACACTTGTCGCCAACACGTTTTCCAGGACTCAGGTCTTTCTCCATGACCTGATAACAGGGCACACAGAACTGGTGTCGGTAAATGATTCCGGTGACCCGGCCGATGAAAATTCCGGCTATCCCCAGCCGACGGTTTCTCACGACGGTCGCTTCGTTGCTTTCGTGTCCGACGGCAAGAATCTGGTCGAAGGAGATACCAACAATCGACCGGATGTCTTCGTTCGTGACCGCATCGATGGTACCACAGAACGTATCTCCGTAACGAACGATGGTGCGCAATCAACAGGCCGACCAACCGGTGCAGCCATTGCCGCCAATGGACTGGTGGTTGCGTTTTCTTCGGACGCCACCGATCTGGTTGCCGGCGACACGAACGGGGTGGCAGACATCTTTGTGCGAGGACTTGGCGAACCTGGCCTCGCCTCGCCCGAGTTGCTGGTCCGCAATCTTGATCCCGTGCTGGCAGACTCCGGCGACGTCCAGCTCGCCTTTCAAAACCCTGTCCTGACCCGAGAAATCAGCTTCAGTGATGTTGGAGTCAACGATACCCATACTGTGATCGTCGACTATGGCGATGGCAGTGATCCACAGACAATTGCTGTGTCGCCCGTCGGAGCACGGTCGTTCGACTTGAATCATACGTTTACCGCAATCGGCACCTTTACGGTCACGGTCACTCTCAGGGATGACGACGCAGGCGAAGCGATTGACAGTTTTGATGTGACGGTGCGACTGAACACTCCCCCAACTGCGAATGCCGGAGGTCCCTATGTCGTCAACGAAGGAAGTGCGATACCGCTGAGTGCCAGCCTCACGTCAGATCCGGATCAAGACACGCAGTCGCTTAAGGTTCAATGGAATCTAGACGGAGACGAGGAGTTCGGGGAAAGTGGACTGGATGCTACGCGTGGTGACGAAATTGGGCTTCAACCTGAGTTCTCGGCGGCACTCAGCGACGACTCCGATTCGATTGTGGTCCAGTTGCGAGTCGAAGACGAATGGGGAGCGGTCGATTTTGATTCTGTCGGCATCACCGTGGTCAACGTGGCTCCAACGTTGCAATTCGATTCGACAATCACTGTATTGAGTGGCGACAGCTTCACGCTTGACGGATCGTTTTTCGACCCGGGGCCCGATACTTGGACGGCCACCGTCAATTACTCGGACGGATCCGGCAATCAAACGCTGACGCTCAGTGGCAACGAGTTCCAATTGGCCCATACCTACAGCACCGCTGGTGTCTACTCCGCTGTCGTCACGATTGACGACGGAGATGGTGGAGTTACCAACAAGACTTTGACGGTGATCGTCGAGACTCCTCCTGTGCCAGATTTGGCAGATTTGACATTGATCTCCTCCAATGTGCTCTTCCATCCGATCAATCCCGGTGTCGGCACTTCGGTTAACTTTGAAATTGATGTGACCAATAACGGGGAAATCCCGGCCGACAACATCACCGTCAGCGTTCAAGTTTATGATTATGATGTCGATACCGACACTGGAGCGTACGTAGAAATCGATCGCGGCGTGATCACCTCACTCGCTGAGAATTCCGGTACCCGAATTGGCCTTACCTGGCATGGCACGGACGGCCAGCCAACACTACCGAACGAAGACACGTACCTGTTGGTGCGCGTCGTGCTTGATCCCGACTTGACCGTTGAAGAATCGGACGAATCGAACAACGAGGCGATTCAAGTCTTGCAAATCGGTAGCCCCGATTTCGGTTCGGCCGGTCTATTCGCCACCGCGTCGGATCGCACGACAACTCGTGAGGCTTACGTGGCGGTCGGCGGTCAAGCGTTTTACAACTTCGGATCGATTCCTGGCGACAAAGACTTTCCTATTCAAAATGCGAGTGTGACGCTGCGAGTCTACGATTCAAGTAACAATCTGGTGAAGTCCTCTGGAACTCGTACGGGAATCGGTGGAGGCTTTTCGTATTTTATTCACGCACCAGATAGAGATGGCGTCTACACACTTGAGTACGAGATTATCGAGGGAACGTTGAGTACGGTGGTTACTGCAACACTCAACGTTTCCGGTGAAACGCCCAACGCGCCACCACGTCCGAGTGGGCCCGGCGGGCCGGGCTACGTATTCTCGCCTTCGATTCAGTTAATGGATCCGGTGACTGAAGAACCGCAGCCGACGTTTCCGCCTGACAATCCGCAAATCGGCATACCCGTCACCATCATCGGTAGCTTTGACTATGAACTGGATCAACGTCTAGATGTGCCTGTGACATTCAACGACCTCTTTCCGGTCGCGGGGCAGATGAGAACGTTTGAAATCGGCAGCGAAGTGCTCATTATCCCAGAGGGCGGTCTCGACGACCCCGCTTTGCTAGCCATGAATTGGGTGCCGACAGCGGAAGGGCTTCACATTATTCAAGTGATCGCTGAGCCGGAGTTCGCTTTCCGGGCACGTACTCATGTAACGCGAGCCGTTATGGTTGGCGACCTGGACACAACCTCGCTGACCCTCGAGTACGGGACGTCGATCGTGCCCGAGCCGGTGCCCGCGTTCGCACCGCTGATGTCCGCCTCTCGCGGTTTCGCCTCCGCTTTCGCCTTCTCTGCGCCAATGGCGATGGCGACCAGCGACGCGCCCGAGCCCGGTGACACGCTCGCGTTTACATTGAATTACGAGAACACGGGTACGACCACCATCACCGGTGGATTCCTAATGGATGTTTTTGATGAAACATTGATGGGGACACCCGTAAACATCAGTCACGGCGGCATCGCCGATGGCAACGTCCTCCGTTGGGAACTCGGTGACATCGAGCCCGGTGCCTCTGGCACGGTGACTTACGAAGTCACGATTAACTCCGGAGCGGAATTCCCACCGGGGGCAGCTTTTGTTCAGAACACCGCGGTTCTGAACGCCGACCAAGCTGTCGCGGCGAGCACGAGCGAGATCACAGTTCGTAACAACGCCCCGGTGATCACTGGCCTGAACGTCGATCCGATGCTTGACGAGAACGGTGTCGTGACACTGTCGGGTACCTTTAGCGACGCCAGTATAGCGGATACACACACCGTTCAAGTCGAATGGGGTGATGGGAAAATCGAGACGCTGACGATCGATCCCGGCGAGCGATCGTTTACGATTCCACATCCGTACGGAGTGGATCATGCACCGCGGACAACCACTTATGACATCAATCTGAGCGTTACCGACGCAACCAGTCAGCAGGATACGGATAGCGTCAGCACCCAGGTGCCCGAGAATCAAATCTCGCCAGATGCGAAGTCGGACGACTATAACGTCAACCAAGCGGAAACGCTTTTAGTGGGAATTGATGACGGTGTACTAGCCAACGATTGGCCATCCACAACCGATCCACTCGAGTCATTGCTAGTGACTGCGCCGGAGCATGCCAGCAGTTTTGTTTGGAACGCTGATGGTACTTTCACGTATACCCCAGAAGCCGATTTCCTAGGCACCGACAAGTTTTCCTACGTGGCCCAATCCAGTGGCAGACCAAGTGCAGCGACGACCGTCAGTATCAATGTCCACAATCTTGCCGCGACGATTGAGTCGGCGGTGATTACGGGCGCAGATGAGCAAGCCGTTGCGGGTGAAACACTAACACTCAACGGTACGTTCCTGGATTCCGGAACCGTCTTGGCTCATACCGGCACGGTTGATTGGGGCGACGGCAGCGAATCAGAGCCGCTGACGGTCAGCTTCGAATTGGGCAGTGGTTCGTTCGCGGCGAATCATGCCTACGCAAATCCAGGATCCTATACTGCTACCGTCACAATCATTGATGGCGAGCTCGAAACGACGACGTCGATTGAGACGACCGTGATCGAGGTGGTCAATAGCGAGCCCGGCGTAACGCTCAACGAGGGGCAGTTGCGGATCATTGGTACGGACGAGAGAGACATCGTTTCGGTCTCACGCCGCGGATCACTCGTCTATGTCGCGGCCAGCTTCCTGCCTTCGGCTTATTGGTGGAGCCTCGGATCGGTTTCCTTCCCACTCTCGGATGTGCAAAAGGTCCATGCGGAGTTGGGCGCAGGCAACGATGTCTTCAGCATGTCGGCGTGGTTAGTGATGCCGACGATCATTGATGGCGGTGACGGCAATGATTTCCTCTACGCTGGTGGAGGCCCAAGTCTCGTGCTCGGTGGCGCAGGCAACGATCTACTTCGCGGTGGCCGCGACCGGAGCCTATTGGTCGGTGGAACTGGCCGAGACAACTTGATTGGCGGTCAAGAAGACGACGTTTTGATCGGCGGTGAGATTCAAGGAAACGATGGAAGCCTAAGTGGCGACGCGCTGCACGATCAAATCATGTCCGCTTGGAACAGCGACAATTCCTATGCAGACCGAACCGATGCCGTGACCGCCTTGATCGACGATGTTGACGACAACGAGCGAGATTTATTGTTCGGGTTGTCAGGCCGCGACCTGTACTTTGACGGACTCGGCGATCGGCTGTTGGGCGTCAGGAGATCTGGGTCTCAAGCGGAAAGCAGACGGTAAAAAAGGATCAAATGAGCGGCAAGACGCTAGCCGCCGGTTGCCAATGAAATACCGGCGGCTAGCGCCTTGCCGCTCACCTCGTTCGTGCTGTCCTACTAACACGTAATTCCTCAATCTAAAGTTAATCCAATGATTCGTTTCTTACGCCTTGCTACGATCAGTCTTGTAGTCCTGGCATCCGCTAACCAAGCACGCGCCGCTGCCATCACCGCTTTCGGTTTAATCGACTCGATCATCACGATCGATAGGGTGGTCGACGGCAGCGGGAACGCGGTGTCGGCAACGGGTCTCGTGATCCAAAGCGATGCCACCAATCCTTTTCCCCCTCATTTCGAGGATTTTAGTACCGGTGATGGATATTCCTTTTCGTTCGCAGACGCCAACGGAGGGACAAATCCCGAGTCGCTCGGCAGCGGAGACAGTATTACCATCAGCAATTCAATCGAATTTGGACTAGGTGGTTCTGGGTTGAGCCAAACCTTAGCGATCTCCTCGGTATCGCTATTTCTCTCCAACGAAACTTCTAATGAAGTAACCGCTAATTTCTTGCTAGCTTATTCGTTTGAGCTCGACCTTAGTCCTTGGACGGATCCAGAAACATTTGCGACCGCCTACGGTAGTTTGCTAATTCTTCATGGCGAGGATGAAAACGTATTGTTCCTCGAGCCGTCGTTTGAAGAGCCCGCGGGTGGCAGCTATTCGGCGATTAACCCAATGCCAACCAGTTTCGCAATCACGTTAGCCGCTGGCCAAGAAACGACCCTGGAGATGTCTTCATTTCTCGGCGGGGAAGCTTCGGCAACGGCGGTACCCGAACCAACAACGTCGTTCTTCCTTGGTAGTCTCTGTCTCGTCTTGGGATGGGGAACAAGGGCCAGGAAGAAACAGAAGACGAGTTTGCGTTTTGGCCGCTTTGATGAATCCGAAGGACGAAAGTAGAACACCGTCACGTTGCTTGACCATGGGGCGGCCTCGCGGTCGGAATCGATTCGAATCGGTGAATACGAAAGGTGGGGTAAGTTTCCTGATTACCTTAAAAAAGATCGCAAGCTGGAAGCTTACGCCTCTACGCCCTATACCAATTTTGTTAGAATCGTGGCATGAATATTGAACCTAACAAAACACGGATTGGTTGGATCGGCACGGGGGTGATGGGGAAATCGATGTGCGGTCATTTGCTGCAATCGGGTTTCTCGGTCACCGTTTACAATCGTACACGATCGAAAGCGGAGTCGCTGGTCCGCAGCGGTGCTCGCTGGGTCGATTCGCCGAGACAGGTTGCGGAGGAATCGGATGTGGTTTTTACCATCGTCAGCTACCCCGAAGATGTCCGCAAAATCTATCTGTGCAAGAATAGTGGCATGTTGGCGGGGGCGAAGGAAAAAGCCATTCTTGTCGACATGACGACGAGCGAACCATCCCTGGCGATCGAAATCTATAACAAGGCTCAGCAGCTTGGCGTTTCGACGCTCGATGCACCGGTTTCTGGCGGTGACAGCGGAGCGAGAAACCAAACCCTTTCGATCATGGTTGGCGGTGCGAAAGAGACCTTTGAAACCGTCAAGCCATGTTTCGAGCAGATGGGGAAAACGATTGTCCATCAAGGCGGTGCTGGCGCAGGCCAACATACTAAAATGGTTAACCAGACGCTAATAGCGTCGGGGATGGTCGGCGTCTGCGAAGCATTGATTTATGCGACCCGTGCGGGCCTCGATTTAGAGACCGTGTTAGCATCGGTCGGCTCGGGTGCAGCCGGTAGTTGGTCGCTATCGAATCTGGGGCCGCGAATGATCGCGGGCGACTTTGAACCTGGGTTCTACGTCGAGCATTTCATCAAAGATATGGGAATCGTCTTAAGCGAAAGTCGCCGCATGGGATTGTCGATGCCCGGTTTGGCACTCGCCGACCAATTGTATCAATCGGTCAAGGCGAAAGGGATGCACAAAAAAGGAACGCAAGCACTTGTGCTTGCGTTGGCAGAACTTTCCGCGGTCGATTGGCCAAACACTGAGTCGCCGTAGCGGAAGTCGTCAAAAGGCTAGGTACCCGAAGGTGATGCGACGGGTCCTGCGTCGTTATCATCGTCGCCATCGACAGCGAGTGGGATCGCTATTCCCGCAGCCGCGGCCCCCAACAGTCCTATGCCACCGCCACCGCTACCGCCAAAGCCACCACCGGCACCGCCATTAACGACGCCGCCACCGCCAAAACTGGCACCGCCCATTCCGCCGCTTGAAAAACCTGTCGATGTCAAAGTGGGGGCAGGAGTCTGAAAGAGACCTGCGTCAGGACTGATGGAACCAAATGGGTCAACAACGCCTGGGATCATGCTAGGTGGTACAAGGGTGACTGGCAAAGTCGTCGTCAAATCAGCACTGGCGTAGGAGACAAATTTGTGACCGAGAGCACTTTCGCTAGCGAGTCCAGATTCTTCAACGACTTCGAATGCGAAGGTTGCGTAACCCGCCGATCCGGCTGCTACGATTCCATGGACCCCTGTGCGAACACCTTTGAAGTGGAACTCTCCGAACTCGTTGGTATACGACTTGCCTACCGCAATGCCGTTTTGCATCAAGATGACTTCGGTATCGGCAAGTGAAATATTAGAGTGATCATCACTTAAAATGGAAACCAATTGTCCCTCGAGGATGCCGCCTTCGCGAAGTTTCACCCGATAACCAAACTGGGACGCTTCGGGTTCAATCTCCGTCATCACTTGGCCGAGTTGTGCGGCTTGCTTCTTCGACAATTGGCCGACAAAGGTCTCCATCCAAGGAGCCAATTTCTTTGTATTGACAACTGCCATTGGCATTCGCATCATGCTTGGGGCTTGTTGCGGAGCATCGGTATCGTGAACGGAAAGAATGGTCGACGCGTACACATTCCCGCTAGAGGCGACTACGGCGTAGGGGCCAGCAGCGATGTCGGTCAATTCGACGACGCCATCAGCGTCCGCCGTGTATTTTTTGGCCACCCCGTTGCGATCGACCAAGGTAACGTTCGCTCCCGCTAAGACGTCGCGGTTTTGACCAATTGGCAAATCGAGGTGCAATTGGACGCTGCCGCTGCTCGTCACCGAGACATGATTGTCAGCGGGTAGGGCGTGAGTTGATCGAGCGATCGCGTTTTGTCCGAGTACAGAAAGGAGTACCGCAGCGATGGCGGATACCGTTTTTTTCGTTCGTTGAGGCATCTTGGGTAGGCTTCCTGTGTCGAGTCGCTGAGTTGGCAAACAAAGCGAGCGTTAAAGTGGTGCTTGGAAGGTGGGTTCGTTGGTCGCGTACGCGTCGTACGAATTAACGTCACTGTGATTAAAGTCACTGCGAAAACGTACGACGTTTTTTAACGAATGCAAGGAAAATGGGTCTTTTCCAATGGTTTCCTTGCAAAAGCTCCTTCCAAACGCCTCTGTCGATCGGCTAACGAAGCGGCATTCTATTTGATATCAATATCGAAATTCGGGGGGGGGCGTCTGTAGTCCAAGCTAGCAAGAGCGGGGGAATCGACGATTTTTTTGTTGAATGATCGGCATGACTGATACAAGCCGAACGGAAGCGGGAAAAACACCCTCTGCGAAATTCACTCCGTTTTTCTTAAGTCCACGCCCTTCCGGACGAGTCCGGATCTGTCACAAAAGATGGCGGGAGTCCAGTCATTATGGGAATAGGATGGCCCGTGGATTGGTTAAATCACTGGATCCAGTCCATATCCACACCGTTCGGGGCTCCTCGATAAACGCTCCTATTGGCCGAAAGACATGGCCGAATGTCTTGGCGACTTTCGCTACGGTATTGGGATGTTTAGTCACCGCTTTGCTTTGCCGACAAAATGGCGTGATAGCGCCGACGGTAGAGCAGACGTTGCCACCAACTCGCGTGCCGCAGGAGAGAATCCTTGGGATTTACTTGATGGGTTTTTCCACGTCGGGTACCGAGTTGGATGTCGCCGTTATCAAGTACCTTTTCCACGATCCAATACTTGTCCACGACATAGTGGTACAAATCACCCTTGGATGCGGGGTGGACGTTTGACGCTCGTTGGCCAGGCGATTTACTGTTTTTTTGCTTGCGATAAATCACCCAATCGCCTGTCTTCCAGTTACTCATTCCGCATTCCTATGGTTGTTCCCACTGACTTCACCGGTACATTGATAGCTACAAAAACTTAATCAAATCTTAATGATCAATTTCTGCAGGTTGCCAAATTGGATTTCTCTGTTGTTACCGAGCTTATTTTCGGCCTTGTGGGCGGTTTAGGTATGTTCCTGCTCGGCATGAAAAACATGTCCGAGGGTATGCAAGCGGTCGCCGGCAGCAGCCTGCGTCGCCTGATCGCTGCGGTGACCTCTAACCGCATTCTAGCGATGATTGTTGGGATTGTCGTTACCTGTCTGGTTCAATCGAGTTCGATCACGACGGTGATGGTCGTTGGGTTCGTCAATAGCGGGGTGATGAATTTAGCCCAAGCGATTGGCGTCATCATGGGTGCCAATGTTGGGACCACGATTACGGGATGGATTTTAGTGCTAGAGGTCGGCAAGTATGGGCTACCTATTTTGGGGGCATCCGCATTTGTCTACTTGTTTTCACGTGGGGACCGATGGCGATATTTGGCAATGACCGTGATGGGCGTCGGGATGGTTTTTTTTGGGCTTGAGTTGATGAAGAACGCCTGTGCGATCATCAAACAACTGCCTCAATTCGAGGCTTGGTTCCATGCGTTTCAAGCGGACACCTATTTTGGGGTTCTAAAATGTGCGATGGTTGGTTGCGTCATCACGACAATGGTCCAATCATCATCGGCAACGTTGGGGATTACGATCTCGTTGGCGACTCAGGGAGTCATCAGCTACGAAACCGCCGCCGCGTTGGTTTTAGGCGAGAATATTGGCACGACCATTACGGCGTTATTGGCATCTCTAGGTGCGACGACCAACGCGCGGCGGGCCGCCTATTTTCACGTCATTTTCAATATGATCGGCGTCATTTGGATCACGGCTGTTTTCTCCTGGTACATCCAGCTTGTCCAATGGTTGATGGGGGGCAATGTGCAAACCTCGGTCATGGTCAATGGGGTGGAGACTTTCCCCAAGATCACCGCGGCGATCGCGACGACGCACAGCTTGTTTAACATCGTTAACTCCTTAGCATTCCTGGCGTTCGTTCCGATCTTTGTGCGGTTCTTGACCTGGTTGGTTCCAGCGAAAGATTTTAAAGAAAAACCCCACTTGACCGACTTGGATATTCGCATGCTCGATACCCCTCTGTTGGCTATTGAGCAATCGGGAAAAGAGATCCAGCGGATGGCGGACGGATGCGAGAAAATGATCGATTGGTTGGCGACGTTGGTCCAGCAAGACAAGCCTGATAAAGAACTCGCCGATAAGCTGAAACGACGTGAGCAGATTCTCGATGCGATTCAGGACGAGATCGCCGTCTACGTCACCAACCTGTTGTCAGGGAATATCCCTCACACCGTTGCGGATGAAGCGAGACGACAACTTCGCATGACCGACGAGTTTGAATCGATTAGCGACTATGTCTATGATCTCGACAAATTCGATCGCAAACTCCGTCGTGATGGCTTTCGGTTTACCGAGTCCCAGCGGGCGGACCTCGTGGAACTCAATCGATTTGTCAAAGCCTATCTCTCCGAAGTCAATGAAGCACTGCGTACCGGCAACGAAAACGTTCTGGTGATGACCGACGCAGCGTCGAAGCGGGTTCGTATTCAGATCAAATCGCTTCGTCGGAAGCACCTCGAGGATCTCTCCAATGGAAATATTCCTCCATTGGTCAGTGTTGCCTATTTGGCATCGCTCAACGCGTTCGCTCGCGTTCGTGATCATACACGAAATGTCTCGGAAGCAATCTCTGGTGAAAAGTAACATCGCTGCCTATCGCTTCCAGGCTGTCACGATTTGGAAACCAGGCGACATCGCGGCTTCGACCGCTGCGATAGTCGCCAAGACTTTTGGCTCTCGGCCCCCTTTTTGACTGTTGCCGAAACGGTTGCCGAGTTTCGCGGTAAAACGTCACTTTCTGTTTGGTACATTCGACGTCCCACGCGGAAGGGCGCACCACCGGTTCCCAAACAAAAGGATGGGAGCTTGCTTCCGCTCAATTCTCGCCATGATGGCGAGCGACCGCCTCTAGCAGGGGGTCGATGGTTTGACTCTGGATCCGATGCGGCGGGTTCCAATCAAACCACTGCGATGATTGATGCTCGGTCAACGTCAACGCTGGCTTCGATGCCAAGTATCCCAAGAAATATCGAACCGTTTTCAGGAATGTTTGACCGCCCCTGCTTTGGTATGTCACCGGATAGCTAATTTCGTACTGGAACGATTGATCAATCGCAATCTCATTTGTACCGATCCCCGTCTCCTCTTCCGTCTCGCGAAGCGCGGTTTCCAAAAACGATTCTCCCGGTTCGCAATGTCCCTTGGGTAAGTCCCAACGATCGGAATGACGCAGCAGCAAAAATTGTTGCTGGGGAGCTCTTAGCATCAGCAGAATACCTGCGGCGCGGACGGTTCCATCAGATTGAATCATCATGTACTTTCTCTTTTCCCTCGCACCTTCATTCCAATGTGCGTTTTCTAATATTTGAATAGTTACCAAAATGAAAATTTATACGCGTAGTGGCGATTCGGGCAGCACCGGCTTGTTCGGCGGACCAAGGGTTCCCAAAGATGACGATCGAATCGAATCCTACGGAACCGTTGATGAACTAAACGCGTGTTTAGGTGTCGTTCGAGCTTCAGGAGTTTCCAAGGCGATCGATGGGCAGTTGCAACAGATTCAAAACGAGTTGTTCTCGATCGGAGCCGAACTGGCGACGCCCGACGCTGACCGACATGATATGAGGATTATCGATAATGCCCATATTGCTAGACTTGAGCAGTGGATTGACGAACACGAGCAGTCCCTCACGCCACTCAAAACGTTTATCTTGCCTGCGGGAGCACTGGCGTCTGTCCAATTGCATTTAGCTCGATCCGTGTGCCGACGTGCGGAACGGCGAGTCGTGACCCTAGCGAGCCATGACGATGTTCAGATGAGTGAGTCGTTAACGATTTACTTAAACCGTCTGAGCGATCTGCTGTTCGTGCTTTCGCGAGTTGCAAACCAGGAGGCGGGGGTTGACGAAGTGCCTTGGCAGCGGCCGACTTAATCCGGCGCTGCCGCGCTGCCGCTCAGCTCACCGCTATTGATCGCGTGGACGGATTGGCCCGGTCCATCCTTTCAAGCTCTAGCCCGGATAATACGCAGACTGTTTTTCGAGCAATGAACGTAAACGCTTGAAGGCGTAGACGTTAGCAAAACAATTTGCAAGCCCATGAATCATCCGGGCTAGACCAAAGACGCGCTCCGCCCGCTCGCAGAGCGGAGCGAAAAATGCAGAGGCATGACATTGCGACGCAGAGTGGTTAGGTGGCAATAGAATGAACGCCACTCGACTTTACATGCCCACGATCGCGGCAGTCGCATCAGGGGGGACTCCGATACTAGGGCCTGCGGCTTCCAATGCCTCCAAGACTGCAGATTGGCTGACCAAATCTCGCAAAATGATTGGCTGGTTCGGCCGTGAACCGGGATAGATCGCTAGTACCGGAATCGAACGGCTTTCGAGTTCCTCCAGCTTCTGTTTGATCTCATCATTGCGGTTCGTCCAATCGGCAAGCATTGGAACGGCATCGAGTTCTTCGATCATGACGCGTGTCGCTTCGGTATTGAGAGCAACCTTGTAATTGACGATGCAGTTGACACACCATTTGGCGGTGAAATCGATGATCACGGTTCGCCCTTCCGCTTGGTATTTCTCGAGCAGTTCCTCGTCGTAATCGACCCAGGCAATCGACTCGACCCCCGATTCTTCTGCGGGCGGGGTCTCCCCGAGATAGCTAAAGGCCATGAAACCGATCACCGTGGCGATCGATATACCTCCTGCCCATGCGATCAAACGTTTCTCTAGGTCAGCCCAATTGGGGACTTTACCGATGATCCAACAGCCGAACCAAACCGCAATCAACGTTACAAACAGCGGCAATTTGTCAGCGTCGTCAAAAATGCTGAAAAAGAAAGCGACGGTTGCCAAAAACAGAAACGCCAAAAATTCCTTTAGCGTCTCCATCCAATCACCCGGTTTGGGTAACCAGGCTACCAAAACAGGCCAAATCCCGATCATCACGTAGGGAATCGCCATCCCCAGACCGATCGTCATCATGACCATCATGTTTTGTAAGGGCGACAACGAAATCGTTAAGCCGAAGATGACTCCCAATAACGGCCCGCTACAAGGTGTCGATAGGACTGTTGCGAAGGCTCCCTTGAAGAATGCGCCGGACAACCCTTCACGCTGCTGTAGCTCCTGGCTCTTCTTTCCAGCCATCATGCCGGGAACCGGGATCTCCCAAACTCCGAGATAGCTTAGTGCCATCGCGAACATCAGCAACGTCAAACCTAAACGGAAGGGAAAGTACGTGAACTGTTCGCCCCAGGAAAACGACAAGATCACGAGCAGAAACGTTAACACTCCAAACACAGCCAGAATGCCGGCAGCATAGAAAAAGTTCAATAGGAACGCGCGGCGACGGTCGGCACCCGCCTGCTGAACGAAACTCATCACCTTCAAGCCAACGACTGGCAGAACGCACGGCATGAAATTCAATATCACTCCGCCCAGAAAGGACAACAGCAAAACGAAGGCAAACGATCTCTTCGGCGACGATTTGCCGCTGTCAAGAACGATGGGGGTTACTGCTTTTGACCCTGCGGTATTCACTGAATCATCCGTACCAGCATCCTCCGCGGATGGACCACTTGATTCGCCTCGTTTTGTATCGACCTCCCCGATCTCGTCGACCCATTTTGTCACCGCGGCAGCATCGAGTACGTCGGATCGCTCGCCAACCTTCATTTCGACCACCGCTGAGAGTGGGGCGCTACCCGATCCACTTCCGACCGTGAACGTCGTCATAAACTCCAATGCTTTAGGCTGCAGACAACTGGTGTCGGTACATGCCGTGTAAGCGATTCCACCTTTTAAAACGTATTCGCCCGCTGCGGCCGATCCAGGAATTTGGACCGGAATCGTCCATTTCGCGTCCCCTTTGTGATAGAACACCTCCGGCATCAAATCGCTAGAGACCGGCTGCGTGCTGGCAATCGGCTTCCCTAGCTGTAAACCCGATTTTTCGGTGAAGACAAAATTGGTGGAAAAGTCTGCGTCGTTCACCGCTGCTTGGTAGACGTGGTAGGTGGCATTCGGCTTGGCGTTGAATACCAAATAGGCCAGATCTCCTGGATTGGGGTTCGCAGGAATCAGCTCCGCCGACCATTCAACCGGATAATCCGAATCACGAAAGGGAGGAGCTGGCTTTGCATTCGCACCGGTGACGGAATCGCTTGCCAATTTGACAAAATTAGCGGTCACGGTTTCCTCGATCGGAATGCAAGCGCCATCGTCTTTGCAGATTTGAGCATCGACAGCTACCACGATCGAATCATGGAAACCTTTCGCAGCACGGATCGGTGCCGACCAAACGACGGTGCCCGAGTGTTCTTCGATTGTGACGCCGACAAAAATGTCGGATACGCTCGTCTTTGCCGGTTTATCCGGCGAAAAATCGCCAACCAATCTCGCGGACTCAGGCGATTGGATCGTCAAACGTGTGGGTAACGGACCGCCCTCGGGTTGCGTCACCGAGTAAATGTGCCAACCCTCGGGAACCTTCGCTTCGACTTGAAGCTTTCCTTGGCCATTTGAATCGACGAAGTACGCGGCTTTCCACTTCGTGTTTTCATTCGCTGCTCCTCCGAAACCACCAAGTGAAAAGTCCGAAAACACCTCCGACGGGTCGTCGCCGAATTGCCCTTGAACACTTGAAGGAGCCAATGCCGAAACCATGAAGGCGACCGCTACCGCCAACAGAGTTGCGCAGGGGTGTGTAAGACAGCTGCTCGGATGCCGAGTTCTTTTCAGTGACGGTTGCATATTTTACGGTTGCGTCGTGATGGTGGAGAGGTAGAAGCCAAACTTTATCTTATACGTTGAAATGGTCTTTGGAACGAGAGGACCACCCGGCAGCCGAGTTTTATTCAAGGAATTCGACTGTTTTTAGACATTCATTTATTCGGGCTGCCACTCGATTGGGCTCAACGGGAAACGAACGGCGCTGTAACGCGACCCAAATTACCCAGTTTGCGAGGCTGATCCATGCAGACGCCAGTGTCAAATGGCGGGCCAGCGATTCTTCGTGTTCGCCGAGGCCCCATTCTTGCCGGTAACCCGCAAACGCAGAATTCCACAGTTCCGATAACTGGATTCCACTTGATACAAAGCTCGTTGTCCAGCGGGACAGGTCGGTTGCTGGCGAATCGACCCGAATCGCATCGAAATCGATGATTCCGCTGACGCCAGAAATCCCGTCGTGGTCAAAAAAAATGTGTTCTCGATGCACGTCGCGTATGACGTGCTGGTTCGATAACCGCATATTCGCAAAGGGCCGAAGTGATTCCGAGATCGATTTCGTGATGCTTTGCCATCGTTTGGCCAGAAAATCGATGGCGGTGAGCAGACTTTGGGTCAGTTCTGAATCGATTTTTGCGGACAAGCTATCCGAAAAGACGTTTGCTCGCCCCTCGCAAATCAATTGATCGAGAAGCTTCGAAATCTCGTCGGCTCGTTTTAGCCGAACGCCAACGGCAGCAGCAGGTTGCTGATGAATCCCAAGCGAGTGTGACGCACGATGAACGTTTGCAATCGCCGCAGCGCCTTTCGATAATCCATCGAGTAGCACTCGGTGGTTGGTGGTCATTTTGATTGGCGAGCCCGAAACCCAGGTCACCAATTCCCAGCCCCGAAGCCCATCCCAAACCACTGTGTCATTCGCGTTGAGCACGGGGCAAACGCGAGGAACCAATTGACAGTCGTTGTGGTAGACTGCGGACAGAAAGCGGTGAATCGAGTTGATCCGGTCGATGGTGGTTCCAACGCTGTAGCGTTTTAGAGCAAACGTCTTTCCAATGGAGTCCGTGACACGGAAGACATCTGCGCCGCTGAAACCGGGGGGCATCGTTTCGATCGACGAAACGATCGAATTTGCAGTTGGCCCAAACCAACTTTTTAGAATTTCAGCCGGCACGCTACGCTGCATCGCTCGCGACCGATTGAAAATCGGATTCTCTCATGGCGACGATCGTGATCCCGGCACGTTTGGCTTCTTCAATCGTCTTATCGCGGTCGACTAGAATCGTCTTATCTGCTTCGATTACGATCGTTGATCCACCGGCTTGTTTCACTTTTTGGACCGTTTGCGCTCCGATCGTCGGCACATCAAAACGCATGTCTTGGTCCGGTTTACTGACTTTCACCAGGGTCCAACCGCCACGTTTGCACAACTGCCCAGATCGTTCGATACAAGCATCGGTGCCCTCGATCGCTTCGACGGCAATCACCGCACCATCTTTGATCGTAATCGATTGCCCGATATCCATGCCGCCCATTTGTCGGGCGACATGCCATCCCATTTGAACGTCTTTTTGTTGGCTAGAACTGAGGCGACGTCCAACAAGTAAGCCATGCTTCACAAGTAACTCCGGTGCAAAATCGGTCGGGGCACAAACTTGCAACCCACGCTGGTTGTACGTATCGGTGACCGCCAACAGCAAGCGGTCATCGCGAGCGTCACGACTGCGACCAAATAGCAATGGCCCAAACGTTCGTAGACACTGGATATCGGGTAGATGCTTTAGCCAAAGTGAACCGCTAAACAGGAGATCGGACTTAAACAGCTTGCCCGCCATCGTCACCTGTTTCACTCCATGACGTCGAAAGTAACGGATATGCCCTCCCACTTTGCCGACGCCTGACCAGGCCACACGATCGCAAATCGCTTCGAGTGATTCGCAAGCATGCCCTTTGATTGCGATACAGCAAACACGACCACCTTGGCGAGTGACTTCGCGGGCCACTTCGATCGGAAAGCTCCCCCAACCGGCGATGAGTCCGATGGGTGCGTTATCAGTTCGTTCCAATGGCATTCCCGACATTTAGGCAGCCTTTGTCTTGGTCGCTGCGGCCGACTTAGGATTCTGTTTGACGATTTGGTCGACATCGCGACGTAACGTTTTGAGTTCGCGCCGTAGTTCGGGCAATTTTCGCTCGACAGCCATGATTTGCATCTGCTCTCGCTGCGGCGTTGCTGGAGATCCAAGATAGACTTGGTCGCCCGCGCAGTCGTTCATCACACCTGCTTGTGCACCGATGATCGTGCGATCACCAAGATTGACATGATCTTTCAGGCCAACCTGGCCAGCCAAAACGACGTAGTCGCCGGTCGTGCAGCTGCCTGCGATGCCAACTTGGCTGCACAACAAATTGTGGCGCCCAATTCGACAATTGTGACCAATCATCACTTGGTTGTCGATCTTCGTGCCTTCGCCAATGCGAGTTCTTCCGTAGGTGGCGCGGTCAACCATCACGCCAGCCCCCAATTCGACGTCGGAGTCGATTTGCACAAAACCCAATTGAGCGGTCGGAATGTGCCGGCCATTTTCTTGACGATAGCCGAACCCGTTTGCTCCGAGGATGACGCCCGCGTGCAGGACGCATCGGTCACCGATTTGCGTGTGTTGATAGAGTGTCACGTTTGGGTAGAGAACGCAGTCGCATCCGATCACACATCCAGGCATGATCACGACGCCTGGCATAATCCGAGTCCGCTCACCAATCGTCACACCACGCCCGACGATTGCCGAGGGATGCACGTGAGCCGACTTGGCCACATTCGCTTCCAAATCCACTCCAATGCTAGGTAATTCGCATGAGAGCGGTGGCCTAAAATGGGAGACGATTTTTGAAAAGGCTTCATGTGTATTGGCAACAACGATTTGAGCCATCGGGATCGATTCGAGCCGAACCGAAGTCACGACGGCGACCGCATCGGAATGAGCCAATTGTTGGGCTCGCCGAGGATCGTCAAGCATCGTAATTTGGCCGTCCGATTCGTCACCAAGCGGAAACGCCCCGCTGCAGAGCGAATCCGGGTTGCCCACCGATTCGCCGTTGATAAGTTCACCGTCCACCATCGTTACGATGCTGTGAAGCCTTACATTCATTCCGTCATCCTTGCAACGCGCCAAACACTATAAATTTTATTGATTTCGTCATGCTGTTGAAACCTGCTGGTTCAGGTATATCGCTCTGATGAGATTGAGAGCAAGATCGATTCCGAAACATTTGCTCTCAAAATGTGCCGCTCGCGTTGCGGGCTGTCGATTTAATCGTTTAACGCTTAGCCGAAGGCGTCAGCTTTTCCGTAAGCGGTCGCCTATGGCTTGTCGTTAAACAATAAGTCGAGTCAAACCGATTAGATCGACAGCCCGGTTGGTCTTGCCGGGCAAAGGCGGTCTTGGCGGGCAAAGGCCGGCAGGCCGATTGGGAGTGGCGGTCGTGGATCTTGCTAAAGATCCCCGGAAATTTGGATCTTTAACAAGATCCACTACCTCTTTTTAGGCTGCTCGCCGCAGTCGCTGTTTCGGCTCGATGTGGCAGCCTAATGATTCGATTTCAAGCCTTAGTAAATCTCGGCAAATTTGACTTGCCGTCGGTCGTTCAGAGGGCGTTTCGCTGACCATCGCTTCAACCAATTCTGCGACAGGCGACAGTTGACATTCACTAACCACTTCGACCCTCGTCATCCACTGCCAAAGTATCCGGCCAAGAGAGAAAATGTCGGAAGCAGGTAGCGTGAGCGATTCGCCAGATATGTTTTCCGGTGCCGCGTAATCGGGGGTGCCGCGAAACAGACGATTCGGTGGCGAGTGGACTCGGTCGGCAAAGCCAAGATCAATCAATGTTGCGTGCCCCGTCGGACCAACGATCACGTTTGCCGGTTTCACGTCTCCGTGAACCCAGCCGCCTGCATGCAGCGCCTCGAGTGCTTGTGCGACTTGCCGCACAAGCCAAAGGCCGACGGGCAAAGGTTTCGGCGGTCCCTCTTCCCAACACCGCTGCATCGTTTTGCCCTCTAGCAAAGGCATCACCAAATATGGATGTGTCACACTGTCGGAGGCGTCCAATACGGCGATCAAATTTGGATGGTGGATGCCTGCGGCACAGGCGTTGAAATGCCGAATTTGGCGTAGCCCTTCGATTGGATTCGAGCCAATCGGGCGGCGCAGAACGTAATCCCAACGAGGATTGCCATTCGCATCGGCGGGCTGAGCGAGACAATGCATTGCCGATGTGCTGGTGTGGACCGGTTCTCCCAATCGCCAAATTCCCAGAATGGAGCCAACGTCGCTTCTTGTTGCTTTGCTTTGAGAAGATACTTCTGGCACTTGAGGTATTCCTGAGATGAGTGGAGCGATGCGATGCCTGCTAGTGCAGGATATCGACCAACCAATCCGTCCCTATCAAACCACTCGGTCTCAACCATTAGAAACCGCCAAAACTACCTAGCGTGACATCATGGGGACGCTCCTCCTCCGGCCTAGCTCTGCTGAGGAGCAACGAGGGCTATTTTTGAACGTCAGATTGCCGATGCACCGAAGCATACTGTTTGCCCTGCGGTTCCTGAAAAAACTACCCTTCGGTTCTTGGGATTGCTGAATCTACTCACTAATTCTTCTGAAAAGCCTCTAAAAAAGGGGAAAGACACTTGATCAATCTATTGTAGTGTTGTATTACTGTAGTGATACAACGAGGTAAAGATGCAGATTCACATTTCGAGCGATTCGACGCCGATCTATCAGCAGATCGTGGACCAAATTCGCTTTCGTATAGTATCGGGCGTCCTGAACGCTGGCGACGAGCTGCCCACCATTCGTGGGTTGGCAGAGACTCTTTGTGTGAATCCCAACACCGTCGCTCGTGCTTATCGCGAACTCGAACACGAGGGCTTGGTCGAGAAACGACGAACCACCGGCACCTTCGTTTCCGAAGCTGTTTCGCAACAGACGATGGCCCAGCGACGACGACTGATTGCTCCCCATCTCGACAAACTGCTTATTCTGTCTCGCCAACTCGGCCTGGATCTTGATGAACTGATCGTCCAGTTGCGAAAGCAAGATGCCAAACTCTCTCGTTCGGAAAACCAATCGTGACGCCAATCAACGCACTCGACCATGTAGCGGTCGAAGTTCAAAACCTGAGTCGATCGTTTCGAGGAAATGTCGCCTTGGACGGTGTCGACCTGAGTATTCCGGTCGGCTCAATCTTCGGATTGGTCGGGCTCAATGGTGCGGGGAAGACGACGCTGATTCGGCATTTGATCGGTTCCCTCACGGCTCAAGTGGGCTCCGTTCGCGTGCTTGGCAAGGACCCGGTTGGCAACTGTGTCGACGTCCTTGCCAGAATCGGTTACTTGACCGAAGAGGATTCGCTTCCACAGTGGATGCGAGTGGGCGAGTTGATCGACTTCAGTCGAGCTGTCTACCGCGATTGGGATGACGATTATGCGGTGAAGCTACTTGATTCGTTTGGACTATCGAGAAACGACCGCCTAAGCTCCTTGTCGAAGGGACTTCGGGCGCGTGCGGGTCTCTTGGTGGCGATTGCCCACCGGCCGGAATTGTTGATTTTGGACGAACCGAGCAGCGGGCTTGATCCGCTCGCTCGCCGTGATATTCTTGAAGCGATCATTCGCACGGTCAGCGATGATGGGCGCACCGTTTTGTTCTCGAGCCATTTGCTCGAGGAAGTCGATCGTGTTTGCGATACCGTTGCCTTAATGAGCACGGGCAAGATCATTGAAACCACAACGAATGATGAACTGCAAGAACGCTACGAAGAAATCGTTTGCCAAGTCGAAGATGGCTCAAAGCCGAGTGTCGATGGAGTGTTCGGTTGGCAAGGAAGCGAGAACGAATGGACGGGTGTCGTTGACCGCCGGAATCTAAGCACGGCCGGTCTACAATTACCGGCATCCGTCAAGCTAATCTCCAAGCGTGCGATCACGCTCGATCGTTGGTTTGCAGCCCGAGCCGGTCAGGAGGCGTCCAGTCGCAACGAAATGACGGACAACGGCGAAAAGGGGCGGTCCAATGTTTAGCAACGATGCACTTCTCGGTTACATCGCGGCCAAGCATCAATCGCGGATCCGATTGTTTTTATCCGTGATTTTTGTTGCTGTCTTGTACTTTTTTCTGATGCCCGAGAGGTTCACGGGTCCGACCACGAGTCGAGTTGCCGGATTTGCGTTAACGATCTGTTTTCTGCCCGCGATTCTTTGGGGAGTTTTCGCGTTGGGAGTCGTTGATTGGAAAGCTCTCGAAACGGCAAAAAGCGGTTACGATCATTTCTTGTTGCGGATGCCGATTTCGAACTGGAGGTTAACCCTGGTTCCAATCGCAGTGAAAACAGCATGGATTAGTATTGTTTGGTTGACCTTTTCAGCGGTTCTTACTCACTCGGGAACTCGAATGTGGTTGGTGGCACCCATTTTAAGTTTCTCCGCTGCAAGCGTTTGGATGACCGCAATCGTTTGGCGTCCGTACCGATCGGCATGGCGTCGCATGTGGGTGCTGGGGTCGGCGGGGTTGGTTCTGTATTTGGCGGTCGCGTTGATCAGTGGCGGTGGTGAGGCGCGGCTTCCGTTTCTTGCTGAATTCGGCATTGCGATCGTATGTTTGGTCGTCTTCGTTCTTGGTGTCGTGTTTGCGCATCGGTCGATCCGACTGGCTAGGTGTCACGTGTCGGGGATTATCAGCATTGATCCAGAGGGCCGCGCTGAAAAGACATGGAAGCGAGTTATTGGGCAGAGTGACGTTGTCTGTCCGGTTCACCAACACGCAAGCGTTAGTCGTGCGATGGTTTGGCATGATTGGCAGCGGTCGCGTGGCTATCGGATTAAGGCGATTTTGTTTATCGCGTTGCCAAGTTCCCTTCTCCTGCTATTGACACCGGGGACACACAGCGTTGTTGGAACGAGCGGACTGAGTGTTTGTTTCATGCTCTTCGCGTCGATATTGTCGATGATGAAAATGATGGAACCGTTGTCAGCGGAAAGTCTGCCGACATTGCCGCCGTATCTAGCCGCTAGCCCAATCGCCGCATCGACGTTGGCTTGGACACGGCTGTTTTCCGTCGTGACGCTTGCATCATTGTTCACTCTCAGTTCAATCCTCGTTTTTGCGATCACGATGCTCTGGCCTGAAAACCGACACGAGTGGTTCCAGTGGGCGCGTCAGTTGACTGGATCCGATACCATCGCTGGGACTCCGCTGACCGTTGGTCTGCGGGCGACCATTGCAGTTCAATTGTCGTGGAGTCTATTGGCCATCGGCTTTGTCGCAGGCCATCTTTGGATCGCGATGGCGGGGCGTAGTTGGATCATGATGACAGCGATTATCGGCTATACCATTCTTTTCTTCACCACCCAATTTGCTCTTCTATGGTGGTTTCTTTCACATCTCGACGTTGAAGTTGTTGAATTGACAACCCAGTGGTTCTGGGAGTATTGGCCGATCGTGGTCAGCATGCTCTTGGGGGGAAAGATGCTGGCCGTCTGTGCTGCAGTGATGGCGATGCGGCAAAAAGAAATTCTCAATTGGTCGCAGCTAGGTCAGGTGACGCTGGTGTGGTTATTGCTTGTTGTCGTACTGGCGTCGATCCTGTTCTTTTTGTGCCCCGACTCTCGGTATCACTTTTGGATGTGCTGCGGATTCGTGGCAGTGATCATCCCGCTCAGTCGCATCCTCATTCTGCCGCTTGCAGTCGCGACGAACCGTCATCGGACCGCCTGAGCTTGCGGATGGTTGCGTCTCAGCTATGCTGTTTGGTAAATCCGAACGCTTCGCGTTGGAGCAAAATCGTTCTTGGAACATGAGTTTTCAGATGAATCGACTACTACCGCTTGCCGTATTGTTTTTTTGTTGCTCTGCGTTTCCGGCTGTTCGGGCTGACACGCCGCCGAATATCGTCGTCATTTTAGCCGATGATCTCGGCTATGGTGATCTCCAGTGCTATAACGAGCAATCGCGGATTCCGACGCCCAACCTAAATAAGCTAGCGTCGCAAGGAATGCGTTTCACCGACGCCCACAGTCCCTGCACGGTGTGCACGCCGACAAGGTACAGTTTGATGACCGGTCAGATGGCGTTTCGCACTCCCCTCGGTGGACGCGTATTCTCCGGTGCGGGCGGCCCTTCACTCATCGAGCCTGGGCAGTTGACTCTGCCGCAGATGTTGCGAGATCAAGGTTATGCCACAGCCTGTTTTGGCAAGTGGCACATCGGGTTGACGTTTTATGATGCGGAAGGCCAGCCGATTCATGATGGTGGCCCTACCGGAGTCGAGCGAATTGATTACTCACGCGATATTGATGGCGGACCGATCGATTGCGGGTTCGATCTGTTTTTCGGTACCGCGTGTTGTCCTACCACCGATTGGCTGTACGCTTACATCGACGGCAAACGGATACCGAATCCGCCAACCGGGCGGCTCGATAAATCAGACTTGCCCCAACACCCCTATGCGGTCGACAACCGCCCTGGCTTCGTTGCGCCCGATTTTGATTTGGAGGAAGTCGATTTGGTGTTCTTGGAAAAGAGCAAGGCGTTCCTGAAACAGCATGTTTCAACGAAGCCTGACCAACCGTTCTTTCTATTCCACTCCGCCCAGGGGGTGCACCTACCATCCTTTCCAGCGGACGCGTTCAAGGGGAAGACCGATTCGGGACCGCACGGCGACTTCATTTTTGAACTCGATTATGTCGTTGGCGAATTGATGGAAACGCTGCAGTCACTCTCGATTGCTGACAACACGATCGTGATTTTTACCAGTGACAATGGCCCCGAAGTACCGACGGTTTATCACATGCGTCATGACTACGGTCACGACGGGGCGAGACCGTGGCGAGGCGTCAAACGCGATAACTGGGAAGGCGGCCACCGCGTGCCGTTTATCGTTCGATGGCCTGGGCAAGTCGCTGCTGGGGCGACTTCAAGTGAGTTAACGTCACTGACCGATGTGATGGCAACGGTTGCTGAGATCAACGATACGGTGTTGCCAAATGATTCCGCCGAAGACAGCTTTTCTATCTTGCCTGCGTTGCTTGAATCAGAGCGAGACAAGCCCATTCGGCCTTATCTGTTGCAACAGGGGTTTGGTGGAAAAAAATACCTCGCCATTCGTCGTGGCCGTTGGAAGTACCTGGCCCATAAAGGTTCAGGCGGAAACAACTACGCCACCCACCCACAGCTGATCGAGTACGCATTGCCAGATACTGCCCCTGATGCCGAGGGACAATTGTTTGACTTGCAGTCGGATCCAGGTGAGACCAAGAACCTGGCGGCATCCCACCCCGAGATTGCGGAAGGGTTGCGGTCGTTGCTGCAGGAATCGATTTCAAGTGGCCGCAGCGCCCCGGTTCGACCCTAGAGTTTTTTTTGCAGAATGCCGTAGGCTGCGTGTTTCGTGGCTGTCGCTTCCAGCGGCAGTGCTCTTTTCAATGGTGGCTGGAAGCCCCAGCCATAGCAAAATCAAAAGGCTTTAAGGGCGACCCGTCAGACAATTTCCTTGTCGGTTGCGGCGACTGCTTGGAGCAACTGATCGGACCAATCGCTTCGTTCAGGCATCGTCTTGTGGAGCATGTCGCGGAGTGCGGGATGGACGAACAAACGCACTCGTTTGACTTGATTGTCAAATTGTTGCTGAGCCAATGCGCGTGCGACTGGGGAGACGTCCGCGAGTTGCATGGCTGTGCCCTTTCGGCGAATCACATCGACGTTGATGTCGACTTCGAGTTTGACGGGCGGCGCATCGATCAAAATATCGGTCGGCGCGATCGATTGCCCGCAACGTTCGCTAAGTTGGTCGGCTAAAATTTCGCCACACCGAACCAACCACCAATAGGGTTTTCTGGCGATCTTGCGATGGATCCTCCCTCGATCAGACGAAGCAGTGGTTTCGTTATCGCCGATGTTGTTAGGGAGACTCGAATCCGTCATCGCATCAAACTCGGCCACTCGTTTGTAAAGTTTACGAACGGGACCAAAAATGCCATCGACCAATGCTGATGTTGGAAAGGCTTTGCTGTATTCTCTCGAAAGCCACTCGGTCCATTGACTATCGGTTAGCTTAAAAGAATCTTGCAAGTTGGGACGATCGGAACTCGATCGGGTCCAAAGCGAAAAGACGGCTCGTTGCAGCATCGCGGTTGCCGAGCGGACAGTCGGATGCCAATAGACTTCGCTGAACATGACGTAACGGGCAAAGACCATCATCTCTGCAGCGGTGCGACCTTTTTCGCCGATCGACAACGTTTGCCGGTCGGGATGAATCGTCATCGAATGGACCAGTCGTCCAACGTCAAAGTTGCGGCCATAGGGTACACCCGCATGAAGGCTGTCGCGTTGTAAGTAGTCGATCTTGTCGATGTCGACTGGGCCGCTGAGACAACTTCGGAGGAAACGTACTGCGCGGGACGACTCAGCCATTGGTAGTTGATCGGTCGGCGTTTCTCGGTCACCACGGGCGGAACCGAGTAGCTCGTCGATCAGTGCGACATCACAGTCCCAATCCTGGTCAATACAATCGATTAGCTCGGAGTTCTTGATCCACTCGATGACTCGCGATTCATGTTTGTCGAGTCCTCTCAGTTGCATATCTTCGATCGGGTGACAAAACGGCCAATGTCCGACGTCATGCAACAGTGCCGCCAACACAAACGCATCCGCCATAGCGGGCGTGATCATTGGGCGGGCGACCGCGTCATCGGCGAAGCGGGCGAGCACACGTAGGGCGTTGAGATAGACGCCAAGTGAATGTTCGAACCGACTATGGGTCGCTCCGGGGTAGACGAGCGAAACCATGCCGAGTTGGCTGATCGATGCAAGTCGACGCATCGGCGCTGAGTCAATAATCCGGCGGACACGATTGGACAAAGGAACTCCGTCCGCAGGCGGAATGCGGATCAAGGAGGATGCTTGATGAAGCTGTTTGAGTTCAGGGATCATCTTCGCTCGAATCCTAAGGGCTGATAGGGATTGGCATTCCGGCTAAGGTCACGCCGCTGACGATCGCTAATAACACGACCGATAAAAGGTAAAGGCCTGCCAGCAGGACGCCACCAAAAACTTCCAACTCGAACGTCGCCACGGCGATGACCGAACCGATCCCCAGCATGATGCAAAAGAAAATACCAAACGTCGTGTACGACATTTCGGCGGCATGCTCGAGATCGAGCAGGTAGGCGGGGACGAAGGCATAGACAATCCAGACGAGGGCTAACAGCACGGATGCCAGCAGCACGCGGTTGCGAAGCTCGGCACCGCGGTAGGGTTCAAGTTCTTGGTCGTAGGTGAAGGAATAGCCAGCCCAAACGAGAGGGGGAGCGAGGAGGATGATGCCAAGGATTTGAGCCCACAGCGGCGTACCCGCTTCACCCCCCGAAAGCCGAAAGAAGAGTGCGATGGCGAAAACGCCCACGATTGCCGAGATTGTCGCAATCAGCCCCTTGCGAGTCACCTTGGTTTCGGTTCGTTTAATTGGTTTGAGAACGCTTTGACCGCTGCGATCCTTCGGTGAGTCGTCAGGCTGCTCGTGAATGACGACCTGCTCGTCTTTGTCGGGTACCGTTATGGTGTTCTTACAACTGGGGCAGGGGCCCTTCTTACCAGCGAATTTGTCGCTGACTTGGAACCGCTTAAAACACTTTGGACAGGTAACTTGAATCGGCATGACTGAGAAACAACAGGATCGGGTACAGCGAGAAAAAGGGGAACGGAGTCGTTCGGACGGCCAAAGTATAGCGAATGATCCGACGGCACATGTGGTGTTATACCAGCCGGAGATCGCTCAAAACACTGGGAACATTGGACGCACTTGTGTTGCGGTTGGTGCAAAGCTTTGGATCGTTCGCCCAGCCGCTTTCAGGCTTGACGATAAACGACTTCGCCGCGCCGGACTAGATTATTGGCAACATTTAATGCTCGAAGATGCGATTAATTGGGACGATCTAACACACAAACTAAAACCGAGACGTTTTTTTTACTTTTCGCGGTTTGCAAAACAATCGATTTGGGATGCCTCGTTCGAGCGAGAGGATGTGTTCGTTTTTGGCAGCGAGTCGTCTGGACTTCCCGATTCGATCCTCGATTGCGACAACCCGCAATCATTGAGAATTCCGATGCGTCCTGAAGTGCGAAGTTTGAACTTGGGCAATACCGCAGCAATCGTCCTGTACGAGCATCAACGGCAAATGAGAATGCAAATGGAACAATGAACATTGCAAATAGAGAATTGCAAATAGAGAATTGTCTTTGAAAAGCTTTGTGATTTATTTTGCAATCGGCAATGTCCATTTTGCATTTTGCAAAAATTCCCCACTGAAGAGTGCCTCGCCAGAATGGTGGTTTTTCTCTACAATGCGACTCGAACGACCCAACTCGACCTTTCAACCCTTTTTTTGACCTATGCCACAAACTGCGAAACTTGCTCTCGAGGACGGCACCGTATACGAAGGATACGCAATCGGAGCGTCCGGCGAATTGGCGGGTGAAGTCGTCTTCAACACCGCGATGACAGGCTACCAAGAAATTTTGACGGACCCCAGCTATCACGGCCAAATCGTGACGATGACCTATCCGGAAATCGGCAATTACGGCGTCAATTCGCTTGATGTCGAGCACGAATCTCCTTCGCTTAGCGGCTTTATCGTCCGCGAAGAAAGCCGAATTTTTAGCAATTATCGGGCTGACGGGGGGCTACAGGATTATCTGAAAACGCACAATTTGATCGGTTTGGCCGGTATCGACACCCGCGCACTCGTTCGCCGTATTCGTATTCACGGTGCAATGCGTGGGATTTTATCAACCGAGGATCTCGATGACCAAAGCTTGATCGCCAAGGCGAAGAGCTCAGCCGGACTTGTGGGGCGCGACTTGGTTCGCGAGGTGATGGCGAAGGAGGTTTGCGCCTGGGAGGGCCAACTCGACGATTGGACCGCTCATCAAATTGGCGACGCAAAAGGTGCCGACACGGGCAAACATATCGTGTGTATGGATTTCGGTATGAAATGGAATATCCCGAGGCATTTTGCATCGCGTGGGAATCGTGTAACAATCGTTCCTGGGGATACAGCGGCGGACGAAATCCGGAAATTGGAACCAAATGGGGTCTTCCTGTCCAACGGCCCCGGCGATCCTGAACCACTCGATTACGCTCATCAGACGATCAGGGATTTGATCGGCAAGGTTCCGGTTTTTGGTATCTGTTTAGGCCATCAATTGTTGGCGCTTGCCTGCGGCGGCAAGACTTTTAAGTTGAAATTTGGCCATCGTGGTGTGAATCATCCGATCATGGATACCACGACAAGCAAAGTGGAAATCACGACGCAGAATCATGGTTTTGCTGTCGATGAAGAATCGCTGCCCGATTGTTTGGAAGTGACTCACCGAAACTTGAATGACGACACGGTCGCAGGAATTCGGCATCGCGAGCATACGGCGTTTGGTGTTCAGTATCACCCCGAAGCCGCTTCGGGTCCGCATGACAGCCATTATTTGTTCGAGCGTTTTCAAGCACAATTGAGCTAGGGCTTTGTCGCCGCTTGATTTTTAGGCTTGGCAAAAGATCTGTCGATTTCGGCTACAATTTGTTTCGTGGTGCTTGGTCCATTGACGCAGTTCTTTCTCCGAAATTCGATATGAGCGAAAATCCTACCGTCGAGTCCTTCGCCGACGATCCGTTAAAAGCGTATCTGCCAAAATCGAATCCGCTGGCAATGCTGACCTCGGAGATGCCCGTAGCGGAACAATCCGCCAACACGGCTGCGGACGCGATCGAACCGCCCACCTCATTTGCTAAGCCATGTTCGCCGGTTCAAGCTCGACCGAAAGGGCCAGGACGTAGAACTGTATCGAGACGCCGTCGATCACCGGTTGGTATTTTTATTTTCGCCGGAGTGGCGGTAGCCTTCGTCACCATTCTCTGCAGCTTGGCGTGGATGTTTCTGTACCGATCATCGCCGGTTGCAAGTGCAATCCCTGCCGCCTCAAAACGGGATGACTCGAACGAGAGCCGGACTTTGTCGCCTGAATTCGATCCCGTCTTCCATTCGCCGTCGAAATCGGAGCCGGACATCACGAGTGATGTCGTAACGGATGCTGGGAATCAGCCTTTTCCTTCCGAGCTTGCTTCGGAACCAATCGTGGTGGAGCAACCGGATGTCCCGATGCTGCCTCCCGGGAGTGCTAAGGAGGAAGAGTCCGTCCTAGAGAACCCGATGATGCCAACCGAAGCACATCAAAGCACTTTGACGCCTGATATGATTGCGGCAATGGAGATCGCGATTGGTCGGACGTCCGCATCGATACGAAATGCCGATTGGCAGCAGATGAGTTCATTGGCGAAAACTTGTGTCGAGATGCCTGGAACGGATCACCAACTACGTATTGCCGAGTCGCTCTATCAGATTTCTGATTTGGCAAATCATTACCGTGACGGCATTCGCCGCGGAATCGAAACCCTGAAAGCTGGAAGCGATTTTGAAATCGATTTCGGAGTTCGCGTGATCGTGGTCGAGGCAACACCACAGCGTTTGGTGGTACGTTTGAACGCCAAGACACACCGTTATCTATTTGACGAGATTCCGCTATTATTAGCACACCGACTAAGTACCTTTTCGATGTCCGAAAAATCGCCCACGACGATCGCTGCAAAAGCTGCTTTTGAAGCAATTTCAAAAAATGCTACCCCCGAACATCGGCAGAGATCGATCAGAGTTTTGGAGTCGATCAACGAGCAGGTTCCGGATTTCGAGCCGAAACTTGTCGCCGAAGGGCTACAGCGATTGTATGAGTAGAGCGAAACAACACGCCTAGTAGAAGTGGTCGGTAGAGGGTGATTGGTAGAGGAAGATCGTCTCATGAAGCAACGTCTATTTCGAAATTGGGTTTTGGGTGGGTTAGTCGGTACGTTCTTGATTGCGGCCACGTCGCCGTTGTTTGTTCGCAGTTACTTGTTGTTTGAGATCGACTCCATTCGTAAAGTGCCCGTTCTGGTGCGAGGCGAACACTACCGCTGGCGCCGTGAGGGCTATGCAACGACTCGAATCGGTGCGATGGGAATGCCAGGCGGGCCGATGGTCATTCCCCAAAGAACTTCAGATGCTGAATTGCGAATTGCTCTTTGGGGTGATTCGCAAGCAGAAGGAGTCTGTGTTGCGGATTCAAAAAAGCTGCACCGCCAAATACAACAGCTTGCCGAGCAGGCGGGTATGCAGTTAACGGTTTTGCCGTTGGGGCGTAGCGGAGATGATTTAAGTGATTGGCTGTCCCAAATTCCTCGTGTCGATTCAAAACTTGATATCGACATGCATCTTATTCTGATCGCCGAGTTATCCGATTTGGCAGTGCCGGTTCCGGAGGAGGAGTCCGTGCCAGATGTCGAGTTGGCTCTGCCTACGAACCGCAGTCGGATTGCAGAAGCCTGTCCTGCTTTCTTCATCGAAGCGATCCGGCGGACAATTCGCAACCCTGACGACACGCCAAGGACGTTGCGGTTCGGTGTCGGCCCCGTTGCAGACACTTTGCCTCACTCCGAGTCAAGACAGGTTGGTCCGAAAAGCGGTTGGAAAACCATTGCGAAATCGATCGAGGCAACAACCGACGAACGCGTATTGATTGTTTATGCTCCCAATATTCCGATTGGTTTTTCGGTAGGTGGCGACGTCGCTGAGGAGGCCCTCTCCATACAAACTCTAAAGAATGAATTGGAAGCGAACGGTATCGGTTTTGTCGATACACGAGGCTCACTGCTCCGATCGGCTGCTACCAATCGATGGCCACACGGATTTCACAACGGACAATTCGGGGTCGGGCATCTAAACGATGTCGGCTACGAAAGAATCGCGGCGGACGTCGTCGATTTTTTTCGTGCCAAGGGTGCCCCAACGTTTTCGAGGATTGCCGATTAGATGCAATTCTCTCAACTTGAATTTCTGATATTTTTCGCAATTGTGTTTGTAGCGGTCTGGAGCACGAAACAGCTTGCGATTCGCAATGGGCTGTTGTTAGTCGCCAGCTATTACTTTTATGCCTACTGGGATTATCGATTTTGTGGACTTCTATTGCTCTCGACTTTAGTCGATTTCTTTGTTGCAAAAAAGATTGACGCAGCGGAAGAACGATCGACTCGGCTGCGGTGGCTTTGGGTTAGCGTCTCGGTCAATTTGGGCGTGCTTGGAACGTTTAAGTATTTCAACTTTTTTATTGACTCTATTGCGCCGTTGTTGGAGTCGGTGGGTTGGGGCGCGCAGACTTTAAACGTCATTTTGCCGGTCGGAATTTCTTTCTACACTTTTCAAACGCTCAGCTATACGATCGATGTTTATCGGCAGAAGCTCAAGCCGACGGAGAAACTGCTGAACTTTGCTCTGTACGTCGCGTTCTTTCCGCAGTTGGTCGCTGGGCCGATCGTCCGAGCCCGCGAATTGTTACCGCAGTTGGCCTCGGTGCCCCGCTGGTCTTACCGACGATGCTATGGTGGATTTCAACTCTTTCTAATCGGAGCCGTCAAGAAGTTGCTATTGGCTGACCGGCTCGGTGAGATGGTCGACGTCGTGTTCGCCGATCCTCAATACTACGCGGGCACAACGGTTTGGGTTGCTGCGTTTGCTTATGCGGGGCAGATCTATTATGACTTCTCAGGCTACACCGACATGGCGATTGGAGTAGCAAAAATATTGGGCTATCGCTTCCCGAAGAATTTTCGCCATCCGTATTTGGCAATATCCTTTGCCGATTTCTGGCATCGTTGGCACATGACGTTATCGCGTTGGCTTCGTGATTACTTGTACATATCGCTTGGAGGCAGTCGCGGGTCAACGTGGATGACCTATCGCAATTTGATGCTGACAATGGTTCTCGGAGGACTATGGCATGGAGCAGCCTGGACGTTCGTGTTGTGGGGAGCCGTTCATGGGGTTGCGCTTTGTATGGAAAGGGCACTGCTTGCCCGAACCTCCCTAGCCATCCCGATTTTCTTTAGGTGGTTGATGACGATGACGGTCGTTCTGTTCGCGTGGGTGGTTTTCCGATCTCCGGACATGGCGACTTGCCAATTGATGCTTTCGCAAATGCTGTTTTTGCCGCCGGGGATCCCCTGGTATCCCCCTCTTGTCATAGGGGTACTAACGTGTATGGCCGCTGAACATTTAGCGTGGCGCACGAAATTACGCCCGGCAATGCGTCTCCGAGCGGACACTTGGTATTCCCCTCCGATTACCGTTGTCTTGTTATGGTCACTCGTGATTTATTCTCCGGTCGGTTTCAAACCATTTGTCTACTTTCAGTTTTAAAGAAGTCAGGTTGTGTTTTGTTTTATCCGCTTGCCCGGTGGTCCACACCACTAGGTTTACTTGTTGACGTGGGTGTGACCGGTGCCCCCCCAGTGACGGCAGTGTCAAATGCGGAGCCCGTTGGGTAAGCGTTTAAGCGGTTAAGAATGCGCTCGTAGGTACGTACGTACTCGAAACCGTTTGCCCGATTGTGTTGCATGGCGGGAGTCTGGGAACGAGTGAAATATCCAATTTTGTTCAACGGCAGCAATTTTTTTTGGAATCCAATCCACCGCAGGACAAGTTTTTTGGAATGTAGGCTGTGGCTGAATTCCCGTCCACAAATCGGAAGAAAGTGTGTGTCTAGTTACCTTAGATGCTTTTCCATTTTATTGCGGTTCGGTATCAGCTCGCAATGCACGCCTATTGCTATAACGAGCAAGCTCAATACAACCAGAAAGGTTTGCATATTCTTCCCTCCCTACTACACTTATCCAAACTTCGACGAGTGAAATCGACTTGCTATTTGCTTATTGCTCAAACTGTTTTTTGAATTGCCGGGATACCAGCTAAGTGAATGCCCCAACCAAACATCCGTTATCTAAGGTTCGACGCTTGAAGTTGCGTCGTCAGACAACATCGCGAGCTAGTGGGAGTTTGGATCCCATGGTTTCGTTAAAGCGATATCCCGCTTCGGTAACCGGAGCCAAAACCAGGACTCAAGCTGGGGCAGCGGACACAGAAGTCTACTGTTCTGATCGAGCGGACGAGTTCGTTCAAATTAAGCGGCGTTACACGCCTGCTTGGAAGCGGACGATCGACATCGTCGGTATTGTCGTAGTCTTGCCTCTGCTGGCTCCGCTGTTTGTGTTAGTAGCGGCCTATATCAAGCTGGTATCGCGAGGTCCCGTGTTGTTCGTTCAATCGCGGGTTGGGTTTGGTGGCGAAATGTTTCGGATTTTCAAATTCCGAACGATGCATGTGCCGAAAGTGAGCCGCGATGAAAAGCACCGTGGTTATGTCGCTAGTTTATCGCGGGCAGACGGAACAAACGAAACCGGAACGCTGAAAAAGCCAGATTACAAAAATGAATTGATCCCTGGTGGCGAGAGGATCCGCAAACTTTCAATCGATGAACTGCCGCAACTCTTCAATGTATTGCTTGGCAACATGAGTTTGGTGGGGCCTCGTCCAGATGTACTCAAGCTAAACGATTACCAAACTTGGCAACTGCGGCGCTTCGAGGTGGTTCCAGGGATGACCGGACTGTGGCAGGTCAGCGGGAAAAACCGATTGAGTTTCGATCAGATGATCGATTTAGACATTCAATATATTGAGACAAGATCCATTGCGACGGATTTGCGGATCATTTGTCGAACCTTTTCTGTGTTGCTATTCGAACGTAACGAGTAAACAAATTTCTCGACTTACTTCCTTGTACAAATGAAAAAAATTCCATGATTCGCGTTGGTATTGTTGGTGTTGGTTATTGGGGTCCAAATTTAGTCCGCTGTTTTTCTGAACTTGATAACTGCAGGGTCACGGCAGTTTGTGATCGCAGTGGCGATCAATTGTTGCGGATCAAAGAACGATTTCCCAGCGTTCAACCATTTGATGACGTCGATGCGATGTTTAAATCGGGTGTTATTGATGCCGTCGTGATCGCGACTCCAACCGCAACGCACTTCGAATTATCGATGAAGGCGTTCGCTAATGATTTACACGTGTTTGTCGAGAAGCCGTTGGCGAAGACATCGGCGGAATGCCGAACGCTAATCAAAACCGCTGGTGAACGAAACCGGGTATTATTTGTTGGTCACGTCTTTTTGCATTCATCGCCCGTGATGAAGCTTCGCGACTTGATTGAAACGGGTGAACTCGGCTCGATCAATTACATCAGCAGTCGTCGTTTAAATTTGGGGCCTGTCCGAAAAGACGTCAGCGCTCTCTACGATTTGGCACCTCACGATATTTCGATGATGCTGCACCTGCTCGGTCAAAAACCGATCTCGGTAACATGTAGCGGTTTCGATCGACTCAACCCCGGAATCCACGATGTCTGCAACCTAACGATGATGTTCGAGGGAAATCGGATGGGGATGGTCCACGTTAGTTGGTTGGACCCGCGAAAAGAGAGGGTTTTGACTGTTGTCGGCGATAAACGAATGGCCGTCTACGATGACTTGGAACAAGAGAAGATCAAGGTGTTTGATAAGGGAATCGATCGGCCCAAAAACGCCACGGGCGACTACGCTGATTTTCAATTGGCGTACCGCTATGGCGGAAGTTACAGTCCCTACATCAAAGAGAACGAACCGCTAAAAGCCGAATGTGCTGAATTCATTCGCTGCATCGACGAAGGCGATGTGCCCTTGACCGATGGTGTCAATGGATTGGACGTGGTTGAAGTCTTAGAGGCTGCCGATGTATCGATGCGGAGCGATGGGCTCCGAGTTGAATTGGCATCCTTGCAACAAGGCTTGGATGATGCTGCCACTGATTCGGATTCTGCAAACGTCTCCAAGACGGCAATGGTATAGTGAGTAGCCAATGATTCATTCCCACGCGATTGTTGATGACGAGAGTCAAATTGGCGAGGACACCTACATTTGGGCGTTCGCTCATGTGATGAAAAACGCTCGAATTGGGCGGTGTTGCAACATCGGCGACCACGCCTTTGTGGAATCGGGTGCGATCATTGGCAACAACGTGACGCTCAAAAATAATGTTTTGATTTGGGAAGGGATCACGATCGAGGACGATGTCTTTGTGGGGCCAGGGGTCATTTTTACCAACGACCGCTACCCTCGGAGCGGTCGCATGGAAGCGGCAAAACAGCGTTACTCGGATAAAGCGAATTGGTTGGTCAAAACAATTGTTCGCCGTGGTAGCTCCATTGGAGGTGGTTCGATTCTGTGCCCTGGAATCGAATTGGGAAGGTTTTCGATGGTCGCAGCTGGGGCTTTGGTGACAAAAAATGTCGAGCCACACAGTTTAGTGATTGGATCCCCCGCTCGGCATGTACACTATGTTTGCAGTTGTGGCCAGAAACTTGGCGGGCATTTTACCGAAGCAAACTGCGACGCCTGTGGCGAGACCGGAGCATCGCGACTTTAACCATATCGGCGTCTCTCCGAGACGTCGAATGCAACGCTGACCGTAGCGGCGTCTCTCCGAGACGTCGACTGCAACACTGACCGTAGCGGCGTCTCTCCGAGACGTCGACTGCGACACTGACCGTATCGGCGTCTCTCCGAGACGTCGAATGCAACGCGATCGAATACGTCGGGAATTCTTGCGAATTCCACCACAACACAGCGTCTCGGAGAGACGCCACTGAAAAATCGCGTCTCGGAGAGACGCGGCTACTTACACTAACTGAATAGATCATGCATCAAGATAACTCCACTTCGCTGATTCCTCTTGTTGACTTGCAAACTCAATCACGTCTTCTTAAAGAGGACATTCTTCGCCGCATGGGCGATGTGATCGACGGAGCCCGGTACATTCTCGGCCAAGAGGTTCAAGAATTTGAAGAGCGGTTTGCAGCCTATTGCCAAGTCGATCATTGTATCGGCATGGCGAACGGTACCGAAGCGATTCACATGGCCCTCCGCGCCCTCGATATTGGAGCAGGCGACGAGGTCATTACTGCAGGCAATTCGTTTGCAGCAACCGCTTTGGCGATAGCTCACGCGGGAGCCGAGGCGGTATTCATTGATATCGATTCAACCGATTTCAATATTGATATCGAATTGATCGAGGATGCGATTACGGAAAAAACGAAGGCAATTATCCCCGTCCATTTATTTGGCCAGCCTGCTCGGATGAAAGAGATTCGGGAGATCGCGGATCGGCACGGATTGAAAATCATTGAGGATTCGGCTCAAGGCCATGGTGCGGAAATCGATGGCAAACGTTGTGGTTCGTTTGGTGATATTGGCTGTTTTAGCTTCTATCCTGGCAAGAATCTCGGTGCCTTCGGTGACGGTGGTGCAACGGTCACCAATGATCCGGCATTGGCCGACAAGCTGCGTTTGCTTCGCAATTACGGGCAAAAAGAGAAAAACCGACACGATGTGCTGGCTTTCAACAGCCGGCTTGATACGATTCAAGCGTGTGTTCTGCTCTCGAAAATGGACCATGTTGAAAAATGGACCGAGCAACGTCAGCAAGTGGCAGCGTGGTACCGAGAGGATTTGGCCGACGTCGAATTGATGTTGCCGGAAGAACGTCATGATGTCCGTCATGTCTACCATTTGTTTGTCGTTCGTACGCCCCATCGCGATGAATTGATGGCTTCGTTGGCTGCGAAGAATATTGCGGCGGGTATCCATTACCCTAATCCACTAAGCCGAGCGGCTCCGTTTGTGGACTCGCGTACATATCCCATGGGTTTGCCAGTGTGTCAAACCGTTGCGGAGGAAATTGTTTCGCTACCGATGTACCCTGAAATGACACGAGACCAGGTGTCGCGTGTCAGCGAAGCGATCAGCTCCTTTGTGAAAGAAAAGGAAAACGCAAGTGAACTTGTCTGACCAAACCTTGTTGCGAAATGAAACGTCTCGAGACGAAGCAAGCGGTTCTGATCGTGCTTTGATCGAAGCGAGCCCGTTTCATACGTTAGCCGAATCGAAGCCCGTGGTTTCGCCCCTCTGGGCGAATTCGCGTGCCAGCCAAAACGCATCGCTTGAATCCTACTTAGAGATTCCTTTTCGTCACAAGCGGCTAATCATTGGCTCAATGCTGATGAGTTTGTTGTTGGGATGGATGGCGATTGCGTTGTGGCCGCGCAGTTATTCGTCCGAGTCAAAATTGATTGTACGAGTTGGTCGAGAAAGCGTTTCGCTCGACCCCACGGCGACGACGAGTTCGACATTAATGTTGCAGAAGACGCAGGAAGAAGAGATTGTTTCGGCATTAGAAATTTTGAGCAGTCGTCAAATGGCAGAGTCCGTAGTCGACAAATTGACCCCTGCTGCGATTATCGAAGGTGCATTGCCACGAAACGCCCAACAAACGGCGGCAGCGAAAACACACGCACCAGCGTTAGGAGACAAGATCGATAGGGTCGTTGACCCGGCCAAGCAAGCGTTGATGGATGGATTGCTAGCCGCTGGAATTCGCGATGAGTACGGGGACCGCGAACGTGCGGTTCGGAAACTCCAATCCTCGGTCAGTATCTTCTCGCCCCGAAAGTCGACCGTGATTGTGATTGAAGCCGAAGCAAAGACACCTCAAATGGCGCAAGCGATTGTTCGAGAGTTGACGGAGTCTTTCATGGATGAACATATTAAGACGTCGCACACTGCCGGTTCCTATGAATTTTTTAAGGCCGAAGCGGCTAAAGTCAAGGAACAATTGAATGCACTCGTTGCTGCGCGTAGCCAATTCATGCAAGACAATAAAATTATATCGATTCAAGCGAATCGTGATTTGTTGCAAGAACGGATTTCGGGGCTGGATCGTGACTTGGTTGTCGCTTCTGGGCAACTGGAGCAAGCTGTTTCGATGGTGAATGATTTGAAGTCAAAGTTGGACATCACCGATGACGAGATTATTTCATCCAAGTTGGTAGGAACGAATCCAACGTGGAGTGGGATGCGCCAGAAGGTTCATGACTTGGAACTTGCCGAACAGGATTGGGCGTCGCGAAGTCGTTCGAATCATCCTCAACTCATCCAAATACGTGAACAATTACGTTCCGCTCGCGATGAACTTGCAAAGACAAAAAGTGAGCGAGTTGATGAAAACACCACCCCGAATCCGCTGAAGATGCAATTGAGAGAGGAGCTGCAGCAGCAAACCACGTCAGCTGCCGGACTTAGCGCACTGATGCATCAGAAGTTGGCACAGCGAGCTGAGTTGGAAGAGCGTATTGACCAATTGCTCGACGGCGAACGGAGGTTAACCGAATCAGATCGCGATATTCATTTGCTCGATAGCACATTGAGAATGCTACGCGAAAAGTTGGAAGAGGCTCGCGTGATCGAGCAGCTCAATGCAAAGAAGATCTCTAATATTCACATCTTTCAACCCGCGTCGTTCGTTGAACGCCCGGTCAGTCCGAAAAAACCTTTGTTTGCAATTGGGTTCATTGGTTTGGGGGTGGCATCGGGACTCGGTTTGGCGTTTCTCCGAGAGGGAACGTCGCAAAAGATCCGGACCAGTTTCGATGTCGAAAACCAGCTCGGCGTTCCCGTTGTTGCTAACATTCCACAGACGCGTCGTTTGTCTTCGCCTGGGTTGACAAACGATCGCGTTTACCAAAAGAGATGCCAAGAATTAATAGCCGAGGTATTAATGGGGCGTTCTTCCTCTACGCGTCCTTGCGAAGGTCCCGAAGCATTGATGCTTGGCGTGATCGGCGTTGACGTCGGTGTAGGGGCCAGTACGTTAGCGGTTCATTTGGCAAGAACCAGTAGTGTCGACTACGGTATTAAGACCATGCTTGTCGATGCGGATGCCCAGCAACGAACGACGTCGGATATTTTCGGGCTAAACGGTTCACCCGGATTGGTTGAACTTGTTGGTGGTCAAGCCTCGCATGATGAATGTCTACAACGAGCGGACGGATATCCGATCGACTTGGTCGCGTCGGCTGCGGATTCATGTACCGAAACCCTACGCGGTACGCCGTCGGATATTATCCAGGCGTTGCATGCTTATCGACATGAGTGCAAATTGATGGTTATCGATTTGCCTGCTGCGAACCAGCCCGATCAAGTGGTCACCTTGGTTCAGCATCTTGACTGCGTTTTGGTCGTCGTCGAGTCCGAACAAACGGAAATCGAAGCGGCGGAACGATTGTTAAGAAGATTGGCAGACAGCCCAACACAGATCGTTGGCGTCGTGCTGAATAAAACGCAGCATTACCTTCCAAAAGTAATTCGGAGGTTCACCGCCTCATCCGTCTAGGTCCGAGGTCGTGGGAAACTTATTCGATGGTTAATGCAGTTGTGAACGCCCCGATACAAACATGTTTGGTGAGTCAAAGGAACGTTTCGCAATCGATGGCGAATTCGCTTTCGTGGCCTGAACGTTTGGCTTTGTTGGTTGCGATCATCGAGATTCCGTTACAGCTCGATAAGTTTTTCTTTTTTCACGAGAGCGACTCGTTACTTGGGGCGGTTGGTGGGCTGAGTATATCACTGACTACTCTGTCGCTGATCTTTTTGTATGGTGTTTGGGCTGCCAATACTGCTCTACATCGGTCCCGTTTGGCATACAGGTGCATCTTCGGATACCCGATGATCGTGTATCTGACAATCGTGCTTGCCAGTGCGATGTGGGCGACAAAACCTGCATTATCCCTATTCGATTTTGCAGTTTTGGTGCATGCCTATTTGCTGTTTTTTTACGTTGCCAACCGTTTGCAAACGCACAGCGATGTTCAATTTATCCTGTTTGGATTTGCCTTGACAATGGCGATTCAAAGTGGATTGATTTTCTACGCTGGATTTCTTGGCATTGAAACCGAGCGATACGATCTTGGGCCCATCACGCTAACCGTAAACGAAGGGCAGCGTCACGGGGGGACAATGCACTCACCGGTTTTGGCGGGCAGTACGCTCGCGATGCTGTGGTTGCCAGTTCTGGCGTCGTTGACTGTATTGAAGGAAAAGCGGTCTTGGTGTTTCGCTTTTGTAGCGGTCGTCATGGGGGTCGTTGCAATTTTCTTGACCCAAACGCGGGGTGCGATTTTGACTTCGGTGGTGGGCATGTCAATCATTGGCGGAGGAATGCTGATGCGAGGTTGGCTACCTAAGTGGACGATTGTGCTTGCTGGGGTTTTAGTCATTGTTAGTATTTATCCTGCCATCATTGTCTACGAGAAACGAGTTCAATTCGGTGACGGAGATTCGGCCAGAGCACGAAAGCACTTGTCGGCCATCGCACTCGAACTGATTTCACAGCATCCGATGCTAGGCCATGGCTCAGGAAATTGTCATTTGGCGGGTCAAAATATTGCAGATCGCGGCGAGTTCCGGGGCGAATGGTACTACACCGTCCATAGTAAATACTTGTTGGTCTGGATCGAAACAGGTGTCTTTGGATTTATCGCCTTTTTAGCGGTGATTGGTAATGCGCTGCGTCAATCGATGGCGGCTTGGCTAACAAAGGATGGCGCATTGGCTGTCATTGGTCTGGCGTTTTTCGCATCCATTTCGGGGCACATGCTGCATTTGGCGGTTGATATTTTCAACTCGCGGACACAAGTCCAGATTCTGTGGTTGCTGTTTGGAATGTCCGCTGCCGTTTACAAGCTATCGAATCACGAACGTTTCGCTCGCCGCGCTCCGACGATGCTTCGGAGGGCCGGATGAGGGCAGGTTCGAAAAACAGTTCAAAACCAAGAGGGACCGTATTCAAGACCAGTAAAAATGCGGTCATGTTGTTGGCGGGTACGATGATTCGTATGATCGCTGCGTTTGCGTTTATCGTCTACTGTGCCGACCAACTCGGTGTTGAAGGTTTCGGCAAATACACCGTTGCGGTTCATTACTTTGAATTGTTTTTGAGTTTGACAGCTACAGCTGTTGGAATTCTTCTCACACGTGATATTGCTCGTTGGCCTCGCCATAGCGACCAATTGTTGACGTCAGGTATTTTGCTGACATCGATGCTTAGTGTTTTTGGTTCGGTTGCCATATGGATGCTTGGGTATTTGTTTGGCTACGATCTTGACACCCGACAAGCCATGTTGATCGCTTCGGCAGCATTGATTCCCGCTTCGATATGTGTCGTTTTTGAAGCGGTGTTTGTGACACACGGCCGAGCCGAGTTGATGGCGGGCGGCGTGACGCTTGAGAGTTTTTTGCGAATTGGCATTAGTCTTTGGCTGTTGGCCCAGGGTTTCGGCTTGATTGCATTGTTGTGGGCATTCTTAGTCGTTCGCTGTTTCCTATTATTGGTGTATCTATGGGGGATGCAGCGTATTGGAGCACTGGGGTGGACCTTTTCGCGGCATCGTCATTTCCGCTTGATCTCACGTTGGAGAATGTTTGCGGCCGAGAATTGGATGGCATCGATTTACACCAATTTGGACATTATCGTCTTGTCATGGATATCAGGCGAAGCCGCAGCGGGGATCTATAGTGCCGCTCGAAAAGTGGTGCGTCTCGGAGCGGTTGTCGCCAAGAGTTACACCACGGCGATCTTCCCAGTCATGAGCCGCATGTATACGGAATCACGCGATTCGTTTTCTCGGTTGTACACTCATTCTATTCGCGTCTTGACGTTGTTGGCGCTGCCAGCGGTTGCGGTCGTCTCGGTGATTCCTGAGCGAGTGATCGGGTTGCTATTTAGCAGCGAGTTTGACGAAGCGGCGACCGTCCTTCGAGTACTGATCTGGGTCCTGCTGATCGATTTTTTGAATCCATTCCTCAGCTATACGCTGTTTGCTCAAGGACGCCAAGATCGTTCGATGCGAGTTGCAGCGATCAGTTTAGCTGTCAATTCGGTCGCCACCTACTTCCTCGTCGTTCGCTATGGTGCGGTCGGTGCCGCTTTGGGCACCTTGATCAGTGGTTCGGTGGCAATGTGTTGTTACTTTGTCGCGACGATGGAAAAACGAGAAATACGCAACACATTTTTGGAGACAACAAGAATTCTAATCGCTTGTGCGGTATTAGCACTTGTTATTTCAATGGTCCGCAATTCATTTTGGGCTGTCATTGTACTCACCAGCCTACTCGTTTATCCGATCCTGCTGATCTTCGCGGGTGCGGTTCGTTTTGAGGATTTCACATTTTTCAAAAACACGTTTAATGCGATTTCGCTGAAAATGCGAACGCCAGCTTTAGAATCGGGGAACTATACTGCCCCAAGCTCCGGAGAGTCTGAAGAGCGGTCTTCGAGTCATTAACTTTATTTCCATCGCTCACGAGCACTCGAGCGGATTTTTTGCCAAGCGTCTACTTAGGAAAATACTAATCATGTCGGATCGTAATCACCTTCGCATCGGAATGATAGGTTGTGGGGCCATCGCGGAGCTTTATCACTTGCCCGCACTCGAGAATCTCGCTTCGGCAGTTGGCAATACCGTGCTAGTTGATCCGAATGCTGCACGATTGGCTGAGATGGGGAAACGATTCTCGGTTGCCGATGCGGTAGAGGATTATCGAACCTTGGAAGGAAAAATAGACGGCGTCATCGTCGCGACGCCACCCGCGAGTCACTTCGAAATATGCAAGTGGTTTTTGGAGCGTGGAATTGATGTATTGTGTGAAAAACCGTTAACGGAATCAGGCAGTCAGGCCAAAGAATTGGTTGACATCGCTGAGCAGAACGGAGCGAAATTGGCGGTAAATCAAACGCGTCGATTCTTTCCCACCTATCAAAAAATTCGCGAACTGATCAAAGATGGTATTCTTGGTGAGCTGAAGTCGATCACCTACCACGATGGGAATGATTTTGATTGGCCCGCAGCGACGCCGCACCATTTTGCTCGTGGGGCAAAGGGTGCATGGTCCGATACCGGTGTGCATCTGTTGGACACAGTCTGCTATTGGCTGGGCGAAACACCGACGTTGGTCGAGTCTTTGAATGATTCCGAAATTGGTCCTGAAGCGATGGCAACCGTCCGGCTAAAGCACGGTCAATGTCGCGTCGAAATCAAAGTTAGCCGTTTAGGTAAATTGATGAATGGCTTTCGCATCGTCGGATCATTGGGGACAATTGAAGCGGTTGCGGAAGAGTTTTCGGAAGTCCGAGTCAAGTTCCACAACGGTCGTAACAAAGTCTACTCTTGCGGTTCGCGAAAAGTAAAGTATGTCGATTTTGCCAAACCTTTGCTAGATAATTTTGCTGATGTCGTCGCTCGCAAAGCGGAGCCGACGGTCAGTGGTCGAAGCACGATTGGGACCATTTCGTTACTTGAGCAAGCCTATGACGAAAGCAAGACTTACGCGATGCCTTGGAAGAGTCCCGTGAAAGATATCGGTGAGTTGCCGAGCGGTGCACAGACGCAGCAAACCATGCGGGTTTTGGTGACCGGAGCGACCGGTTTTCTAGGCGGACGAGTCGTCGAAATGATGATGGAAATGGATGGTTTGCATCCGGTTGCTTCGGTTCGTCGATGGTCGCGAGCATCTCGGGCGGCACGTATCGGCGCAGAGGTTGCCATCTGTGATATCGAAGATGCCAATCAGGTCGATAAGGCAGTACAAGGAATCGATGCAATTGTCCACTGTGCGAAAACGGATGACCGAGAGTCGATCGTTGGCGGAACTCGGAACTTGCTTGAAGCTGCGGTGAAGCATGGAGTCAAGCGTTTCGTTTATCTCAGTACGGGAGAGGTTTATGGTCCTGATGTGAAGGGTGAAATTGTCGAAACGACACCGACGGAGCTAACCGACCGTTTGTATGGAGACGCTAAGATCGAAGCGGAAGCGGTTTGCCGAGAATTTCATGACCGTGGATTGAAGCCGACCATCCTGCGGCCTTCGGTTATCTATGGCCCGTTTAGCAGTTCATGGACCAGTAACATCGCGACACGTTTGCAATCGGGCAAATGGGGCTCGTTCGATCAATTGGGTGATGGCAAAGCGAATTTGGTTTATGTTGACGATTTAGTGCAAGCGATCGTCCGCTCGCTTCGCTGTGATGCGGCTCAGGGCGAGGCGTTTAACGTCAACGGGCCCGATACGTTAACCTGGAATGATTACTTCGAACGCTTTAATGCAGCCTTAGGGTTTCCGCCTTTACAAAAATTCTCGGCGGCAAAGTCTCGAATGCGTACACAAATGATGGATGCCGTTCGTTTGGTCACGTCAACCGTCGTTGCCCGCTACCAGGATCGCTTGATGGAAGTATACCTTCAAGGGGGACCGATGAGTCGGTTGATGAAGAAGGTCAAAGGTGAACTGAGTTCGGTTCCAAGCGGTGCCGAATTAAATGGGCTTTTTTCTCGTGACGTTGTATACTGTGATGAAAAAGCTCATTCAATGCTCGGTTACCGGCCGAAATATTCAATCGACGAAGGGATTGCACAAAGCGTTCTTTGGCTGCGCCATCATGAGGTCATCAGGCAGGGAGACGATCGATCTGAGACCTACGGAAGAGCAACGAGTGAGAATTTCGATTTGCCCAATCCAAATTCCGACGAGACTTTCGAAGGTATGCCCGGGACGTCGCGAGTCTCTGAAGATGCATTGTCATGAAAATAGCGGTCATTTCCTACTACTTTCCTGAGTACTGCATTCGTCAAGCCAATGTCATGAGTCGCGATCATGACGTGGTCTTGGTGATGCCCAGCGATATTGCCAAGGAGCATCTGCATCTTATCGATCCTGCCGTGTTCCACGAATCGTTTGAACGTCCCCGTTTTCGGCAACCGCTACGACAATGCCGAACGATCCGCCAGATCCTACGTAATGTGCGATCGTTTCATCCCGACGTCGTTCACTTTCAACATGGTCACTTGTTTTTTAACCTGGCTTTGCTTTTGTTGAAAAGGTATCCGTTGGTGGTAACGATTCACGATCCACGCCAACATGCTGGGGATCGTGACTCCAGAAAGACACCACAGTGGGTGATGGATTTCGGGTTCAAAAGGGCAGATCGAGTGATCGTTCATGGCAACGAACTAAAACCGATCGTGGAAAAAGAGCTTGGAATCAGAAAGGACTCGATTCACGTTATTCCGCATGTGGCAATTGGCGACCGGAAGCTACCGGCAGATATTCAAGACGATGGAAGAACGTTGTTGTTCTTTGGCCGAATTTGGGAATACAAAGGTTTAGAGTATCTGATTCGGGCGGAACCAAAGATTTCCAACCAATTTCCAAACGTCCGAATTGTGATCGGCGGGCGTGGCGAGGATTTCGATCGTTATCGACAAATGATGTGCAATCCCGATCGATTCGAAGTTCACAACGGATGGATTACCGAAGATCAGCGGGCGGCAATGTTTGCATCGTCAAGTGTCGTTGTGTTGCCCTACATCGAAGCAACCCAAAGCGGGGTGATTCCGGTCGCCTACAACTACGCAAAACCGGTCGTTGCGACCAACGTCGGCGGGCTACCCGAGATGGTCGAACACGGCAAAACCGGTTTACTTGTTCCGCCAAAAGACCACGATGCGTTAGCCGATGCGATCATTGAACTACTGAGTGACAACGAAAAACGAATTGAGATGGGCCGTGCAGGGAAAGCAAAGCTCGATAGAGAGTGTTCTGCGGAAGTGGTCACACGGCAGACGATCGAGGTTTACCGTGCGGCTATCCAAGACCGCACAGTCGCGATCAATAAGGCCGCACCCAAATAGCGATAAAGGAATCTGATTCATGCGTGCGATTGTCGGTTTATGTGTGGCTGTTCTGTTGTCGTGTACTTGGGTAAGCAGATCGATAGCTGAGCAGACTTCGACTTGGATTACGCAATTGCCTGAGGAAACGAAAGCGTCCATTATCTGGTACGCTGATCATGAAACGGGTGACTTATCACAATGGGATCCTCCCAACTGCAAGTATCCAGGTGCCGGTATCTTCAACACAGGTGGCGAAGAAGCGATCGCTGAAGCGACAGATAGGGTCGCCCATTCAGGATTGTTTTCAGTCCAAGCGACGATCCGTGGTGCTATTCGGGCTCAACATGGAAAGCGAGCGGTGCGTTTGATGCGTTGGACCGATCGGCCATGGGACCAAGGGGGTTCGCATCTACCAAAATCCGCTTACTACAGCACGTGGATGTTTTTGCCAAAACCATACAATTCGAAAAAGTATGATCCGTGGGATCCCGGTGATGGTGGATGGTGGAATGTGTTTCAGTTCAAAGCGGAGGACGAGAATGATGTCAGTCAACCGACCTGGGTACTTAACATTGGGCACGATGATCGAAACGGGCAATTGAGCGTCGGACTTTACAGTCCCATCAATTCCCCGCGTTCAATATTACAGACCAATCCAAAAAGTTTGCCCATTGGCCACTGGTTCCACGTCGAAGTGTTTTTTCTTGTCGACAGTAAAAATGACGGGGAGATCACCGTTTGGCAGGATGGAGTGAAGATTCTTCATGCCGATCAGGTAAAGACAGCGATTTGTAGCAAGAACGAACATGCGGTTTGGGGGATCGGCAATTACACTGACCATATTACTGGCGGGAAAACGGAGGGATCCTGTTCGATCTATTTTGATGATGCGGCAATAAGCACTCAGCGGGTTTCGCAAACGATTCACTAACAGCAGTTATTCATTATACAAATCTCATGAACGAATTGTCCGACGCTTCGAAGCTCGATTTGCCGTCCGCTACACTGCCGGCTACTCCAATGCGGGTGGCGTATATCTTGCATCGATTTCCGTGCATCTCGGAAACGTTTATCGCTAACGAGATATATTGGTTGCAAGAGCAAGACGTTGAAGTTTCGATCTTTTCGCTGATGTCACCTAAGGATGGACCGGTCCATGATGTCGCCAAGAAATTGTTGCCGCTTACGCATTACACGCCGTGGATGTCGTGGGCGATTCTGTGGTCTCAAATCTACTTTTTACTTAGGTTACCGATTCGCTATTTGAGTGCTTTTGTAACAGTGATACGGCAAACGTTTCGCGAACCTAAGTTGGCACTATTGGCGGTGGCCTTGTTTCCCAAAAACGTCCATTTGGCACGGGAGATGAAACGGCTGAAGATCGATCATATTCATGCGCATTTCGTTTGGCTTGGTGGCATCAGTGCGTCGGTCGTTCGAGAGCTTGTGGGCATCTCGTTTAGCCTACATCCTCACGCGTTTGGGTTGTTCCAGCGAAACCAGAAAGACGCCAAGTACGAATTGGAATTGGCGGACTTTATTTGCACCATTGCGACTTACCACCGCCGCAAGATCGTGGAGTTATGTCCGAAGGTAAACGTTGAGAATGTGCACATTGTGAATCTGGGCATCGATACGGAACGAATGATCCCGCGATGCGAAGCACGCGCAATAGGTGATCAACCTTTGCGGATTTTGACAGTCGGTCGACCGATCGAAAAGAAGGGACACGAATACTTAATTGAAGCCTGCTCTCATTTGGTTTCTCGAGGTATACCATTTCAATGTGAAATGATGGTCGGCCGAGGAAAGGAGGCGGAGTCGTTGCAGGAAGTGGTCGATCGGTTCGAGTTGCAAGATCGGGTGAAGTTAATCGATTTTCGCGATCAGCAAGAAGTTCTTAAAGAGTATCACAAGAGCGATATTTTCGCGTTGGCCTGCGTGATGGCGAAGGACGGTGATCGTGACGGCATGCCGGTAGTGCTGATCGAAGCGATGGCGTGTGGGTTGCCGGTCGTCACGTGTCCTGTATCGGGCATCCCCGACTTGGTTCGCGATGGCGAAAACGGGTTGCTGGTAAAATCTCGCGATGCGGTGAGCTTCGCCGATGCGCTAGAGCGTTTGATTGGCGACGCCAATCTCCGAGAACAACTGGGGGACGCAGCCCGTGAAACGATCGTCGATGAGTTTGATATACGGAAAACAACAACCCGTTTAGCAAGCGTGTTTAGGCAGTATTCACAACCAACCCAGCAAAGTGTTCCCAAGCAAACCGCGGCGGAGCCTGTACGCATATGAGCCACATTGGAATTCAGTCTTTCGACCAAACGGAGGATTGGGACGCGTTTGTCGCCGCTCACCCCAAAGGTTCGATCTTTCACACTGCGGCTATGTGCCGTACGATGCAGGCAACGAAAGGCTATGAGGTACTGGCGATAGCGGCATGTGTCGGCGATGGCGATGTTCAAGCGATACTGGTCGCGATACGTATTTCCACAATTCGCTCGCTCGGGAGATTGGCGGCTCGCTCAATCATGTTCGCCGAACCGATCTGTAGTGATGACGAGATCGGTGAAAAATGTTTGAATCGATTGTTGGAGCACCACGACCGTTGCGTGGCGCAGCGGACATTGTTCAGCGAAGTGCGGCCGGTGTTTCATTGTGGCCCCAATCGGTATGAACGGGATGAGTGTGTTTCCGAAACGAGTGCGTTTCGGCAAGGTGAGCGAGAGCATGCTGTGATGATCTCGCGTGGCTACGAGCGACTCGGTTACAACAATTACGTCGTCGACTTGACGCGGCCGGAAAATGAATTGTGGAACAATATCAACGCGAAATGCCGCCGCGACATTCTCCGAAGCGAGCGACGCGGCGTGACGCTTCGTGATGGAAATCTGATTGACGACTTGGGCGTTCTTTACGGGCACTTGCAGCAGAGTCATTCTCGATCGCACGTGCCTTTAGTCGACCGCAGTTTGTTTGTTGCTGCCGCCCGAGAGTTACCGACCAAACAGGTTTCTCTGTGCATCGCCGAGTATCAGGGCGCACCGATTGCGTCGGTTTGCAACTTGATCTTCAAGGGACGCGTGTTCTGTTGGTATGCCGGTATCATTCGAACGCCCGGTATCGCAGCGAACTCGATGCTCAACTGGGACGCGATTCGCCGTGGTGCCGCCGACGGGCATTCGATACTCGATTTTGCCGGTGCTGGATGGAAGGGCGAAGCGTACGGACCGGGCAAGTTTAAGTCCCGATTCGGCGGTCGATTGGTTGAATACGGACGATATCGTCGCATCCATTCGAAGCCTGCCATGAAAGCAGCCGAAACGGTTTATCGCTATGCACGCCGATTGCTGGATCTGCACACAGGTGAGAAGATACGAATTCCCAAGCATTCGATTTCCGGATCCTCGGAACATCCACCGATCGTCGCCAAAGAAGATTGGAAACAAAGCCACAAGAATACTGGCGGCGAGTATGCAATCTGAGAAGACACTGCCGACGCGAAAGCTGCGAGTGTTGATGCTGCTTGAGAACGAGAGCATTCCCGAGGACACACGCGTCGTGTTGGAAGCTGAATCGTTGATCGAAGCGGGTTACCAAGTCTCCGTTATCTGCCCAACTGGCCGATCGAGGAAATGGGTAGAAACGGTCGGTCGCATCACCGTCTACCGCTATCCGGCCATCTTTGAAGTTCGTGGGTTCTGCGGATACGTGATGGAATACAGCTATAGTTTGCTGGCACTTTTTCTGTGGTCGATCTTGATCTATCTGCGTCGTGGGTTTGACGTGGTCCATGTCCATACACCACCTGATATGACGTCGATCATCGCGATCTTTTATAAGATTCTTGGCAAGCGTTTTGTGTACGACCACCACGACTTGTCTCCCGAGCTCTATTTGGCCCAGGTTCCGAACCGAAAGCCAAACTCAGTCTACCATTTGCTCCGATTTTTCGAACGTTTGGCTTGCCGTCATGCCGACCGCTTGATCGCCACAAACGAAACTCAGCGAAGCATGCAAATCGGACGCTGCGGAGCCGATCCCGATCGCTGCTACGTGGTACGCAACGGACCGAACGAATCGTTTTTGGGCGATGTCATTGCGAATGCTGAAATAGATGCACCGGAGAAGATCGTTCTCGGTTATGTTGGTGCGATTGGGTCTCAAGACGGTGTCGATTACGTAATCCACGTGGTCAAGCAATTACGGATGGTTCATAACCGCGACGATTTTCTTGCCGTCATCATCGGCGACGGACCGGCGCTTCCGACTCTCAAAACACTCGCCAAACAACTGGATGTTGAGAATTTAATTCACTTCACCGGAAAGATTCCATTCGCCGAGGTCCCTTCATGTATTGCAGCATTTGATATCTGTCTAACGCCCGACCCGAGCAATGCGTACAACGATAGCTGTACAACGATCAAGACGATGGAGTACATGGCGCTGGCAAAGCCAATTGTCTGTTTCCGCACGACCGAAAACCAGCGGACCGTCGCTGATGCAGCACTGTATGCAGATAACAACGACGTCGCCGAATTCGCCAGTCAAACGATCCGATTGATGGACGACGAATCACTTCGTAATCAGCTTGGCGCAATCGGTAGGCAGCGTATCGATGGCGGGCTGACATGGCATCATCAATCGCCTCAATTGATTGCGCTGTACGATCGTTTGCTTTACCAGATTCGAGCGTGAAGTCACCTCCATCTTTTGCCGAATATCCTGATCGTGAGTGTTGCGGGTTGTCTTGCACCAATTACGATAGTCGTCCAACCATTTCTCGATTTCTACAATCTACATTCCAAGCCCTAACCTAACGATGAGCGAACAATGTCTGTGAGAGACTCCGTCAAAAAGCACGTACCTGAACGCTTCTTTCCATTGTTAATGGAAGCAGGCGGTCGCGTAATGGCGCTCATTTATCGTGGGAAAAAGTATTACTGTCCGTGTTGTCAGGGAACGTTTCGAAAAATGCTTCCCGGAGGCGTTTCGCAAAGAGAGAATGCAGTCTGTCCCGGTTGCAATGCCTACGAGCGGCATCGATTACTTTGGCTGTACCTCAACGAAAAGTTGGCGGTCTACAAACGTGAGATGGTTTTGCTGCACATTGCGCCGGAATATGTTTTTCGAAAGATGTTTCGTTCGCTACCCAATATTCAATACGTCGGTGCCGGAATTGAGGCTCCCTTTGCAGATATCGAAATGGACATCACCGCGATTGAACAAGAAGACAACAGCTATGATGCCATTATTTGTAACCACGTTCTTGAGCATGTGCCCAAAGATGTGCAGGCAATGCGGGAACTGCATCGGGTTTTAAAGCCGGGTGGCTGGGCAATATTGCAGGTTCCTCTTGATCTGTCGCTTGAAAATACCTACGAGGATTTTACGATTCAATCGCCTGAGGAACGATTGAAACATTTTGGTCAGGAGGACCATGTGCGGCTCTATGGAAGGGACTACAAGGATCGACTTCAAGACGCCGGGTTCACGGTTTCGGTTGATCGCTATCGTGAAGAGTTTTCGCCGTCGGTTGCGGAAAGGTTTCGCCTACCTGAAAACGAAGTTATCTATCTATGCACGAAGACCGACACTACAGATCGCCAAGAGAATTCAACGCAGCATCGGAACTGATCTCATTGGCGACGACGTGAGTCCAGAGCACGTGCTTTGCCGATGGTAGCCCAATCGCTGCAGCGGATTGCGTTTGCGGTGCGAAAACATCAAAAACAACGACGCTTCCTTTGTACCCCATATTACCACACGCAGGACATCCTCGCGGCCATGCTAACGTCGAGTTCGGCGGCATGTTCAACTTTTCGGCGATTTCCGCGGGTGGTGATGCTTGACGGCGACAGTGAACGCACAATCGTCCGTAACGCTTTTGTGAAAGCGTCCCCAACAACAAACTTGACAATGTCGACGGATCGACTCCAAGTTGTTTCATCCGCACCGCTGCACTGAGTCCATCGCGACATGCCAGCGTAGCGATGACAAGAGCACCTTCGGCAGCCATTTGAATCGCTGTGTTTGCTGTTTGCGCGTCGTTCAAGCGATCAATGCCAATGACATCAGGCAGTTGCATCGAGATCAAATCCATCGCATCGACTCGGCTCAATCCAGGCAAATCGCATAGGGACACTTGGTTGATGCCGTCCAAATCGACCGTTACCGCGTCTTCAATCGTACAAACATGGGTGGCAGGCGTCTTGCACTGCTCAAGTAGCGAATAGAATGTCGTCGTTTTTCCGCTACGTCGTTTGCCAGAAATTAGAATCAACCCGCTCTTTTTGCGAAGCAGGTTTTGCAGGAAATCGAATTGGCTAGTTTGGAGACCAATCTCATTTAAGTGTCGAGCTTTCGAAGCCGTTTTTCCACGGATCAATGTCACCATGACACCGCTGACGGTTGGACAGAACGTCGCTCGAATGGGAATACGACGCTCGCCGATTCGTACCCGAAATTCTCCGGTTTGTCCGCTGGCAACGATCTTGCTCGTCGAAGCATCCCCACTCCAACCGCATTGAGATAGCACTTGCGATAAGAGTTCTTTCCCAGCCGATCGGCTTAGGGTTTCTAGTTCGTACAATCCACCCCCATGCCGCGCACGGATCTGGACGGTGCGTCCGTTGGGTTCAATCAAAATCTGTTCGACTAGCCCTTGGGCCAGATGCAACAAGATGCGACTGAGCGAACACGAGTCACTGCTACACGCTTCGGGCAACGCCCTTATCGATGAGGATGGTGAATCGAGTAAGAGCGGATTGTGAGCATGATTTGGAGGGTCCACTGGTCCTTGATCGGTGACCGAACAAGATGCGTCATCTTCGAGAGACTCCTCTAGCTTTACCGCAGTCGAAATGGGGTAGAGCGAGTGTAGCAATCGATCGACAACAGCCGTTGGTGCGAAGAACGGCCTCATTTGCCGACCGGTCAACGTTCGAACTTCATCGGCCAACAAGAGGCTATCGGGCATGACGATAGCGACTTCAATCGTTTCGCCATCATCACTTAAGGGGGCGACGCGATGATCGTAACACCATCGTTGCGGCAGAGCATCGCCAATCCCTGGACGAATCGGTAAAGGTTGATCCGCAGGCGGATCGAATAGCGGCAGCAAATAGTGTTTCGCATAGGACTTGGCGGTTTCTAGGTTCGTCGATTCTCGCCTTGCCGCAACGCTTTCGTCGATGTCCTCAAAGTTCTCAATGGCTAGCTCGCCCCCGCTCGAATCTTTTGTCACCAACTCTTTGGGCGGCAAAAGAACAGCGAATCCTAAGTCGGAAAAACCATCATCACAAGATGAAGGGTCGATCACAGCCATTGAAGTTTTGCTCATCGTTCCAACTTTGCCAGCGTCAAACATCGAAGTAGGGAAGGGGAAGGGGACGATTGCGGCATCAGCGCAGCGTCGATCGAGGACGACGACTCATCAAATCCCGAGTCGGAAAATGTAATCTGATAGTCACCGTATAGAGGCGAAACGCCTGCTCGTAAAAGTGTCAACCGCCAAGAGGTTCGGTCTGTGTTTCGATTGTGAACGCACAGCTTTCCTACGGAAAAGTAAGCGGGTGTCGGTTTGGATAAATCCAAATCGTCTAAGCTGTTTGCATATGCCCCTGTACGAATAAAGTAGGATTGCTGGGCAGACCGAATGTCGGACAGGTACTCAAAAGCTTCGCTTGCTCGTGTGCTTTCTTGATGATTCATGCGTACAAAAAACAAGATCGTTCCCAATCCGAAAAGTGCTGCTAAAACCGTCATCACCACGATCATCGAGATACCGGATCGAGAGCGATGGCGCGAAGGGATGATCGTACGTATCGGTATTAGAGGATTCATTTTGGATCGTTGACCAACGATTGATACACGCAAATGGGTGTGACAGAGGTCCGCTACCTAAAGGGATAGCTCAAAGGTTGGAGAAGACAGATTCTCATCCGAGATAAAGTCAGCTGGTCAGGAGATTTCCGTTTCCGATGGACGGTCTGTATCGCTCGTTCGGGTTACAGCGAGTTTCCTAGATTGAATCGCGTGCCGAGCGGTTCGCATGCGGAGCTGGTCTACGCCGTGGGGCTGACGGCCCAATGGGCAGGTGGTTGAGTGAAAAAAGTGCAGGAATTGACGCTTTCAGCCCACCAGCTTATCCTGTTGGGCCAAATTGTTTCCGACCATTTTACTGCTGGCATCTCTGACGAAGGCGTGTTCCTTGCGTCGAATCGACGATCTCATTTAATGAATTCGAAATCCATCTTAATTTACGACACAACTCTTCGCGATGGCTCGCAAGGCGAAGGGGTTAGTTTTTCGCTACTCGACAAACTGAATATTGCAGAGCGTTTGGCTGAAATTGGTGTCGATTTCATTGAAGGCGGCTACCCACTGTCCAATGAAAAGGATGTCGCCTTTTTTAAGGAAGTGAGAAAGCGAGATCTTGGCGAAACCAAAATCAGTGCGTTTGGAATGACGCGGCGAAAACGGCTGAAGGCCGATCAAGATCCCGGCATGAATGCTCTCGTGGCCGCGGAAACTCCCTGCATCACGCTGGTAGGAAAAACGTGGGATTACCATGCTACCGAAGTGTTAGGCGTTACGCTCGAAGAGAACTTGGCTCTGATCGGCGAGAGTGCCGAATTCTTAGCGAAACATGCGATGGTCATTTATGACGCGGAGCATTTTTTTGACGGCTTTCGTGCTAACCCTCCGTACGCAATCGAAACCTTGAAGGCTGCGGCGTCCGCGGGAGCAAAATGGTTGTCATTGTGCGACACCAATGGTGGATCTTTGCCCGAGCGGGTTGCCGAAGTCACCGCTATCGCTCGTCAGGAACTAGCCGACTACGACGTCAAGTTTGGCATCCATTGCCACAATGATTGCGAATTGGCTGTCGCCAACTCATTGGCTGCCGTCGACGCGGGAGCGACTCAGGTTCAAGGGACGATCAATGGGATCGGTGAACGATGTGGCAATGTTGACTTGATCTCTGTTCTCTCAAACTTGGCGTTAAAGAAAACCGGATACACGGTTCTCGGTGGACGGTCGCTTCAGTCGTTAACCGAGTTAAGCCGGTTTGTGTATGAGACCGCTAATTTGCAATGGCAGAGTAGCCAGCCGTTTGTCGGGCAAAGTGCGTTCGCGCACAAAGGTGGCATGCACGTTCATGCGATCAACAAGGCTGCAAAGACCTATGAACACATTGATCCTGTATCGGTCGGAAACGAGCGAAGGATTTTGGTGAGCGAGTTGTCGGGGCGCAGCAACATTGTTGCACTTGCGACAAAGCATCATATCGCTGACGACAATGCACTGATGGACAAAGTCTTGGCCGAAGTCGTACGGCTTGAAAATCGAGGTTACCAATTCGAAAACGCGGCTGCGTCTTTCGATCTATTGATCAAACGCATCGCGGGTTCTTACACGTCGCATTTCGAACCGATCAAGTATCGCGTGGTCGCGGGGGATCGCGACAGTCATGGCGATGGACAATCGGTGTTCGCCGAAGCCATCATCAAGCTAAAGGTTGGTGATAAGTTATGGTTCGAAGCTGCCGAGGGAAAGGGGCCTGTTAACGCCCTCGATGCGGCTCTTCGCAAAGCGCTACTTGATGTCTATCCGTCGCTCGCCAAAATGCGATTGATTGACTACAAAGTGCGAGTTGTCGATTCGGGGGCTGGCACGGCTGCATCGACACGCGTCAACATCGAAAGCTGTGACGAGAATGAGTCGTGGGGCACCATTGGAGTTAGCGAAAACATTATCGAAGCAAGTTGGCGTGCTTTGGTCGATGCGGTGGAGTACAAACTTCACAAAAATGGCTAGTCAATCCTGGTTGCTAGCGATTTTTGAATTTTGTCTGATCCTAAGCCGGCTTTGTCGTAATTGACGATCGGAGTGTAGAGTGACAATGGCACTCACCTCGCCATTGGGACATTCTTTTGCCGTTTGCGGTTGACAGGTTTGGGGTAAATGGCGTTACCTGATGGGAAAGAGAGAGCGTCCGTGTGGATGTTACTCATCAATTCGATACTTAATAGAGGAGCAGGCTTGAACTTCGAAACCACCCAAACCGATACGAAAAGCTATGAAATTCGCCAGATGTCCGATGCCGGGAAATGCTTGTCCGCCGCGACCGTCGAGGCTCCAAGTGGCGAAGCGGCAGCAAAACAACTAAAGAATGTCGTCGATGGCACCGATCGCATCGAAATCTGTCTCGATGGAAAAGCCGTCAACGAAATGGGCGTTAGCTATTGGCGCAAACGAGTGAAACGTTAGCGAGCCACCAGGGGCCTATCGGTGTAATCGTTCACGGGCTTCGTCCGTGAACGGTCACCGCTATTTCGACGTCGAATACGGTCCATTCCGATTGTGACGCGTTTGGTAAGCATTCTCAATGCATCGAGTTCACCGACTCTGCTTGGGAAGATGCTCTAAAAAACCCGATGCTGCCGCGATGTTGCCGCGATACTGCTAGGTACGGTTGCGTCATAACGTTGGTCAAAAACAGATGCCATCCTTCGCTCCACTGCAAGCGGTTCCTCCATCGAAGAGAAGTTCGATCTCTCTAAGACAATGGTGGCGGGCCGGAAAAGACGATTTTCGATCATGCAATTGAAAGCGTCTGTTACCGACGGCAAGATGACGTCTCAATGATCAACGTCCTATCGAGAATCTTCTGTGTGACGCCATTGGCCTCTCAAATAGGTCCGTTTGATCCACCGATCGTCCCAAGCGAACATCAACATCGACAGTGGGTCGACTGGCGAATCGATCCACTTGATATCAGGTTCGATGACGAGTACGTCCGCACGGCAACCGCTTTGCAGACGCCCGACGTCCGACCAGCCGAGTGCGTCGGCAGCACCTGCGGTGATGTCGTACCAGGCTGAACTTGCAGATGGAATTTTGTTCTGTCGTAGTGAAGCCGTTTCGATCATCGCTCGAGCGACACGTACCATGCTGCGCTCATATCCGGCACCGATATCGGACCCGAGAACCACGGTAACGGAATCGGTTTCTAACGCTTCACGGTCCATCGCCCCCGATCCCAGGAATGTGTTCGCGGTCGGACAATGAGCGATCTTGCATTCGTGATCGGCCAAGACCTTTCGATCGGAAACGCTCAGGTGAATCCCATGTCCGAGGATACTCCGTGTCCCCAACAAACCAGACTTTTGATAGACATCGACATAGCGAGCACCGTCAAACAGCTCCGACACTTGGCGACATTCAGCCACGGTTTCGGACAAATGGGTTTGCACAAACGCACTTGCTTGTGTTGCTAATCTTCCGGCCGCTTCCAACAAATCGTAGGTGCAACTGATTGCAAACCGCGGTGTGACTGCGGCCGCGATTTGTTTGTCGATCGGAAAACGTTCAATCGTTTTTGACGCTTCATCGATCAATTGATTTGTGCTCGGGCAAAGTGACTTGGGTGCAAACCGGTTCATCAGGACTTGCCCGATCAATGCCCGAAACCCTGTTTGGTGTGCCAACTCCATCGCACAAAGCGTAGCATCGTGATGTACCGACGCGTAAGCGCAAAAGCTAGTCGTTCCAACGGACAGCAATTGCCGATAAACTTGGGTCGACATTTTGTGAGCATAAGATGCGTCGGCCCACTTTTCTTCTTCAGAGAAAACGACCGATTCTAACCACTGAAGTAGCGGCATCGAATGGGCGCCAATCATATTAAACTGCGGCAAATGAAGGTGCGTATCGATGAAGCCGGGGCAGATTAATGCGTTAGGATTTAGGTAATCGGCCGAGCGGGGCAATTCGCCTTCAACCACCTCGCGAATGTGATCGTCGTCGATGCGAACAAAACCAGGTCGAAGCTCGAGTTGGTTGGGACTTTCAGCGAGCAGAAGTTGACCAGCCAAAATGGTCATGGTTCGATCTGCTCGATTAGCGGTGGAACGGGACAATCGAGCAAATCGGCGATACCGCGTAATAGCTCGGCTTCGCGGACTTCAACCGTTCCATCGGCACACACAACCGCCGCACAACCATCGACGATTTTGCCACGAAGCTGGACTGTTAATTTCTGTAGTTTTTTGACTGCGGTTTCCAAGTTCGACAACGAATGCTTTTCACGCGGTTGCAGCGTAAGCGACCCGCCGATTCGACGAGCACCGACATCAAACGCGCTTTGTACACCTTGCGCCGTAGGATGGCCGACGCGAGCGAGAATGCTAAGCAGCATCGAGATTTCCGTTCCGAGACGTTGTAACCCGTAATAATGGGGAATGGGACTGCGCACTTGTTCGAACCGGGGACGCAAGTGGCGCATCAGCACTTGAGCGAGGGTCCACTCGAATATGGTAATTTTTGAATCGGCTCGAGCCAGTTCGACAAATGAATTCATAAAGGCGCTGTACTGAGGTTTCGACATGGCTGACAGCGCGGGCAAACTGAGGTCGACGACGGGCAAGTAGGCTTTATCTGGCAACGTTTCGATTGCTGTTGCTAACTCTAGCGTGAGTTTTACCAACGCTGGTTCGATTCGGGCGGACAATGCTGTAATCTGGTCCTTGCGGACCGAAGGATCCTGGTCCAACAGGATCGCGAAGACCAACGCCCGAGCGGAATAGGGTTCTCTTGCCGCGCCGCGCACTCGCGGATCGAGTTCATCCAGCAGATCTGCGGCATAAACTCGGTGGTATTTCTCGTGCGTCCCCACGGAATCGACTGCGGAGGCGACGACTTGCAGCGGAGCGTGATCGGATGGTGCAGCTTTGACAGCCGTTGTGCCAGCCAAACCCGATGCCGCCAAACCCGATGCCGCCAAACCCGATGCCGCCTGCAATGCTTCGCGTTTGTACTCGGGCATTGGTTTGGGCATTGGTCCAGGCTGTTCGAGTCTAGCAAATTTCCCATTCCAGTTCGGGTCGATTGCCCGAATTCGCTTCGGGAGTGGCGGGTGAGTCGCCATCAAGCCACTCAACCCTTCAAAGATTCCTTGTGCGAAATACATGTGGCTGGCCACTGCCGCGTTGGGATGCTGCAAACGTCCATGCGAGGCATAGCCACCAATCTTTTTCAGTGCCCCAGCAATCCCATCTGGGTTTCGCGTGAATTGGACTGCGGATGCATCCGCCAAGTATTCGCGTTGCCTTGATACCGCCGCCTTGATCATGCCACCGAAAAGGGAACCGATCGATCCGATAACAATCAATACAAGAGCGATCACAACAATGTAGAGACCGGTGGAATTTCGACTATCGCTCGATCGACTTTGCCCATTGCCTCCGTAGAGGAACAGTCGAAACAACAAGCGTCCGATCAACGCCAGCAGCAGGATGCCGTGTAAGATACCGATCATACGGATATTCATTCGCATGTCGCCATTGAGAATATGGCTAAACTCGTGTGCAATCACACCTTGCAATTGTTCGCGATCGAAATGGTTGAGAGCTCCGCGAGTCACACCAATAACGGCATCACTTGATGAATATCCAGCTGCGAACGCATTGATTCCAGGCTCTTCAAGGAGATAGACGGGTGGAACTGGCGTGCCGGACGCGATCGCCATCTCTTCAACGATATTGAGTAGCCGCCGCTCAGAGAGTTCGGCGGAATCGGGAACGACGCGTCGTCCACCAACACTTTCCGCAACGCCCCTACCGCCGCCATGACGAAGCGAAATCACTTTGTATGCCGTGCCACCGAGGATCATCGCGGTAGCAAAAATCGCAGCACCATAGCCGAACCTCGTCGCTTTCGGGTTTGCTAAAAAATGATGGATGCTAACGGAATCAACGCTGGACAGATCGAACCGTTTTGGGCGCAGCGAGACGTTGGCAAAGTAGGTGACGGCAAAAAACGTCACGATGACGATACACGACGTCGCAATCACAAACATGGCGACCAGCCATGCCGTGTTTCGACGAGCCTTTGTTTGCTGCTCGAAGAAGCGAGTGCTCATTTCTCAAACGATACCTTGGGAGCTTCGTTGAGGTTTTCGTCTTCGAATTGCAACAATTCCCGATCGCGAGTGTGTCCAAACGCATTTGCAAACAACATGGGTGGGAAGGTTTGCCGATAGGTGTTGTACTCTGTCACCGAATCGTTATAGGCTTGCCGAGCAAAACCAATTTTGTTTTCGGTCGTCGTGATCTCTTCGGTTAATTGTGCCATGTTCTGATTCGCCTTTAGATCAGGATAGGCTTCGGCCAGTGCGAACAATCGTCCGAGGGCTCCAGACAATCCTTGTTCCGCTCCGGCCAACATTGCCATTGCTTCGGGATTGCTCGGATCGGAAGCGGCGTTTGACAGTCCACCAACAGCCTGTTTGCGAGCGTTGATAACCGCTTCAAGTGTTTCGCGTTCGTGCTTCATGTAGCCTTTAACCGTTTCGACCAGATTGGGAATCAGGTCGTGCCGCCGCTTGAGCTGTACTTCAATCTGCGAGAAAGCGTTGTCGACGCGATTTCGTAGTGTCACTAAACGATTGAAGATCCCAACACCATACAGTAACAGAACCAATCCGATTAGCAGGACGACGATGAAAGCGACAATTGCAATGGTAGGTAGCGGCATGCAAGCACTCTTAGATAGAATGAGACGTTAGGGAAGAATTGTTCCCCCCAGGATAACACGATTTTACCGCGATAGGAACGGTCGACGCCATTCGGAGTCGGCAAATGCGCTGAATCGCACGCAACCCAAGTTTGAAATTGCAATGATACCGGACTCACTTACAGCGACCTATCGAATTTTAGACGCCTCGATCAATCGGGTCAGCGAGGGAATTCGGACCATCGAAGAGTACTCGCGTTTTGAAATCGAGTCGGTTTCGCACTCCGAATCGTTTAAGTCGCTCCGGCATCAACTGACTCGACTGGTGAACACGTCCCTATCGCGTTCGATGCTCTTGGCGGCCCGCAATACACCGGATGATATCGGCACGGTGATCCAAACCAAGGCCGAGTACAACCGGACGACGAAGATTCAGATTGTCGCCGCTGCGTCGTCACGGATCCAACAATCGCTGCGGGTGATCGAGGAATATGGGAAAACCATTGACGCGGGCTTTGCAAAGGAAGTCGAGCAACTCCGTTACCAAGCTTATCATCACTGTGCTTCGATCGAACGACTTGTACCGGTCTCACGCCGTCAAAGATTGCTCGAGCAAGCGAAGTTATATTTGCTAATGGATGTTCACGAGGATCTCGAGATGTTCGTCGCATCGATTCGATCGCTTGCTGCTGCGGGAGTGGACGTCTTTCAACTTCGCGATAAAGACGCAAGCGACCGCACCCTTTACGAGCGCTCCGTCGTTGCTGCGAAACTAGCGATCGAACTCGATTGCTTGTTCCTCGTCAATGATCGAGCAGACATTGCGGCCGCTGCTGATTCCGATGGCGTGCATGTCGGTCAGGATGAGCTGCCAGCGAAGATTGCGAGACAGGTCATTGGTGACTCGCGACTTGTTGGCGTTTCAACTCATACGGTTCAAGAGATTGAACAGGCTCAGATTGATGGAGCGAATTATATCGGTTGTGGCCCTGTTTTCGGTGGTCGTACCAAGTCATTTAGCCATTATGTCGGTACAGCGTTTCTTGAAAAGGCAGCCACGATGACAACCATACCCGCATTTGCCATCGGTGGCATCGATGAAACGAATGTCAATCAAGTCATCGATGCTGGTTTTGATCGTATTGCCGTCACAGGAGCATTGAGAGACGCCGAGGACCCGGCAGCCGCCGCAGCTCATTTGAAAGCAATTCTGGTAAACTGAATGAATGATCCACTCCCCTTTTCGACGATTGTAAGAACACGTCCGCCTGCAAAGCTAAACTTGTTTCTTGAACTACTCGGCAAACGTGATGATGGTTTTCACGATATTGACACGGTGATGGTACCGATCGATTGGTGCGACCATCTATCGCTTGAGCGTACCCAATCTGACTCCATTGAATTGTCGGTTCGCTGGATGCCGTCGCAGGAAATCATCGCTTGCCAAATGGGGGTTACCCCCGAATCGGAACAAACGGAATGGCTCGCGATTCCGGCAGACGATCGAAATTTGGTCTTCCGGGCGCTCGAAGGATTCCGCAATCGTTTTGATCTTCCGACTGGTTTTCGCTGCGAATTGTTGAAGTCGATTCCAGCGGGGGCGGGGATGGGAGGTGCGAGTAGTGATGCGGCCGCAGCGTTGAGGTGTGCGGCGATTTTAAATGGAATCTCGCCAAATCATTCGGGTATACTGGAGTTGGCTGCCGGTTTGGGAAGCGATGTCCCCTTCTTTTTAGGTCCAAATGGTGAAAAGAGCCGCGCCGCTCGAGCGACGGGTCGAGGAGAGCATTTGTCGCAGATTGCGTCATCCTCTCAGTTTGACATTGTGGTGGTTTTTCCAGCAGTTTCTTTGTCAACAGCTCGTGTTTATTCCGTGGCCTCGATTCCAGACGCTACAATTGACAGTGCTGCGATGATCGTGGCACTTGAGGCGGGTTTGGTAAACGACATCGCCTTTGGGGGGCTGAACCGACTACAGGAACCCGCTTCAAAAACTGCTCCTGAAATTGACGAAATACTCAAATCGATGTGGCGGTCGAACTTGTTAGGGTGTCAACTAACGGGCAGCGGGTCGGCTTGTTTCGGTTTTGCTCGATCGACGGTCGATGCGAAACGTGTGGCAAATCAATTGCGAAGTCAATATTATCCTGGGTTGCGTGTTTCGCATTGTCGGCAGTCGATGGTTCCTTCGCAGATTGAAATGAGTTCCAACTGCTAAAGAGTCGTCCAAACAGGATCAGAGTAGAAGCAAACGTTGTAACGCCGAACGGTTAGGGAGGGTCGAACCGTGCAAATCACAGAAATTCGAATCAAGCTGATGGAATCATCCGAAGATCGTCTTCGCGCATTTTGCTCGATCACGATGGACGGATGCTTTGTCGTCCGAGACCTGAAAATCATTGACGGTGCAAACGGTCCTTTCGTTGCCATGCCAAGTCGCAAACTTACCGGTCATTGCCAACGCTGTTCTCACAAAAATCATTTGCGAGCAACCTACTGCAACCATTGCGGAACGAAGCTTCAGCTTGATGTCGATCTTGATTCTCCGCAAAAGCTGTATGCGGATGTCGCCCATCCAATCAACAGTGAATGTCGTGAAACAATTCAATCCGCCGTGATCGAAGAATTCAGATCGGAACTCGCTCGCTCACGTGAGCCAGGCTATCAATCTCGTTATGATGATGATTTTGACTACGACGGCCACGAAGTAAATAGCCAATCGGAAGCAAGCCAACCGAGCGACGGCAACAAAACGGCGATGATCGACCAGGAAGGACCCGCGAAGCTTGAAAGCGGGAGTCCACCACGTCCACATTTTTTGGATGAGTCAAACCAGTCCACCAAAGAACGGGTCGATGCCGAGGGCAACGAATCAGGGGGCGGTGATGATTTCGGAGTCGGCATTTTCTAGCGAGTGAAACCGCACGCCATCAGACCGTGAGCTTCACGCATTCCTCAGCATGCGACGGCTTCCCAGGCATCCACCTGAGAGCGGGTTGTCTTGCATGCCGCCTGCCGAGCCCTCTGCATGGGAGCCCTCTGCATGGGAGACAGAGGTCCGGGTGCGAATTCTCCTTGCATCGCGTTCGTTCCCAAACGTGAGCCCGGAGACAAGGGAACGAAACCATTCCAACGGGCTATCGCAGGAGTGACAAAACGTTTTGAGGATTCTGATTTGCCATCGACAAGACATTTGTTCCCGATTGCACCAAGATTTGAGCACGTGTTAGACGGGCTGACTCTTCCGCAAAGTCGGCATCGCGGATCGAGCTTTCCGCCTCTTGCAAGTTGGCGACCGTATCGTTCAAGCTGACAATATTGCTCTCGAGGGTCGTTGATTGAAACGCACCTAACCGCCCGCGAAGACTCGTGATTTGTTCGATTGCTTCGGTGACGATCTTGGCTGCCTGGTTGGGGTCATTCGTCAATGAAGCCGATTCACCACTACCAAGCTGGAACATTTTTCCTGTTGCACCACCTAGCCGAGCGGTGCTAACACTGCCGATCCCAATCCGCGCTTGTTGGTTGCTGACGACATCCGAACCGAGTTGGAAGAGTGCACCTCCACCATTGATTGTGAAGTCGATACTGTCGCTTGATCCCTGATCGACTTGGATCGATACGTCAAGAGTCGAGGTGTTGATCGCCAGTGTATTGCCTTTGCCGTTGGCATCAATCCCGTTGATCTTGGCAACAATATCGGCTCCGGTATCTCGAACCCCAGCTCCGACGGATGCCGTCATTGTTCCGCCACTGTCTTCGCTGATGACACGGAAGTCAACAATCGCATCGGAGCCATAGTCGTTCGAAGTCAGAACTAACGCTTGGCCATCTTTGGTTGCCGTAACCCCGGTTGCATCGTTGACCAAGTTGATCTGTTTTACGAGGTCATCTATACTCGTTCCTTTACTGACGTTGAAGACTTCGGAGCCTGATTTGCCCAGCAGTTCGAAGACAACGTCTTCGGCGAGTCCGCCTGCTGCATCCACGCCGTCAGCAAACGCGGTGGGTGTGGCCGTTCCGTCGGTCGAGTTGTAGGCGGTCATCGCTAGATACGTCACGGTCGGATCGAATGGCAAAGCAAGAGAACACGCAATTGCCGCAACCAATGTCACCACCAGTAGTGCGGACAGTTTGTATTGCGGCTTCAATCTCATCGTAATTCAGTTGGCGAACGTTAACGATCACGTGGTCGCCGCAAACGACTCACCACTTCGATAGACTCAGCTCGGCGACTCACGTGCATCGTCTGGTTCCCCGCAAGTCGGGTTAAGAACCACCGAAGCGTGAAACGTAGAGCAAGGCCGCCGATCATAGAATACACCGAGTAAGAACCGGTGTGAGAAAAGATCGCCTCAGGTCACCCCAATGGTAGGTCGAATAGCGAATACGAAATTGCGAAAAAGCAGTAATTTGCAACCATAAGTAGGAGCGTGATGATCGCCGAAAGCCAGCCAAGACGCTGCAGGGAATAGAGGTACAAGCCGAACAATACCGGATAGAACAAAAGCAGGTCGACCCGGATATTTCCACCGGTCCGACTTTCCCAGATCCAATAAACCACCGTGATCGCGGCGCAGATGCCGATCCCGACTGGAATGCTTGGGCCTCGTTTGATCGGCGGGGACGATGCTGGCCGCGATTGTTCCGCTGGTGATTCGTATGGGTTTGTGTCTTGTTTCATGCATTAGCCAAATGCCCCGCATCGTTCAGTCGGGGAACAACAGCCGTAACCGGGCGGCCGCGAAAAACTATGACTTCAAAACCGACGTCACCGGCCGCTCCGGTTCACGGCCTGGTTCTGCATCATTTCTGCGACAGGTACAAGTCCAATTGTATCCTGAATCGTTCCTCGTCGTCTAAGGATTCGTCCAGTCCGAATCGCCGCAAGTCATCGTCCGAATTAACGGACCACTTTCGATCTGCTTTTTCGATTTCAATTTCGTGAACGTCGCTTGAAAACGTCGCTGTACCTTCGCTTCGGTCGCATGTGTAGTCAAACGGACCGACGGTTGCAGGGCCAGATTTCACAGCCGTGAGCGAATAACCGCGTTTGTAAATTGATTTTGCAGTCTCAGCGATCCAAAAATCATCGGGAGAAGCAATCAGAAATGAAACGCACAGATCCCTAACCGGACGCATTGTTTCATCATATTCCCCAGCGACGATAACATCGCGAAAGTCCGTCTCCGCCATTTGAATGTACTCGCGCATCTTCTCGAGCGAGCCGTTTGAAGCGAAGACAATACATCGCGCAATGCGTCCGGTCTTTCCACTCACGCTCATAGCAGCAAGGGCGGTACCAGCATCCGGAAAGTCTGCGCGGATGCGTTCGATAATGTCGGCTTCCAGTGTCATGCTGTTTGAGATGCAGAACGGTAACGATCACGTGGTCGCCGCGAACGACTCACCACTCCAAAAAAACTCAACTCGGCGACTCACGTGCATCGTCTGGTTCGCCGCTCTTGATCGTAGTTGACGCGAGACATGGAATTCGTCGTCACGATCAAACAATCCCCGCTTTAGGGTCACGAAGGCTTGCGCCCGGTCAATCTTGCACGCACTGAGTTTATCACATCCGCGCAGTGGGGGGAGATGTCAAAGCACAGGAACACACATCCCGCCGTGACGGCAATCGCCGATAGTGTGGCCTGGGTCTTTGGCACCAACAATAAGCCAAGCAGTGCTGCGGTAAATCCTACGACGGGAATGTAGGAGGGCCCGGACGACGTGAAGAGGATCAGCTTTCGACATGCCAGGAAGAAGTTGGCTCCGGTGGAGACCGCTGCGATAGCGAGCGCGATGAAAGTAGCAATCCAGCGAGTAGTCTCCATGAAGAATCTGCTTACGGGCGATCCAGTGAGAGTCTTGGTCGGCGAACGTCCGACATCACGGGGGACGGAGAGTTGACTTTCCATTTCAATAAACGTCGCAAGCCGTCCTCCCGTGCATGTCATTGTTCTGCCTTCGTACGCTTCAATCAAACCCGGGAAGGTTGCCATGAAACCAACGGACGCGTCGGGAAATCCGGCGCTCGTTGATCTTGCCGGCGACTGTGTCATTGTAAAGACAATCGGAAAGGGCGCACAGTTTACCCGGCAAGGAGTTCTCTGGAGGTGACCAAGTCCTACCGCTCATGTGGTCGCAAGAAAAGTGATAGGTGACGCCATCAAGCCCCATGTTGGGCGAATCCGAATGCCGAGTCCCCAATAGCGCCAGTCGAAAGATTTTGTGCAGCGAAGCTCCGAGTTCATTTGAAACAGCCGCATGGTTCTTGATCGGTGTAATTGCCTTCGTCTCTTCAAGCGGCCAGATTTCTTGGTCGGCAGTGTGTGCGTAGGATGTGTAATGCCCGCTGCGTGAACACTGAAGCGCAAGCATCCACTCGACTTCAAATGAGGGCAAGCACGCGATGCCAACCACAGCCTTCGCCTTGCGATCGACCTTTGGCTTGAGAGTAGCTGCAACGGTATGAAGGTACGCATTCAGTATCGGTAGTGATTCGATGGGCGAATCGTTTGGCTCAAGGTGGTCAAGCACGATGCGACATGGCCGATTGTTTTGTATGGCAGAACGTTTGCGATATGCGGGCGGCGGGGGTTGATCAACCACTTCAATCAAAGTCACCACCGCCGCTTATGGTCACCGCATGGCTCCCCGCGCGTCATTCTTTACGCGGTCGGCCAGCTAGAGACGTTGCAAGTAATGCGCCGATGCACATGCCAACTGCGGTTGGAAGAAGCATCATATCACGAAGTTTGATGTCAGTGACCTCTGGATCAGTTGTGACTGCGAGGACCAGCAAGTACCCAACCGAGCAGAGCATCCCACAGGCAAACGAAGCCACCCAAAGACCAACGGCCCATGCAGCACCAGATCTGCCGTTGCGCCGAGCACGGCGGAAAATAGCGACTGTCATAAAAAGCAGTACGAATAAACCAATCGGCAAAGCTACAGTTTTAGATTGGAGTGCTTTAAGTCTTCAGTCGGGGAACGTTTGGGTTGACCTGGGACGAGCGGATGAGCAACCACTGCCCAAAATCGCTTTCGAGTCCTCCGCGTCCAACCCATGGTTCGTCGGGGCTGTTTGGGCGGCCTGTCATGGCGACCGAGTTGCGTTGACGCGACCATTCAGTTTACAAGCCAACGAAGGACCGAGCAAAATTCGAGCGCTATCAGTCGGTCAACGCCGAGCAATATCGTAACCGAGAATAATCAAGCCACCAAGCAAGCCGAGGAACATCATCACGCCAGTCAGTATCCACGCCATTGGTCCGTCGTACTGTTGAAATGCCGGAATGGCTCCAAAAGCACCGATCATTGCGCCCAATGCTGGCGCGGTCCATGATGGCAGTGGCGTGTGTTGAGGATCCGGTGTTTCCTTCGGTTTGAAACGAAGGTCATCGGGAGTGGGCAAGCGGCCAGGATTGAGCGGGTCCATTTCGTTTGAGTTGGGCATCGAAGATTGCGAGCTGCAAAGAGCTTGGGGGTCGAGTTTGCCGACACGACGAACGTTCGGGTTAACGTGGTCGGCCAAAAAAAACCGCTTAGATTGCCGAAAGTCGTCGTGGCCGACTCCCGTTCAACCCATGGTAATCGGATCAGTGTGGGGGATCGACGAGAAATTGGGGACGCAGAACTTCAAAGATGAACTATGCAGCAGGATTGGAGCGGAGTCGGTTTGGTCTTCGACCGCTTCGGTGACACATTCGTCCCGATTCGGTGTGAATCTGATTGTAGTCGATCGAAGCGAGACAGAGCAACAACCGATCGATAAGAAATAGCAGCTAGGGTTTCGGGTCAGGGGTCGATCGAGCACCATTCCGATAATGGCCGGGATCACCGAGGACGCGCGAAAGACGTTCCTTGGCCAAACCACTCGGCTCGCTTGACGGTAGGGCGTTTGACAAGCAAGCGTAAAGCGATGCCTTAGTTATGTGCCGTCTTGTAGCTGCGTTGGATTAACGGTTTCGCTCCAACGCTCGGCGTCACGTCCGCGCCAGTCAGCCAGCTTGATCCCGATTCTAAGGCGGGTTGCGCCGGTGTCAAACGGTACGTTCACCGATGCGGTATCACTTGGGTCTACGCGAGTCCACACCCCATCGTCAGGCATAAGCCAGACCCAGTCAGCAGTTTCATTCGCAGGAAACTGACGAATGATCATATCACAAGATAGCGGGCCGGAATTGTTGTACCACACCGGAAACAGACCGTCGTTGCGAAACGAGAACTGAAGGCACGGATATGTTCCGCCTTCGTCCAGCGGTTGTGTCGTGGCAACGGTCGAAACAAATGTGATCTTGGGATCAAACGGGCGACTAAGAGCGAGTCCGATCGCGGCAACGAACGTGACGCAAAGTAGTGTAAGGATGCGAAACCGAAGGAAGCGTTTCATCGGATTTCAGTCGGATAACGATTACGGATCACGTGGCCGCCGCGAACGACCGACCACTTCAATAAACTCAAGTCGGCGGCTCACGAGCATCCGCTGATTCGCCCTATCCGTGCAACTCGTCATCGAGGTCACCGACAATCGGATCATCGGATTCGGGAAAGTCAAAAGTGCCTTCAAGCTGAGTCGCCGAGAGATTCTTGGGGACGATCTTAGCAGTATGTTCATCGGAATGAAAGTAAAACTCTATGTTGTACCAGTCGGATACGTTGTAGTATTCGATATTGCGGGTGGGCGTTACCGATGAGTCCACGGTCATCCCGTCCGCGGTTTGCCGGTAGGTTCGCATCAGACCGTCGTAGTCAGGCGGACCAAGAACTCGGGTAGCATCATCGGCACTCTCGACGCTTCGGATCATTGTCTCTAATCGTATGCGTTCTCCCGGTGGCGCGAGAGGAACGTTCATCCGCTTGTTTGAATCGGGGAATTTGCCACCACAAAAGGGACAGTAGTACATCGAGTATTGAGCGCGGTCCGGTCCGGTAAAGTGAAAACTGTTAGATAGCGAGTCGTATCCAACAGGCGAATCGGGGTCGTTTAGCTGCGCGCCAAGCCACCCGCACTCGCACATTCGCTCATCGTCAATGCCTGCCATCAAAAAGCGTATTCCCAATTGGGCGAACGGCGGTCGTAACCGGGCGACCGCGAAAGACTCTCGATTTGTAAACGCGTCATCGGCGGCTCCCGGCGAGTAGACCGGGGTCTCTTTGGTTTAGGTTACACTTTGTATTCCCTGTTTGCCACCGGTTTCCCGATTGTGGTGTCACAAGATTCGAACCTTGCCTCATTGACCCTCGGCCCCTCTCAGATCCGGACGTGCCACTTTCTAGCATCCGGCTCCCAAATCTCACTTGGTATCGCCCAAGCAAACGGGTGGCCACACTCTGTCGTTGTCGATACGCGCGGGGGCGTACGCGCGGGGAAAACAACGTGGTGCGATCCAGAACTCCCATTACAAGAGAAATACTGCGATACAGCCGAGTTAACACCGAAGGTCCGTCACAGAGTACGGGCGGTGCCCAGTCTGAATCGCGTGAAATCCTGACCGCCTTCCCTTGATCGATATTACTCGACGTCATTCCACCTGATTGGACTTCAAGCTTCAACGGTACTATTCGGTCATCCGACTCCCTGAGCGTCATTTGTCTTCGTCGCTTATTCCACTTCTAGGACATACTCGACCGCTCACAATTGGAAGTCGCGAAGCGATCAAGAACTTCAGGGTCTCACTGGTTGCCTGATTGACATGATGTGTAGTGCGAATGGGCCGCCGACCCCGGGCCTCCGATGACAGCTTGCCGTTAACGCTGCAACCGATATTGCCTTCAGGCATGAACAAACCTTGGGCAGGATCCGACAGTTACCAAATTTCGGGGCTAATTCCATTCAACGTCGCAGGGCCACCTACGATCGCTTCATCCTCACTACCTTTCTGTGTACGCTTCAACGACTGACTTCGACCTCTGGTCTTATACAGTCGCTGCAACACTCGATACTGGGCGTGGGGCTAGCACTTACCCAGGCGGGATCTCCCCCCGCTAGTCAATCAGACCTTGCCAGTCCGCACGTTCATCGATTGGTTATCGGATCAGTTTGGGGAATCGCCGAAAAGGTTTTCTAAATCGGCGAACGTTAAAACACCATTGTAGCCGACCGAAGCGAGACCGAGCAACCATCGACCGAGCAAGGATAGCGGTCAGGATTTCGGGTCAGGATTCGACCGAGCAAGTATGGCGGTTAGGATTCGAGCATCCGCATCAACCGAGTAGCGATAGCAGTTAGGGTTTCGGGTCAGTGTTCGACCGAGCAAGTATAGCGGTTAGGATTCGAGCATCCGCATCAACCGAGCAACGACAGCGCACCAATTGCCGTAACGACTACAGCGCATCAATCCGATAACGCTTGCGATAACCGCGTCGGCCCGATTAACGCTTAGATGACCGCAAACTATCGTGGCCGACTGCGGTTGATCGCGTTGTTATCCGCTACGGTGTGAGTGTAATAAGTTTGATGTAATTAACGAGCAAACGTTTGCAATCGAGTACACGAAGCACCACGATGGTTTACGAAGTGGTCCAGTGTGCCATCATTCAGTGGGCGTACCAGTGCGGACTTCGTCCCCCTCGGTGACATAGCGTTTACCAAACAACGTCGTCATCGAATAAACGTTCGAAACCAATCCAATCCCAAGTCGTTTACGAAATGACGTCGCGATCCAGTAAACGCTCGGAACCAATCCGATGACATCAACAGTGTCTACGCGACGTCGAATAGCAGAGCAAGATACAGTTAGCAGTCCAGCATGTTTACGAAGTGTCATCGAGCATTAAGGCGGATAGCGGCTACCCAGGCGGGATTCACACCCGTTCGTTGTCAAACCATTTCCAGTCCGCACGCTGGACGTTTGGTTATCTACGGTCTGGGTGCTTTAGCTACTCAGCACCCGCTTTTTTCTCCTCAAGCCTCTCTAACTTTTTCTCAAGCTCCAAAATTCGTCTTTTAAGCTTGTAGTTCTCGGAAACAAGGTCGTTGAACGCGTCAACAACTCGCTTGAGCTGAGACTTGTGGTTGGTCTCGGAAGCGAGGTCACTGAATGCGTTAATAACTTGATTGAGCTGGGACTTTTGGTCGGGCTTGGGTAAATCCACAATGCTGTGAGTCTGAGTTCGAGACTGCCGGTCAAGCTCAACACGAGCGGTTGCCGCGAGCACAGCGGGATGATTGGCTCCAAGAGCATCAGATAGCTGGTCGCGTTGGATTTGAAATAACCGATTGGCTCTCGTGGGAGACTGGGCAACGACGGTGTCATGGAGGAGCACGATCGCAATGGAAGCCACTACTGCACTTTGGATCTTACGGGGTATGAGAATCATCAGCGGTACTTCCTTGTGTCTATGGAGTGCTGTTGTGCAGTGAATGATTTAGTCGGATAACGTTGGGCATCACGGGGCGGCGACCCAAGGTCTGGCGATGGCCGCAGCGGTCGCTACGCCGCTCCCGTGCACATACTCTTAGGTGGACTGATTGGATTTTTAAACGAAAATGGCTTCTCTCGATGTAATAAACGAGCTGAATCACGAGGATTCGCTCACTTGGTGTTAATGGTCGTAACCAACAATTTGGACATCGTGGTTCGACAATACATGCGAAAGAAGCCTCATGAATTCTACTACAATCTCAATG